>CAZMHF010000057.1:0-2174 GCA_964566025.1 uncultured Lachnospiraceae bacterium | reverse complement strand
GTCCTGCTTACAAACTTTTCGAAAGCGTTGAAGTCAAAAATATTAGCGGCGCAGAGGCGAGAAAATATTCGGATTATGCAGTGACTATTCATGAAGAGCAAATTCCGGATGGTGTGACTGTGACGAGAATGATTTAGTATGTACACAGAAGATGCTTTTTTAATGATTTCTGGTATTCAGCATTTTAAGTTTTGTAAACGTCAGTGGTCATTGATTCATATTGAGCAGCAATGGGCGAATAACTTGCGCACGGTGGAAGGAATTATCTTGCACGAAAAAGCTCATGATAAATATCTTTCTGAGAGACGTGGGAATGTGATTATTACACGTGGAATGCCGGTTGCTTCACGGAAAATGGGGATCAGTGGCGAATGTGATATCGTTGAATTTTATGAAGATGCACAGGGGTTTTCATTAGTCGGACGAATAGGAAAGTATCAAGTATATCCTGTTGAGTATAAAAAGGGACAACCAAAGGAAGAAAACTATGATATTTTGCAACTAACTGCTCAAGCCATATGTTTGGAGGAAATGCTTTGTTGTAAGGTGGACACGGGGGCAATTTATTATGGCGAAACCCATAGGAGGCTAAAAGTTGAATTTACAAAAGATCTTCGGGATGAGGTAATTGAGATCGTCGCTCAGATGCACCAATATTTTGATAAACGATACACCATAAAACCTAAACGAACGAAAGCTTGTAATTCTTGTTCTCTAAAGAATATTTGTTTACCTGTTCTTGAAAAAAGAAATTCTGTTAGAAATTATATTAATAATGCATTGAGGGAGGATGATTATTGAAACAGATTTTGAATACATTATATGTAACATCCCCCGACCGCTATTTATCTTTAGATGGCGAGAATGTTGTGGTGCTTTGCGAAAATGAAAGTCTGATGAGAATTCCGTTGCACAATATAGAAAGTATTATTACCTTTGGTTATAGTGGAGCTAGTCCTGCATTGATGTATGCCTGTGCAAAACATGGCATTTCCCTGTCGTTCATGAGCAGAAATGGAAGGTTTTTAGCGAGAGTAACAGGCGAAATGAAAGGAAATGTCATACTCCGCCGCCAACAGTACAGAATTGCTGACAATGAAACGGAGTGCACAAAAATCTCCAAAAATCTTATAATCGGTAAAATCTACAACGCAAAATGGGTAATCGAAAGGGCGATAAGGGATTATCCATTAAGGCTTGATACAACGCTAATGAAAAGAAAGTCAATTTTTCTTTCGAATTCGTTAAAACAGATCCCAGATGTTTACGATACGCAACATCTTCGTGGAATTGAGGGTGAGGCTGCATCTATATATTTCTCGATTTTTGATGATTTAATTTTGCAGCAAAAGGAGGATTTCCACTTCAAAGGAAGGAATAAACGACCACCACTAGATAATGTGAATGCAATGCTATCATTCGCCTATACTTTGCTTGCGGGAATGTGTGGGAGTGCTTTAGAAACTGTTGGGCTTGATCCTTATGTTGGTTTTTTACATAAGGATCGACCAGGACGGATCTCCTTGGCTCTTGATTTGATGGAAGAGTTACGCAGTATTTTTGCCGATCGCTTTGTGCTGTCGTTGATTAATAAGCAAATGATTTCTTCGAAGGGGTTTACACAAAAAGAAAGCGGAGCAGTAATTATGGATGATCAGACACGAAAGGTTTTTTTGACGGCTTGGCAGAATAAAAAAATACAGACCATCAAGCATCCGTTTATTCAAGAAAAGATACAATGGGGTATGGTTCCATATGTGCAAGCACTTTTGCTTGCAAGATCTATTCGCGGCGATTTGGAGGAATATCCACCATTTCTTTGGAGGTAGTGTTTTATGCTTGTATTGATTACTTATGATGTGAATACACAAGATGCGCAGGGAAGGAAGCGATTGCGCAAGGTTGCAAAGGAGTGTGTAAATTATGGAACTAGAGTTCAAAATTCGGTTTTTGAGTGTGTTTTTGATGCGGCAAAGTGTCGTGAGGTAGTACATATTCTGGAAGGACTGATTGATAAAAAAAAGGACAGTCTTCGGATTTATTATTTAGGGAACTGTTATAAATCGAAGGTTGAACATTATGGCATCAAAGAAAGTATCGATTTGGAAGCACCATTGCTGATTTAACCTCCCAAGGAAGTCCCCCGCCTCTTAGGCGGTGGGTGGAACTTCCTT
>CAZMHF010000056.1:0-2371 GCA_964566025.1 uncultured Lachnospiraceae bacterium | reverse complement strand
ATGCACCTTTTGGTAGCGTGTTGTAAAGCGACGTAATGGCTGTCTGTGCAGTCTCACCGACATAGTCAGTGCAGAAGTCAGTGCAGACTGCGTTACGACGAATCTCACGGTCTATACAGGAACGATGGCGATTCAGCTTTTGGGCAATTGCCCTGTGTGAATAACCCAGTAACAATAATTCTTGTATACGTCCTCGCTCAAATGTGGTAAGATGGTGGTAGCTCATAATGTTGTCTCCGTTTGAATGTTTGTCTTGATAACTCCATTCTACACGAAAGTTTCATTATGGCTATTCTTTTACCCAAATTGGGTGGCGCACTTCATTTTACAATCTATCATAAGTTATGAATGTCAAAAAACAATTAATATATAACATGTGACATTTAATCGTGTTATGAAATATGCTATAATAATGTACAAAGATAAAGGAGAAGGTATATGTATAAGGAAGAAATCAAGAAATTCACATTAGCAGCTCTATTTTTAGCAATAGGGTTCTATCTACCCTTTTTGACGGGACAGATCCAACAAATCGGTAATATGCTATTGCCAATGCACATACCAGTATTATTATGTGGACTGATATGCGGTTGGAAATATGGTTTGGTTGTGGGCTTTGTGCTACCCATCTTTCGCTACTTCGTATTTGGTATGCCTGTGTTGATTCCGATGGGGATTGCGATGGCATTTGAATTAGCGACATACGGTATGCTAGTTGGATTCATTTACAATCGCTCAAAATGGAAATGCGTTATTTCATTATATAAGGCGATGATTATTGCTATGGTGGCAGGGCGTATCGTTTGGGGTGTTGCTCGCATTGTGTTAAGTGGACTTGGAAATTATGGATTCACATGGAAGCTATTTATAGCTGGAGCTGTGTTTAATGCAATCCCGGGAATCATCTTGCAGTTAGTATTGATTCCAGCGATTATGGTGGCATTAGGGAAAGCAAAATTAGTGCCATTTGGCCATAAGCAACATAAAAAAGTTGCTGATGGGGCAAAGGCATGATGGAAAAAAGAGAAGAAATCCTAGAAAAAATACGAAAAATAAGCAAAAGCAAAGAACCGTGCGTGGTAGCAATTGACGGCAGATGCGGGGCGGGAAAAACAACACTTGCGACGTATTTACAAGGAAAACTAGGATGTGATACCATCCACATGGATGATTTTTTTCTACAATCTTATCAAAGAACCGAGAAAAGACTAGCAGAAGCGGGAGGCAATATCGATTACGAGCGCTTTTTAGAAGAAGTACTAAAACCATTACAAAAGGGTGAGCCATTTTCGTATCAAGTGTATGATTGTCAAACACAAAAACTGGGTGCGCGCATTATGATAAAGCCACAAGAAGTCGTTATTATAGAGGGATCGTATGCTTGTCATCCGCATTTTAGAGAGTATTATGATTATCGAATATTTTTAGATATTGATTCAAATGAGCAATATGCGCGTATTGTCAAAAGAAATGGCAAGGAGCGCGCCATCATATTTAAAGAAACATGGATACCACTTGAAGAAAGCTATTTTTCTTTATGTCGCGTATCGAAAAGTTGTGATGATATATATGAGATAACCTAATAAAAAAAGAAGGAGGAGGTTGTTATGGGAAATGTAGCATGGGCGTTTGGATTGACTTTAATTGCAGGTCTTTCGACAGGTATTGGAAGTGTGATTGCCCTTTTTGCCAAAAAGACAAATACGAAATTTCTTTCAATTAGTTTGGGATTTTCGGCGGGCGTGATGATTTATATATCGATGGTGGAAATTTTTCCAGAAGCGACAGCGTCACTAAGCGCCTCCTTTGGAGAGAAGACAGGTACACTTGTAGCTATTATTAGCTTCTTTGCAGGTATGATTTTGATGGGATTAATCGATAAACTTGTTCCTAGTGATCGAAATCCACATGAGGTAAAAAATATTATTAGTGCAGATGAAGAGGTGAAAAAAACAGAACATAATCCTCACTTGATGCGAACAGGAATTTTTACGGCACTTGCAATAGTGATTCATAACTTGCCAGAAGGATTGGCGACCTTTATTACGGCTTTGCAATCGCCAAGCTTAGTATTACCAATTGTTGTGGCAATTGCACTTCACAATATTCCCGAAGGAATTGCTGTTTCTGTGCCGATTTATTATGCAACAGGTGATCGAAAGAAGGCATTCTTCTACTCATTTGCATCTGGCTTATCAGAGCCGATTGGTGCCTTGATTGGCTATTTAATCTTGATGCCATTTATGAATGATATGATATTTGGTGTGCTATTTGGCTTAGTGGCTGGAATTATGGTGTTTATTTCATTAGATGAACTATTGCCATCAGCGAGAATTTACGGAGAACATCATTTATCGATTTATGGACTTGT
>CAZMHF010000055.1:0-2885 GCA_964566025.1 uncultured Lachnospiraceae bacterium | reverse complement strand
TTAAAAAACAGAAGGAGAATTAAATGGTTCAAGTGTTTACGGCATATGCAAAATACATTATGTTATTAATGATTGTAATCATTACAATTGATTGCTTTATGTCGTTGCGGATTAAAAACGAGAGTTATCGAAAATGGAAATACTATAAAATCAACATTTGCACAGCATTGATGCATATGCTCGGTTTTTTTGTGTTATTTATGCATAAATTTGATATAACAATTTTGATTTTTTATATTTCACAAAGTGTATTTTACTTTGTGTATTTATTGATGTTTCGTAAAATATATAAGACGGCAAATTTATTATTGCTAAATATGATTTATTTGCTTTCTAGCATTGGATTTATTATGTTGACACGCTTGAATTACGATCAAGCAATTCGACAATTTATGTTTCTTGTTATTGCAGGAATGATTTCACTTATCATTCCGAAATTTATTGAGAAATTAACGATGGCAAAGGTTCTTGCAGGCATAGGTGGTGTTATTGGACTAGCGTTGCTTGCTGTTGTCCTTGTAAAAGGAAAAATCACATATGGTGCGAATTTATCCATTAATATTGCTGGTTTTGCATTTCAACCATCCGAATTTGTAAAATTATCATTTATTTTATTGATTGCTATGTTATTTCGAAAGAGAAACGATTTCATTCGTGTTTGCTTTGCAACGCTCATTGCGATGGCGCATGTAGGCATTCTTGTATTATCGAATGATCTTGGTGGTGCTTTGATTTTCTTTATGACCTATTTATTTATGTTATATGTTGCAACAAAAACGCCATGGTACTTTTTGATGGGATTTTTAATTGGTTGTGTGGCGGCCGTTGTTGCATATGAATTATTTTCACACGTACAAATTCGAGTGGCTGTATGGCTAGATCCATGGTCAGTCATTGATAAAGAGGGTTATCAAATTGCACAATCCTTATTTGCGATAGGTTCTGGCGGGTTCACTGGTGTTGGCCTTTATATGGGATTACCAACAAAAATCCCGGTTGTAACAAAGGATTTTATTTTTTCAGCCATTTGTGAAGAAATGGGTGGTTTGTTTGGTTTATGCTTAATCTTTATATGCTTGTGTGTCTTTTTACAATTCGTGTATATTGCATCAAAAAATGATATAAAATTTTATAAGCTTATTGGTATTGGCATTGCAAGCCAGTACATTGTCCAAGTCTTTTTAAATATCGGTGGTGGATTAAAAATGATTCCTTCTACAGGGGTAACGTTACCATTTGTTAGTTATGGTGGTAGTTCATTAATCGGTATTATGCTAATGTTTGCTGTGATGCAAGGGTTAGTTGGAATGAAGAAAGGAGAGGAGCTTAATGAAGAAGAACAAGAAGAAAGCATTGCCATCAACGACGAAACGCAATAAAGAAGTGTATATGATTGCGTATGCATTTATAATATTATTTTTAGGAATGTGTGCTTTTATGATTTGTTTTATCGTGAACGTGGACGATTCACTCTTAAGTAATTCATATAATAACGCTAGAATTGAAGAAAAAGCGAAAAAAATTATTCGAGGAAATATTCTTACGAGTGACCATACGGTGATTGCTACAACAAAGCAAGAGGAAGGCGAGGAAAAACGCTTCTATCCTTATGAAAATATGTTTGCACATGCAGTGGGGTATCGTGCCAAAGTCAGTACAGGTCTTGAGGAATTAGCAAGCTATTATATATTAGAATCGAACGCTTCTTTAGAAGAGAAAATCGAAATGGAGTTTTTGAATCAAAGAGCGCAAGGGAATCATCTTGTGACAACATTGGATTTTCAATTGCAAAAAACAGCCTATGAGGCACTTGGCGATCGAAAAGGTGCAATTGTAGCAATTGAACCTTCAACGGGGAAAATTCTTGCTATGGTGTCAAAACCAGACTACAATCCAAATGATATTGCGGATATACTAGCAAACATTGAAAATTATCAAGGAGAAGATTCGTTTTTAGTCAATCGTGTAACCGCGGGGAAATATCCGCCTGGATCAACCTTTAAGTTGGTGACAACATTGGCATATATGCGAGAGAACCCAACGGATTTTGAGTCGTTTCATTTCCTTTGCGAAGGTAGTTTTACACTGAATAATTTGCCAACGATTAATTGCTCTGAGAATGCTGTTCATGGCACTCTTACATTGCCTCAAACATTACAACGTTCTTGTAACTGCGCGTTTGCCTTTATAGGGCAAGCGTTAAATAATAAGACATTTATGCAATTGGGAAAGGATTTGCTCTTCGATAGTGAAATTAACATGCATAATACGGTTTTTAAAAGTACATTGCCAATTACGAATGAAAGCAATGAATGGGATCGTATGATGGCGTCCATTGGGCAAGGAAAAACAGTTATGTCGCCGCTTCATAACTTAATGATTACATCGGCAATTGTCAATAATGGAATTATGATGAAGCCATATTTGATGGATGAAGTGATGGATGCGAAAGGAAATGTTGTAGAAACGTTTGAAAGTGAAAAGCTAAAGCAGGTTATGTCAAAAGAAGAAGCAACGGTATTGCGAGAATATATGATTTCAGTTGTTTCGGATGGCACAGGATACCTAGCACAAGGAGAGAATTATCAATCTGGTGGTAAAACAGGTTCTGCGCAATATAACAATGTGCAGGGAGAAACGCATGCATGGTTTGTGGGTTTTGCCCCTGCAGAAAATCCAACGATTGCGGTCTGTGTGATTGTAGAAGGCGGTGGTTCGGGTGGATTGACGGCAGCGCCTATTGCTAAACAAATGTTTGACGCATATTTATTACGTTAATAAAAAACAAGTGTCCTAATGGACACTTGTTTTTATGTAGCAGCTCGTAGGGGAATCGAACCCCTGTTTTCGCCGTGAGAGGGCGACGTCTTAACCCCTTGACCAAC
>CAZMHF010000054.1:0-2939 GCA_964566025.1 uncultured Lachnospiraceae bacterium | reverse complement strand
TGGGAGGGAGGTCACTAGAAAGTAGCGAAGCGGATTTCGAGTATCCGAATTGACTTGCCGCATTTTTGTTTCACAAAAATGCCCCAGCGATTGCTGAGGCTGATGTTTCACTTGTTTTGGGCCATCTTTGGCAAGGTTATATAAAATCTAATCCGTTGTATATTCATCTAAAATAGAATCGGAAAACTCCAACAAGGCAGCCTTTCCTTTTAGTTTAAACAAATTCCAATTTGGTTTTCGTCCTTTCAGATTATGACAATCCGATCCGAATACAAGCGGATAGTCACGCTTTATCAGCATTTTCACAAGTCTACGTTCCTTACTCACATCAAATGCTTCATTGTTGATTTGAAAAATCGCATCACACTGCAAAATCTGTTCAAGCTGTTCCATACTATAAAAATCCATATAACGATTAATGTGTGCAAGTATGACCTGCAAACCAAATTCAGTCGAAATATTATGAATTTCTTCGCTCATCCAAGGTCTATAACTTTGATAAGGAAGCTCTAATAAAATTAAATTAGTTCCCTCAATCGCAAGTTTTTCAATTTCTGGCACCTCAGAAAGATTTTGCTCTAGAGCAACCTCAGCTCCAAGCGTAATATGTAATGGCGCTTGCTCAACGATTTGCAAAAATGAACGCTCTCTTTTTGCAATAAAATCTGCAACAGATGTTTCCCGATGTGCATAAAAATGCGGCGTCGCAATCACACGTTGGATTTTCTGTTTTTTTAGATTTTCTAGCATTTTAAGTGATGTCTCTACATTTTTTGCCCCATCATCAAGTTTTGGAAGAATATGTGTATGATAATCAGTCCTCATGTTTCACTTTTCTTTGACTATACCCATAGTTATAATCTTTATATTTATTATTTGCGTAATAGTTTGCACGTTCTTTTGTATTGATGTCGTTTACTACATAGCCTAAAATGTTCATTTCAGCAAGTTCTAAACGTTTATTTGCTTCTGCTATATCATCAAAAGTAGTTTTGCCATATCGCACTACCAAAAGAAGTCCAGCCACATCATGACTTAATGTTAGCGCATCAGAAACCATACAAATTGGTGGCAAATCCACAATAACCATATCATAAGCGAGATTCAATTTCTCGAAAATTTCCTTTGCCTCTTCAGAAGAAAGTAGTTCTGAAGGATTCGGCGGAATCGGACCAGCCGTCATAATATCAAGATTATCTATTATGCTTTTTTGAATACATTCATCTAATTCGCACATTTTGCTAATGGCCGAAGAAAGTCCATTTTTATTTTTAACTCCAAAAATTTTGTGCTGAACTGGTTTACGCATATCTGCATCAATCAAAAGAACCCTATCTCCTTTTTGTGCTACCGCAATTGCGATATTTGAGGAGATTGTAGATTTGCCGTCATCAGGACTTGATGAAGAAACTGCAATGATTTTTTTCTCAAATGTTGAAAGCGAGAATGCAATATTAGTTCGCATAGTCTTATAGCTTTCAATGATATGGAATGGGACATTTTTATCTGTAAGCTTGACATGTTTTTCGTTTTGCTTTTTAGCTGTTTTTTCATTCCCGAACTTCCGAATCTCTCCAACGATTGGCTTGTTATAAGTATCCGCCAATGTATTTACATCTTTTATGGTATTGTCAAAGAAGTCTTTCAAAAATACGATAAATAAACTGAGTAATAAGCCCGCTGCTGCACCCAAAAATGTGTTTTTAGAGGTGTTTGGTGAAATAGGTGATTTGTATACTTTGGCCGTGTCAATTGTAGAAACTGAACCAACACCGATTGCTTGATCGATATACTTACCTGCTTGTCTTGAAAGCTCATTACAAATTTCAGCAGAAAGCTCTGCATTTTGTGATGTAGCAACGATTTTAAGTGCACTCGTATCCGTAACGGATGTAATAGACAATTCCGAACGAAGAGATGATGGTCTAATCGCACCATCAAGCATATCAAAGCTTTTTGCAATTGTTGCTTCGTCGAATTTTTGTTGTAAAGCAGCTCCAACTGATTCCATGACGGCATCGTCTTTCAATACCTCAATATAGGTGTTAATTAGCTGTTTTGATTTACCAATGTCATTATACTTGCCATCATCGTCACCATTTATCTCTTTATAACTCTGAACATACATAGAAATATACGAAGAATATTTGAGTGGTAAAACAAATTTTGATATATAAAACGCCAAGATTGCCCCTAAGAAAACGATAGTGACAATCATCCATATTTTGTCCAGAATTAAAGAGAGAATTTTTTTTAATGAATATGTTTCTTCCATGTATGTATGCATTCCTTTACAATTTTACTATGGTAAAAACTATTACCATTTATCTTACATCTTAATTTGCGCGTCAAAACTCAACAAAACTCCCGCCACCAACGGTGGCGAACGCAAGTTAGCTCTCTCCGCCCTCATCAACAGACATATGCTGATGCTTTGAAATATTTTTTCCATTTTCTTATAACATCATTTCGCCAGTTCGCTTATGACATTATTTTTTATTGTATCATGATGTATACGCAAAGTCAATGCCCACCTTGGAGTTTTAACACTGCCTTGGATTGTAGGTTTGCTTGCCACATTTTTACCTCTCAAGCACTCCTACTAATACGGTTCTCGCATTGTCGAATTCATAAGAACAGGTTGAGAACACGCAAAGATTTTTCTGCTTTAGTACCTCCTCATCAAATGCCACAACACTAACCGAGCTCTCCTTTATTTCTTTCAAAAATTGAATTTTTGCTTCCTCTGATAAAAATACCGTATTATATATAAAATCATCGTGTGGGACAATAAGGCATGCAACAAATTGAATTTCGACCACCTTGCCACTAAAAATAAGCTCACCTGTTTTGTGTGTATCGAAAAACGCTTGGTTTTGAAATTCGGTTATGTACTAAAGATGTATTTTGTGGTATAATGAAGTAAAAAAGAATGGTGA
>CAZMHF010000053.1:0-3284 GCA_964566025.1 uncultured Lachnospiraceae bacterium | reverse complement strand
TAATATACGTGCAAACATATGTGTTTCCTCGCTTTCTTTATCTTGGGAGATCATTTTAAATTCTTATTATGAACAAACCACAGAGATGGTTTTATTTGAACGCATAGGAGTTTTGTAGCTCTTCATCAAAACTCATAATACGAAATTCTCTATTCTCATATATCATATAGGTAGGTTCTTGCTTTTCTTTTGGCAAAGAAGCAGAACCAGGATTCATACATATATAGTGCTTTTCGTCTTGATGAACATCCCACACACCATTTACATGTGTATGGCCTGATATCATCACGCCCTCTTTTGCTGTTGGCAAATTGTCTTGACTAAATAGATGACCATGTGTAATGAAAACTTCTTTTTCATCAAGCAAAAGCAATGCATAATCTGCCATCATCGGAAATTCAAGAACCATTTGATCAACTTCGCTATCACAATTTCCACGAATAGCGATAATTTTTTCTTTGTATTGATTTAATAAGGTAAAAACTTTCTCTGGGTCATATTCTTTTGGCAATGGATTTCGTGGTCCATGATACAATAAATCACCTAATAAGACGAGTTTATCTGCCTTTTCTTTTTCAACGATCGATATAATTTTTTTTGCCGCTGCATAAGAACCATGTATATCGGATGCAAAAATTATCTTCATAATATAACTCCTTATTGATTTATTCTAATTTATTCTAACAGACACACCTTGTTCATCTAAATATTTCTTTAAATCATTAATCTCTATTTCGCGGTAATGAAATAATGTCGCTGCCAAAGCAGCATCTGCTTTGCCTTTTGTTAATGTATCATAAAAGTGTTCCATCACGCCTGCACCACCAGATGCGATTACTGGAATCGTCACATTTTCGGCAACGGCTCTTGTTAGTTCATTGTCAAAACCATTTTTCGTTCCATCGCAATCCATGCTCGTGAGTAAAATCTCACCTGCACCTAATTCGCATACTTTTTTTGCCCATTCAATCGCATCAATCTCCATATCAATGCGACCACCGTTTTTATAAATCGTCCATCCATCCCCGTTTGCGCGGCGTTTTGCATCGATGGCCACGACAACACATTGGCTACCAAACTTCTCTGCTGCTTCACGTATCAATTCTGGATTTAGAATGGCCGCCGAATTCACCGCAACTTTATCTGCTCCTGCACGAAGCATGCGTTTAAAATCTTCAATCGTACGAATTCCTCCACCTACTGTAAAAGGGATAAACACTTGCTTTGCTACTTCTTGTACCATATCAATAACCGTATCCCTCGCATCAGAAGAAGCCGTAATATCTAAAAACACCAATTCATCTGCACCCGATTTGTCGTAAAATGCAGCAATCTCAACTGGATCACCTGCATCACGAAGATTAACAAAATTGACCCCTTTAACAACTCGTCCATCTTTCACATCTAAACATGGAATGATTCTTTTTGTATGCATAAATAAAATACCGTCCTTTTTAAAGTGTAGCGAAATTATTCAATATCGAAAGGCCAATGATTCCGCTTTTTTCTGGATGAAACTGGCACCCAAATAAATTTTCTTTTTCAACTGCTGCATGAATCCGATTGCAATATTCGCTACTAGCGGCTACATCGTCTAGATTATCCGCCTTCAAATAGTACGAATGAACAAAATAAACATGACTCTGCTCTTTAATGCCATGAAACAAGCGACTCTTTGGATTGATTTCTAATGAATTCCATCCAATATGCGGAATCTTATATCCCTCTTTTTCTTCAAAATGAACAATCGCACCAGGCAATAAATGAAGGCCATCAACGACCCCCTTTCCATCGACACTCTCTTCACTAAAATCAAACATCAATTGCATACCGAGGCATATTCCCAAAAATGGTTTTCCACTTTTAACAATATCTTGTATCGTATCAATCAAATGATACTCTCTTAAACGATTCATCGCATCTTCAAATGCACCTACACCTGGCAATATCACTTTATCTGCTTTCATCAAAATCACTGGATCTCTTGTAACAATACATTCATGACCTAGATAATGAAGCGCATTTTCAACACTTTTTAAATTTCCTGCATCATAATCAATAATGGCAATCATAAAACCTCATTTCTTTGAACAAACACATTGTAACATAGCAAAAGATGCGTTGCAATTATTCTTTTGTGAAATAATTCTCCTTATTGTCCATGTGGACGATTCACAACATTTGAAATCTCACCATTTAAATAGTTCTCTAAATTTTTCACAGCAATTCCCATAAGGCGCAAGCGCGTTTCATAAGATGCCCATGCAATATGTGGCGTAATAATCAAATTTTTCGCTTTTAGCAATATACAATCTTCTTTCATTGGCTCTGTATCAATCACATCAAGCCCTGCATATGCAATGCGTTCTTCATTTAATGCTTTTACCAAATCTGCCTCATTAATACAACCGCCTCGTGCCGTATTGATAATCCACACACTTTTTTTCATTTTTTCAATGGAAGATGTATTGATTAGGTCTTTTGTATTTTCAAATAGTGGACAATGGAGTGTAATAATATCGGATTTTTCAAATAATTCGTCCATTGATGCATAATGACATTTTTCATGTTCAAATTGCTCCTTGCGTGTTCGACTATTGTATAAAACATTCATATCAAATGCATTAGCAATGCGCATAACGTGCTGCCCTATCGAACCTAGGCCAATAATACCAATCGTTTTATCACGAAGCTCTGTAAGTGGACTTTTCCAATAACAAAAGTTGGGACAGGTGATCCATTCGCCAGCATGTACAGAAGCATCATGTACGGTAACCTTGTTTGCCATTTCTAAAATAAAGGCAAATACAAGTTGTGCAACTGCATGAGAACTATAATCGGGTACATTCGTTACGGTAATGCCATATTCATTTGCTGCATCTAAATCAATTACATTATAGCCTGTTGATAATAGACCAATATATTTTATAGATGGACACGCTTTTATAATAGTTTTATCAATCATTACTTTATTGGTAATCACCATTTCGGCATCGCCAATTCGCTCAATCACTTCCTCAGATTTTGATTGAGGATAATAGATGACCTCTCCAAATCTCGAAAAGGAATCCCACGATAAATCACCAGGATTAAACGCCGATCCATCTAAAATAACAATTTTTCGTTTTTTATTCATTGCTCACCTACTCCTTATCTAAATAAAGGTTATACGCAAAAAAGTCCAATACGTTGGACTTAGTCATAATTAATCAGTATTTTGATATGTCTATTGTACACTGAAAATTGCAAAAGAAAGAAGAAAATTTTAAAGAAACGACCAGCAA
>CAZMHF010000052.1:0-4739 GCA_964566025.1 uncultured Lachnospiraceae bacterium | reverse complement strand
TTAAAATAAAATCAAGACACTCATCAAACATTAATTCAAGAGAGTTTTTTAAAATGTATCGAACTGCTTCTACTTTGTATCCTTCAAATACATAATTTGAAAATGATGTCACGAATACGATAAACGAATCAATTCCTGCATCTCTTAATTGTTTCGCTAATTCAATTCCATTGCCATCATCAATCTGAATATCCAAAAACAAGACATCATATTCCGCCAAATCACTGGAATTTGCTACTTCATCCACCGTTGAAAACAAATGAATTCTATACGAAATATTTTCTTTTGAAAAACGCTCCACAAGCAATGCTTCAACTCTTTTTCTATAGATTATTTCATCATCGCATATTGCTACTTTTAACATATATCACCTATTTTCTGTAAATGTAACTTCATTTTATCTAACAGCACCGCTTTTGTCAAGGTAATCGCCTCTATTCACGCGTTTTCGCTTGCAACACAATCCTTAACTATGATATTATTGATGAAACTTATTGAAGGAGACTTATCTATGTCAATTCGATTACCAAAATTAATTAGCCATCATATGCTATTGCAACGTGATTCCTACCCTCTTATTTGGGGACACTCCTCATCAGAAACTGAATTATTGATTCAGTTAATTGACGAAAACAAACAGGAGGTCGTTTTCCATGACCACCTTTTCCCAAATGCTGATGACTACTTTGAATTTTCACTACCCTCTTTCCCTGCTGGAGGACTTTTTACCTTATCCTTTATAGCAGGTGATGAAGAAGTTCGCATAACGGATATTACATTTGGCGATATCTATGTTGGCTCTGGACAATCCAATATGGAACTACAAATCACACGTGTGCGTGATTATTACAAAAAGGATCTTCGTACAGTCAATGAACCAACGATCCGCATTTTTACGGCACCTATACGAGCAGAATTTGAAGGCGAAATGGATGATTATGATTCAGGTGAATGGCTTTTAGCAACTCAAGAACAGCTTGACCATTTTAGCGCAGTTGCTTTTTTCTTTTCACAAGAATTATCTACTACCTATCAAATTCCTATTGGCTTTCTTTTGATTGCACAAGGTGGTTCACCGATTGAAGCTTGGTTAGATGAAGACACATTGCAACAAATTCCAAACACCAACTACAAATCGACCATTCAAGACTTTAAAGACCCCTCCTATGCAATGAACTGCATCGAAAAGGCAAACACCGAAAATCAAGCTTGGTATGAAACCATTTCTTCTTTAGATGAGGGGTTGAAAAATACACCTTGGTATTCGGATTCGATTGACTTTCATGATTGGGACACCATATCTCTTCCTTGCTCTTTAGAAGAAGCCAATATTCATGACTTTACTGGTATGATATGGTTTAAAAAATCATTTGTTTTAACAAAAGATATGCTTTTATCGCCTTTGTACTTATGGCTCGGAAAGCTTGTTGATGCAGACAAAACCTATATCAATGGCCATTTAGTTGGACAAACTGATTATTTATACCCACCTAGAAAGTATTCGATTTTGCTTGATTTTGTACGTGAAGGCGAAAATACGATTACCATTTCACTTCGTGTACATGGTGGACAAGGGCGATTTGTTAAGAATAAGCCATTTGAAATTTTCAATTTGTCTGAAGATGGACTTCTTCCTATTCATACGATTTCGCTACGAGGTCTATGGCATTACAAAATTGGTTGCCATATGCCAATGAAACCAAACGAATTTTTCTTAAATTGGCAACCAACCGCTCTTTACAATGGTATGCTATCACCAGCTTTTAATTATACGATTCGTGGTTTTCTCTGGTATCAAGGCGAGTCCAACCTTCACAATCCATCCTTATATGATACGCTTCTTATCGCTTTGATTCGAAAATGGCGTTCAAAATGGGGATTAGGTGATTTGCCATTTTTCATTGTACAACTACCAAAATATCAACCATCGACGGATACCCCTAGCACATATGATTCTTGGGCAAGCGTTCGTCTTTCACAGACAAAGGCGCTTAGCGAACCAAATACAGCCATTAGTATTAATTATGATTTAGGAGAATGGAATGATATTCATCCACAAGACAAACGAGAATTAGCACACCGCATTGTTCTTCTTGCCAAAAATCTTATTTATCATGAGAAAGATGCTTATGCAAGCTCACCAATGCTTATATCATCCACTTATACACATACGGATGACGCATATACCGTTTCTCTAACCTTTGACCAACCAATCCAAACAAGGATGAATATGCCCCCCTCACATCTTTCATATGGAAATGATCATGCTGGGTTTGCTTGGGTATTGGACGCAAAGATTGAAACTAACACGTTATTTTTATCGATTCCTCCATACGAGGGCTCTTTGATTATCCGTTACGCTTATGAACAAAATCCTTCCACAGCAAACTTAATTGGCATAACGAATCTCCCTGTTGCGCCTTTTGAAATTTCTATAAACTAACACAAAACCTCACGAATATTCGTGAGGTTTTTTATTCAATGCGGATACTCGAAATCCGCTTTGCTACTTTCTCGCATTGTGCAACAATGCGCTAGTAACCACTCCCTCCTTGCAGCTTCGCTGCTATTTCAGTGGGAGGTTAATCTGCTTTATGGCGACGCGATAAGCGATCGGATTCTTTTTTTTGTTCTTTTCCATCACGCAACAAGCCTTGTAAGGTTTGTGCATCATCATTTTCAATAGCTTTTTTGTATTCTTCTAGTGAATTCATAAGAAAGCTCAATTCACTTAGCAAATAGTCTTTGTTTTCTAAAAACAACTCTGACCACATCATCTCGTTGAGCCATGCAACTCTTGTTAAATCTTTAAAGCTCCCTGCCGAAAAATCTCTATGCTCTAATGCTGTCGGGCTTTTGATATATGCATTTGATACAATATGCGCAAGCTGTGACGTAAATGCAATCATTTGATCATGTCTTTTAGCGCTTGCCGTTGTGATATTGCCAAATCTCGCTGGCTCTAAAAGCTCTACAATTTTTTCAATCACATCAACGGCTGAGTCGTCCATTTTCTCAGGCACAATAATCATAGAGGCATCCTTAAATAAGGTAGCACGACTGTATTTATATCCTGAAAAATGTCTTCCTGCCATAGGATGCCCTCCGACAAATAAAAACCCAAATTCCCTGGCTACTTTAAAGAGTTCTTCGCAAACAGTCCGTTTTGTTCCGCAACAATCAATAACGATTGCATTTTTTTGAATATATGGCGCATTCTCTTTTATATAATCAATTGTTGCTGTTGGATACAATGCTAAAATAATTAAATCACATGTTTTGAGATTTTCCTTTGTTAACATGCCGTCAATATCTTTGTCTATTTGTGCTAATGCAAGCATGGAGCCATCTATATCATGTGCCAAAACTGACCAGTTCTCACCAAATGTTTTATACGCTTTTGCAAACGAACCACCAATAAGACCTAGACCAACAATTCCTACTGTTTTCATTGTAGAGCCTCCCAAACTTTCGTGACGCGTCCTGCCACTTTCTCAAACTGAACAGGTGTTAGTGATTGCGCACCATCACATAATGCTTTTTGCGGATTATTATGAACCTCTATCATTAGCCCGTTTGCCCCTGATGCTACTGCCGCCAACGACATTGGCTCTACTAATTTTGCAATGCCTGTTGCATGACTTGGATCCACCACGATTGGCAAGTGCGTCATCTCTTGTAACAGCGGCACAGCTGACAAATCTAAGACATTGCGCGTAGATGGATCGAATGAACGAATTCCTCTTTCGCATAAAATGATATTTTGATTTCCGCTTGCCATAATGTACTCTGCGCTCATTAATAATTCTTTTAATGTATTCGCCAATCCTCTTTTTAGTAAAATAGGGGTATTCAATTTTCCCAATTCCTTTAGCAGCTCAAAATTTTGCATATTTCTCGCCCCTACTTGTATTAGATCCACTTCTTCAAAAAGAGGAATATGTTCTGCATTCATAATCTCTGTGACAATTGGTAGTCCTGTTTCCTTCTTTGCTTCTAACAATAATTTAAGTCCTTCTGCGCCCATTCCTTGAAAATCATATGGCGAGGTTCTTGGTTTATAAGCACCACCACGCAATAATGTAGCACCTGCCTTTTTTACGGCTTTCGCCACTTCAATGATCTGCTCTTTTGATTCAACCGAACAAGGACCAGCAATTATTGCAAAATTCTTTCCGCCAATTGCAACACCACTAACATCCACAATCGTATCCTCTGGATGAAATTTTCGGTTCGCATTCTTATATGGTTCGCTGATTCGTTTTACACACTCCACCATATCAAGAGACGAAATTAATTCGGCATCAATTCTACTTGTATCACCGATTAATCCTACGATAATTTGAAATTCGCCTTCGGATATATGAACTTGCAATCCTTGCTCTTTGAACCAATCAATTAAGTTTGTACATTGTTCGGTTGTAACACCTTGTTTTAATACGGTAATCATAACTCTTCCTCCAAGTTTTTAAATTTAAAAATCCGATGCTGCTGTGCGCAAACATCGGAAGGTTAATACCTTATGTGATATTACTAATGGTAGTAAAAAAATAAGGAATCTTAGGATGTCTTCTCACAACAAAAAGTGCCAGCGCTTGTATAATAGCCCTGGTAGCTCACGTAATAATATTCATATGATTTACGTAATACACTTGTTGTCATCATTGCATCTCCTTTATTTTTTTATACCTTAACACTTTAAAGGGCGAAAGTCAAGCTATGTCCGTCAAAAAAAAAAT
>CAZMHF010000051.1:0-5202 GCA_964566025.1 uncultured Lachnospiraceae bacterium | reverse complement strand
ACGGATGCAAAAATCCTTTTCAAAAAACGTGGGATGAGGTGAAAAAAATCAATAGAGTAGTGGACGCACAAATGAAAAATAATAATACGTCGCTATATCAAAAAATATTGAAAGCGATCATAGCAATAGCATTTATTGAATTGGGGGTTGTTTTCGCCATGCTATTAGTGAGCAAAACATTTACCCAGTTGGACAAAAATCAAGCTATGGTTTTAGAAAAGGAAATGATGCAACGGCATCAGATATTAGAGGAGCGAATTAATACATTCAAAAACATTGATCGATATGAGCAGAACATGGATGAAAAGCTAATTGTGATGGGAGATGAGCAGGGTAGAGATGTATTTGGGATTTTATTTCACGAATCGTCACGTACAGCACTTATGTCTCAATATTATGAAGAGCTAATTCCATTAATCAAGACGAGTGGAGCAACGGGAGCCTATATTGTTTTGGCCAATGAACAGCATCAAGAAATTAGCGAAGGCTATTTTTATGGTATGTATTTAAAAAATATTGCGGGGTTGTCTTCGGAATCACCCGATGTATATATGCAGGTTGGACCTAAAGAGGTTGCCTATGAAAAGGGAATTGCCCGAGATGTATCGGTGGCATTAAAATTTAAAATTGACGAAACATCCAATTATTTTTGGGAACCATTTTTGAAAGTGCAAAAAACAGATGGCGAGAAGTTGAATGAGCATTTTGGGACGTGGGCATTTACAGATTCATTAATTAAAAACACAAAAAAGGTGTTGACGTATACGATTCCTTTGGTGGATCCTTATAACAATGTATATGGTATTCTTGGCGTTGAATTGGAGGAAGCATATTTAGCAGAGTGGCTTTCCACGAGTGAAATGTCAACGAGAGATAGCTTTATGTATTTGGGCAGTGCGTTAGGGAGTAATAAGAAAAAGGAGCAAGAACAGGCAAGTATTGCTACAAAGCCTTGGCTTCTTTATAGGGAAAAAGAGTTTCGAGAGATAGATGAGTTTCCACAAATAAACTTTGAACCATCAACAAGATATGAAGGTTTGTTTGAGGTAGGAAATTTGAATGGTGAAAATTATGTGGCTATGATTTCGCCGATTTCCTTTTTTTCTACAAATAGCTTGCATGATGATCGCGCCATGTTTATTGCAGGAATTGCACCAACCAGTAGTTTGCGCGGGTTGCGAGAGGGCTTAATTCGTTCTATGATTATGGCGAGTCTTATTTCATTTGGCTTGGCAGTTCTTTTTACATTTGTTTTTGTCAAACGCCTTACAAAACCATTGCGCCAGCTCGTTCAAAAACTGAAAGCGAATCCGATATCAGAAGGGTATTTCGGAAGAACAAATATTCAAGAAATGGATCTTCTTGTAGAGACATTGGAAGATGCCAATCGAGATTTATTGGTGTCTTCATCAAAAATATCAAAAATTATGCAAGTGACGAATTTGCCAATCGGCATATTTGAATATGATAAAACAAAGAAAAATGTATTTTGTACCTATAAGTTAATCGAAATTTTGGAATTCGATCCAACTTACTTTAGAGAAGGATATATGGAGCGTGAGCAGTTTGACATCGAAATGGAGCGCTTCAATAAAAGAATTAAGCCACAAAGAGGCGGCTATTCCTTTGTTAGAAAAGATGGCCGCAAATCCTACATTACTTTAAAACAAGTGAATGATGGCGAGCGAGTAATATCCATTATTCAAGATGTTACGCAAGAGATGGAAGAGCGAGAGAAGCTGATTTACGAGCGTAATTACGATGTCCTAACCAACATTCTAAATCGTCGTGCTTTTATGGAAAAAGCCAATAATGTGATTCAAAATCAACAAGGGATCAAGGGAGCATTGGTGATTTGGGAATTAGATAACTTAAAATTTCTAAATGATATGTATGGGCACGACATGGGCGATAAGTATTTGTGTATGTTGGCTGATTTCTTGCGCAGTAATCATTGGGAAAAGAGTCTTGTATCGAGATTATCAGGTGATGAGTTCGTCACATTTGTTTATAGTGAGACCGAAGATTACGAAGGACTTTTACATCAAGTAAAGACGTATCATGAGTTGTTTGGAAGACAGCAATTTGTAGTAACGCAGAATATTTCTGTGCCTGCAAGCGTTTCGGCAGGTATTTGCTTATTTCCACAAGATGCTTCAAACTATGAGGATATGATGAGTTTTGCCGACTTTGCCATGTATGAGGCCAAAAATGATGCCAAAGGTTCCATTCGCGTTTTCAATGAAGAGGATTATAAGCGTGACTCCATTATGATAAATGGTGTTGGCGAATTAAATATCATATTAAAAGAAGAGAGAGTTGAATACGCTTATCAACCGATTGTTTCTCTAAAGACAGGCGATATATTAGGGTATGAAGCGTTGATGCGACCAGTTTCAAAGATATTAAATACGCCAGCAAAGCTTCTGCAGGTTGCCGAAAGTCGAGTTATCCTAAATCTAGTTGAGCGAATTACATGGTTTAAGGCGCTGAATGATTATTTTATGCAAGAATATAAAGAAGAGCATAAGTTATTCATCAATTCAATTCCAAGTCAATGTCTTGAAAACTCGGAATTTGCTTTACTTGAAAAACTATATAATACAAAGCTTCACATGGTTGTTATGGAAATAGCAGAAACCCAAAAAGTAAACGAAGAAAATCGTCAAAAGAAAATGCTCTGGAGCAACAAGTGGAATATAAAACTGGCACTTGATGATTACGGAACGGGCTATAGCAACAATGAAAAATTGATGTCTATGAAGCTAGAGTACATTAAACTTGATCGTAGCGGCATTACCGATATTCATAAGCTACCTGACCAACAAATATTTGTGAAGGATATTATTAAGTTCTGTCACTCGAAAAAGATAAAAGTTATTGTAGAAGGTGTTGAGAAAAGAGAAGAGCTCGAAACGTTGATTGGTCTGGGCGCTGATTATGTGCAAGGGTACTATGTGGCGAAACCAGATAAAGAACTCAAAGCGATAGCTAAGGAGAAGAAGAGAGAGATTATAGAACTTGCTGGAGGGGAGTTCAAATAAAAAGAAGCAATGTGAATGCTTAAAATTACTTGCATTTTCAGAAAAGCTAATATATAATAATCTTCGCGTAATGGGCTATCGCCAAATGGTAAGGCACTGGATTCTGATTCCAGCATTTCAAGGTTCGAATCCTTGTAGCCCAGTTTATAGTTTAAAAAATCTTATAAATCAAGTGATGTAGTGCCTTTTATGATGTTCGTGCATGTTTTTGCACGAACATATTTTATTGACCGTATTTTGAGAATATTCGGACTTTTGCGGAGAGTGGTGTTCATCTAGGCTAATTATCAAGCGAAAGTAGCTCGCTTAAAAAAATGTGGTACTAAATTTAAAAAAAATGTTCGAGTCGCCTTATGGCGACACATGATATGTAACAATACATATATCAAATGAGAAGGGAATATAAAATAATGAAAAAAAAGCTATTTGTTATAATCTTAATCCTTGTGATTTACACATTGACGGGGTGTAATGTTGCGAGTAACGTCCTTAGTAAGGAGTTTGATCCTCAAGATGTTTCAGACGAAACGATAAAGTCGATATGTACGTTCGCGGATTACCTGAAGATGTACGAGATGATTATTAATGATTATATGGAAAATTACCAGGAGATACTATTGAATTATTATGACGACTACCAAAAGGTTTATCAAAACTCAGTGCTCTATAGTGAGGAAGCATTTAACACACTTAAGCAAAATCAAGAACAGAGTTTTACCACGATGAAGGCGCAATATGAAGAAACGCTTGCCGAACAGAAGAAAATGTATGAGAATTATGGCGAAAAGAAATTAAGTTCGAAAAATCAATTAGTCGAATATTTAATACAATATAGAGATACTTTAGCGAAATACACAGATAATATACGAGATAGCTTAAAAGAATCAACAGATCGTGCAGCGGAATTGCTCGGCAATCATTCAAAAGAATAAGAGGAAGTGTTTAGATAATGAATCGGAGAATTGCCTAATTATAGATTACTCTTATGCTATTCCATGGTATAATAATTTCCAAAAGAGTATAAAGGGGAAAAGTGATGGCTACAGAGAGAAAAGAACGACTAATTCGCGTATTTCAAATTATGCAATCAACGGATGAAAAAAGTCCATTGAATGCAAATGAAATTATAGAAAGATTGAGTGACGAATTTACAATTCTGGATGTGGATCGTAGAGCGATTTATCGCGATATTGCTTTGCTTCAATCTTGTGGTTATCCGATTGAACAACGTTCACGGAAAGGCTACTACATGGAGCATCATACTTTCTATGATTGGGAACTAAAAATCATGATGGATGCGATATGGCAAGCTAAATTTGTATCTCATAAAGAAATCTGTTCCATACACAGCAAGCTTATGACCTTAACGAGCAGCCGTGGAAGAAAGCGTTTTTCACACCTAATACAGGCTGTTGTCAATCCCTCTGCGATTGATAAGGAAATGGGAGAATATATCGAAACCATGTTAGAGGCGATGTATTTACATAAGAAAATTGAGTTCCAATACACAGAAGTATCTAATGATATGAAGAAAGTCTTGCGTAGAAATGGAAAGTGTTATCAGCTATCATTATATACAATTTATTGGTCGGGGAATAATTATTATTTGATTGGTTCGCATGATCAACATGAAGGACTAACACATTATCGCCTAGATCGTATCGTCAATTTGCGTATGTTAGATGATGATATGATTGAAGCCCGAGAAAAGATAGGTGTTAACCCTGAAGTGTACATACAAGAGTATATTGATATGAGTGTTAACCATTTTGCTGGGGAATTAATTAGAATAAAGGTTCAATATAAGCCTGATCCAATCACGAATGCGATTCTATATGATTTCGCAGGCAAAGATATTAGAGTCAGAAAAGTCGATGATAATGTTCTGGAGGCGTCATTTAAAAAAATGCATAGCATTACATTGACGGCTTGGTTTATGCAACATGCAACGCGCTTCAAGGTAGTTGCGCCGGATAAGTTAAGAGATGCCATTGTTAGAGATTTGGAAGATGCATGTGAAAAGTATGGAGCAAAATAATTAATGGTGATTAGCAATATTTAATAAAGAGCAGAGGGGTGTTTTGTACAATGTGTTGGAATTTATTTCTTGATGATCAGGTGGTTTTGTGATATAGTTGTTTTATGACTAAATCGGAAT
>CAZMHF010000050.1:0-5263 GCA_964566025.1 uncultured Lachnospiraceae bacterium | reverse complement strand
ACACTGCTAATAGCAGTGTTACTTACGAGTATTGTGAAACAATGCGCTGGTAACCTTGCTAAAAAGCGTTGTCTGCTTTTGCAAACAACGCCTACGTATCTTAAAAATTCTCTTGTTTTTTTGATGTACTTGCTACAATTCCGACCATCGTCGAAATAATAACTGCTAATAACACACCGATAATTGCTATCGTCTTTCCCTGTGTTGTCGAAAGAAATTCAACAATTTTTCCTGGATAGGGCACTTTCCATTTTACCACACCTATGATGTTTTCGTAACGTTTTGGTGGCTCTTGCACTCTGAGTATCTGCGTTTCACTCTCTGTCACAAATTCGTTTTCATCAAGATTAATTTCTATTATGCTTCTTACCTTAATGTTTCCGTTTTCAGTTACAAAGGCAATATCATCTCCCACCTTTATGCGATGCTTTGACATAGGCATAATGGCAACCAATGAACCGCCTGGAATCTCCGAAGACATACTCTCTTTTGCCGAACGAAACTCAATGCCTGAAAGCCTTGAACCTCCAAACACCAAAACGATTATTATCAAACTAACGGTTATTACCCAAAATAGAGCACTCATCATCTTTTTCATAACTCTCTTGTGTTTGTTGCCCAACACGCATTGCGGAAACTTTTCATCTCCCCTTTCATCCCATATGTGCTGGTTGAGGCAACGTCACCTCCCTTAATCAATTCTGCAACAAGTATAACGCACTTATTTATAACAAACAAGCATTTCTTGCTTTTTTCTTACTTTTTCGCGCCATTTCGTAAGAAATAAAACCGATTTATAACCTATTTTGCGCCTTCTTGCTTCTTCCTTTGTTTTTGTTTGCTTCATTTTTGTATTGACCAATTCGGTCGATTTTGTTATCCTTAAATTGACCAATTCGGTCGACAACATCTTAGAAAGGAGTTTTTACTATGTATTCGAGCTTTGAAGCCTTGTCCTCTGAGAAAAAAAAACGCATCCTAGATGCCGCCTTTCGTGAATTTGGGCGCTATGGTTACAAAAAAACATCCATTGAGCAAATCGCCAAGCAAGCAAACATTTCAAAGGGCATGGTATTTCATTACTTCCATAACAAAGTACATCTTTTTGAATACTTGACGAAGCACGCTTGTGACTTCTTCATGGAGTGGCTTGCTACAATTATGGAACAAACAAAGGGACTTGATTTTATCGAACAATATCGGTTTACGACAAAACTAAAAATGTCCGCCTATATGAAAGAACCACAACTTTTCGAGTTCAACTCCATGCTTTTTTTGAACCCAGAGAACATCAAAATTTCTCCCCTTGTAGAAAATTTATATCAAGAGATTATGCAGCTTCGTCAATCTATTATTGTAGGCTTTAAGAATTCCTCACAGACTGACAACTTCCTTGATACCATTGACAAGGAAAAAACGAAAACGTATATCGGCTATTTAATTGATGGTTATATACAACATTTACTTAGCGACATTGCAGGATCCGCTCTGATTGATTTATCGCTTGACAACTATTGGGTCGAATTTGATGAATTATTAGATGATCTAAAACACCTATTTTATAAAAAGGAGGCCGACCAATGAAAATGATGCAACTAGAAAATATTACGAAAAACTTTGGCGACGTTATGGCGCTAGATGGTATTGATTTATCCCTTGATGAAGGGCAAATCCTTGGCTTTATTGGCCCAAATGGTGCTGGAAAGACAACCACGCTTCGCATCCTTATGGGCATTATTCAAGCAAGCTCGGGAAATGCTTCTATTTTCGGAAAGGATGCATGGAATGACGGCGTTGAACTTCACAAGCGCATCTCCTATGTGCCTGGTGATGTGAATTTGTGGCCGAACCTAACAGGCGGCGAGGTGATTGATTTGTTTATGCGTCTCAAACGAGGCTCAAGCAAAAATTTGCGCGAACAGCTTATTACACGCTTCGACCTTGATCCAACCAAAAAGTGCCGCACCTACTCCAAGGGAAATCGGCAAAAGGTTGCGTTGATTGCTGCCTTTGCAGCCGATTCCGATTTATATGTGCTAGACGAACCAACTTCTGGACTTGATCCATTGATGGAAAGCGTCTTCCAAGATTGCGTTTTGGATTTAAAGAAGCAAGGGAAAAGTGTATTACTTTCAAGCCATATTCTTTCCGAAGTTGAAACCCTTTGTGACTCCGTAAGCATTATACGACAAGGAAAAATTATTGAATCGGGAACATTGCTTGAACTTCGCCATTTAACCCAAACGAGTATTGAGGTTAGAACGGCCCTTCCTCTAGATGAGCTATTGACGGATGCGCGTATTCACGACCTGATAAAAAGCGATGGCGCCTACTCTTTTAATGTAAATACCAGCGAGCTTGGCTCCCTTATGACAGAGCTTAGTCGCTACCAGATTTCTTCATTAAAATGCATGCCGCCTTCCCTTGAGCAATTATTTATGAGTCACTATTCAGAAAGGGGGTAATCGTATGGATTTTCGTCTTTTTACAGGCAGTCGCACATTATCACGCTTTATTTTTAGGCGCGATCGACTCAATTTGCCGATTTGGATCCTTTCAATTGTTCTATTTGCTTCTGCGTTTATTCCCATTTTTAAAACGATTTTGGTTCCTAGCGAAAGCATGTCTATGTTGGAAATGCTGAAAAATCCCGCTATGGTAGCGCTTATTGGCCCCGTTTATGGCGCCGAGAATTATACAACTGGTGCGGCATACGGAAATATGATGCTCTTATTTTCTGTTATGATTGCTGGTGCTATGAATATCTTCTTTGTTGCACGTCATACTTTACAAGATGAGGAACTTGGCCGATTAGAAGTTGTTCGCTCATTGCCCATCGGTCGCCTTTCTAACTTGTCGGCAACCTTACTATCATCAGCGATAATCAACCTTCTTTTATTTGTGTTAACCAGTGGCGCTATGTACGCACTTCATGAAGATGGTATGACACTTGGCGGATGTATGCTCTTTGCTGCTTCCTTGTCTGTCATTGGCTTTTTCTTCTCTGCTTTAATGGCGGTAATTTGTCAATTGACCTCAAATAATCGAACGGGCATCGCCCTTTCAATGATTATGCTATTTGTCCTCTATTTTCTTCGTGCCATTGGCGATGTTAGCCTTGAGGGACTTTCTCTTGTTTCTCCTTTAGGACTTGTTCTTCGTACAAAAGTTTTCGTAGAGAACAATTGGCTTCCGATTGTGCTTATTCTTCTTATTAGTGTGGCACTTTGCTTACTTGCCTTTTACTTTGCGAACAGGCGTGATTTAGGAAGTGGTCTTCTACCTGAGAAAAAGGGAAAGAGCCATTTATCTGCATTTTCCTCGACTCCATACGGTTTAGCCTTTCGTTTAACGAAATCGTCCATCATTATTTGGTGTATTGTTATTTTCTCATTTGCTGGCATGTATGGTTCCGTATTTGGTGATTTAGATCGTTTCCTTTCTGAAAATGAGTTTCTACAACAAATTTTCTCCTCCAACCCAGACTTCTCTTTTGCCGAGCAATTTATCGTGTTGCTAATGGTGATTATGTCCATGATTGGTACGATTCCCGTTTTATCATTTATTAATCGTGTTGCTTCTGAAGAAAAAAGTGGACTTGCAGAAAATATTCTTAGCAAATCTGTTTCCCGAAAAACCTTTATGTCTGCATATGTATTGCCCGCTTTTCTAATAAGCATTATCGTGCAAACACTTTCCGCACTTGGTTTTTGGTCGGTTGGTAGTATGGTGCTAAGCACAACCCCTTCGCTTTCACTCTTTTTGACTTCGGCATTTCTTTATTTGCCAGCGATGTGGTGTTTCTTGTCCCTCGGTATTTTGCTGATTGGCATTTCGCCCTCACTGTCCTCTCTATCGTATATATACTTGGGATATGCGTTCTTTAGTGTATACCTCGGAAAAATTGCTGGCCTACCCGAATGGCTCCAAAAGCTTTCTCCATTTGGAAACATCCCGCAATATCCGATTGAAGAAGTATCACCCCTTCCCATTACCGTATGTCTACTTCTTTCGATTGCATTTGCAATAGGTGGTTATTATTTTTACCAAAGGAGAGATTTGAAAAACCATTAGATTCCACAAAAAAACCACGCAAACGCGTGGTTTTTTGCCCGACATCTTTTTTACGTAGTCACATAACGGAGAAAGAGGGATTTGAACCCTCGCGCCGGTTACCCGACCTATACCCTTAGCAGGGGCACCTCTTCGGCCACTTGAGTATTTCTCCAATTCCGAATTAAATAATATGAACTATTTATTTGGTCGTCTTTGTAAGACGCATTTGAAATTATACTAGATTCAGGAATCTTTGTCAATGCGTTTTTTATTCTTTTAAAAATCCTTCTATAAGAAAAAATATCTTGACAACAGAAGAAGGCCTAGCGCCGCTAAATTCTTTAACAAATTCACAACAAAAGAACGCTTATGAAAGAAAGCTACGCCATTCGTGTGTATGTTTCTGTATTTATCGTGTACACGTTTTTTCATCACTCATTTCCCAGCCTCCACATAATATCGAACGCCCTCATCATCCGCTCGCACCACAACTACTTCATCCTCTTGAATTTCATTTATTCTAGCAATTCCTCACTCCTAATACCTCTCCATAGGTTGATTTTCTACTATACAAACCACAAAAAATGGATTATTATATAGCTAACCTTCAAAGTGATTCTCGTTTCTGTATGAAATGAATTTCATTTGCAGATATTACGCACGCCAGAAAGAGGTATTGCTATGTTTCGATTATGGGCAAAAGAATTTAAAGACAACCGTATGCTAAAAGATTTTGTTATAGAAAATGACGACCCTAGTTTATCGCGCACGAAAAAAATCTTTAGCGCCATTGAAACTTGTTGCAGCGAATTTGATTTAGGCGCACCAATTTGGCTAGAGCATAATATTGAAGAATTTCAACGAATCAGCAAAACTCGTTTCTATGCTGATAATTTTGTTGATAACATTTCTTTCGATTTTCTTGAAATTCATATAATTGAGGAGGATTTACCTTTTTAATTTTCTGTGAAATAAACCTTTTTCTCTTTGGGCGGAAACTTCTTCAACTAAATCATCTATACGACTTACGCAGAATTTAGTTTCGCTAAATTTTACTGGTTTTCTAACCTTGTTTAGCTTTGAAAATTACATTAAAACGCCCGCCTCGGCAAATGCCGAAACGGGCGCTTCTTATCTAATCAAGGTCTACTTACCGTTACTTGAAACTTACACAAATCTAATCAAAACTAATTAAATCTGACGTTCA
>CAZMHF010000049.1:0-5366 GCA_964566025.1 uncultured Lachnospiraceae bacterium | reverse complement strand
TGGCAGACGCACAGGACTTAAAATCCTGCGGGACTTACCTCCCGTACCGGTTCGATTCCGGTCGCCGGCATCTTTATTATTTTATTACGTGCGTTTAGCTCAGCTGGATAGAGCGTTTGGCTACGGACCAAAAGGTCGGGAGTTCGAATCTTCTAACGCACATAGGGTACCTGTTGATTTACATTTGTAGATTAGCAGGTTTTTTCTTGTACAAAACACAAAAAAAACGCCTCATAGCGATTGCTACGAGACGCTTTTTAGGATAGATTAGAGATTTAGTTTCTTTGTAAATAGTCGATTTGTTAGGAAAAATGCTCCGAACACAAAGCAAATATCAGGTATTGCTTTCACTAATAGTTGAACAGTGTAATAATAATCATGTGCGCTAATATCGCCAATGAAAAGGAAGGCCACAAAGGTAATTGCTGCATTCGCAATTTGTAAAAAGACGTTCAATATAATGTAACATAATGCAGACATTAAAAACTTTTGACGGCTTGCTGTTTGCCCAATTCCCATCGCAAAAAATATAAGAATGTGGTTTAAAAGAATCGCAGCAACAAAGGATATAAAGACAACAATACAGGTCATAACTAGATAAGGGATATTTGATGTAAAGGCATCCTTAAATGCTTGAATGACAAAGTCAATTAGTTCAGAGACAAATGCGTTATCCTTCAAAACAGATCCTGTAACGGCAATTAATCCAGATGCCGATAGGAAAATCGTAAAATAAGTAATGCAAGCCCATGAGAAGCAAACAAACAACTTGCTAAAAAGGATTTTCTTTGTTGTAACAGGAAGTGTAAAGGTCAAATAGGCACTTGGCGAAACACATTGCTGGTAAAAGTAAAGAGACGATATGAGCATCGGCAACACAAACATACACCCGAATACAATAAAGTAAATAACCAGTATAAGCACTGCGATAACATTGAAAATAGAATTACCGTAGGCTAGAAGAAAAATGGAACCCGCACCAAGTAGGGTGAGAACACCGAAAATAATATAAGCCAATAAAAAATACTTTGCTGAAAATTTAAAGTCGTACTTAATTAATTTTTTTAGCATTTGAATACCTCCCTAAATAAAGCGTCTACAGACATTTGCTGTTCTTGACGAATGGAATCGACAGAAGCGTGTAAAGAAAGCTCTCCGTTTTTAATAAAGATCACTTCATCTAAAATCGTCTCAATATCGGCAATAAGGTGTGTCGATATAATAATAGTCGAATCATTATTATAATTTTGAAGGATGGTTTTCAATATGTAATCTCGTGCGGCAGGATCAACACCAGCAATTGGCTCATCCAATAAGTATAATTTCGCATCACGACTCATGACTAAAACAAGTTGCACTTTCTCAAGCGTTCCCTTTGACATTTTGCTTAATTTCATTGCCAAATCAATTCCGAGATTACCTAACATCTCAGTAGCGCGCGCTCTTCTAAAATCCTCATAAAAATCTTCAAAAAAATCAAGAACATTTGTTACAGATTGCGAGCCGTTTAAATAATTTTTGTCAGGGAGATAAGAAACAAGTGCTTTTGTGCTTTCTCCAACAGGTAAACCAGCAATTTGAATAGAACCGCCTGTACAAGTTAATAAACCATTCATCATCTTGATGAGAGTCGTTTTTCCGCTACCATTTGGACCTAGAAGACCAACAATCTTGCCTGGTGCAATAGAAATCGAAAAATCATTTAGCGCGCGAAATGCGCCATATTTCTTTGTTACATTAGTACAAGTTAAAATGTTTGACATAGCTTCCTCCTATAATTCTTGTATAATATTGATTAGTTCTGTTTTTGAATAGCCAAGTGCCTTTGTTTTTGCAATAAGGGTCGCAAGCTCATTTCGTAAAAAGTTGCGCTTTTTCTGTGAAATCAACGCTGTATCCGTCGTAACAAAACGTCCAAGTGTTCGCTGAGAAGTGATAATCCCATCGGATTCAAGTTCTGACATCGATTTTTGCATGGTGTTGGGATTAACGCCAGCTTCTACAGCTAAATCACGCACGCTAGGTAAACGTTCGCCAGGGGCATATTCTCCGCTTATAATGCGCAATTCAAGTATCTCGATAATTTGAAGATAAATTGCTCGGTCTGATGATAATGTCCATGCCATTTTGAAGCTCCTTTCTTAATGATCGATTGCGTTTAGAAAATTTAAGGTTTAGCATGAGTGTATTATAATACTAATACATCAGTACAATAATACAATAGTACATATGAGAGCGATTGTCAAGTGGCCTTCTAAAAGAATTTATAAAATGTATAGATAGATTTTATAATAAGCGCGCGTTGAAATATTGACAAGTTTCCTTCGCTATACTATGCTAAAACAAGCGGTACACGCAAGGAGGATGATAAATGAGTCAATATGACTTTTTAAATGAAATAGAAAGAGGGTGGCCTTCCTCTTTAAGTAAAAGCAAGTTGCAAGAGACACTCGACTATTATAAGGAACATTTTTTGGCACAAAAAAAACTAGGGTTTTCGGAAGAAGAAATTTGTGCGCGTTTAGACAATCCGCAAACGATTATACGGATGATTGAATTATCCAATCAAGAAACTGCGCAAGACGAAAACGTACGAAATAGCAGCGTTTACGAAGAAAAAAAAGGTGTTCAGTGGGATGAAAACAAGATCAATTGGATGACAAAAGCCAAAATTATAATCGGCGTAATTGTTGTGTTTATCATTTTGTTGATTATTGCGTGGATTTTCTTTCAATACATTTTCCCAATTATTTTGTTGGTAGGTGCAATCATCTTTTTATTGCGCCTTATTAAAGGTAGATAAATAATAACTCAAGAATAAAGAAATTGACAAAAAAGAGCGCAACCCTTACACTAAACAAATAAGGTAGCAAAGCTCTTTTTTGTTACATAGAATGGAGTAGGTATGTATTATTTGATTGCATCTTGTCATTTTGGTCTTGAATCAGTCCTTAAACAAGAAATTACAAAATTGGGATATGAAATTGTATTAGTAGAGGATGGGCGAATTACGTTTTGTGGCGGACCAGAGGCGATTGCTAGAGCAAATATTTGGCTTCGTACTGCGGAGCGAATTTTGCTTCAAATAGGAAAGTTTCATGCAGAAACATTTGATGAATTATTTGATGGGATGAAGACATTGCCATGGGAAGAATTTATCCCTGTTGACGGAAAAGTGTGGGTGGCAAAGGCGGCTTCTGTAAAGAGCAAGCTATTTTCCCCCGTTGATATTCAATCCATTTCTAAAAAGGCCATTGTAGAAAGGCTTAAAGAAACCTATCACCAAGAGGTGTTGAGTGAATCGGGCGAGTCATTTCCGCTGCGTCTGTTTATTCGAAAAGACGAGGTAGTTGTTGGGCTTGACACAACAGGTACGGGGTTACACAAAAGAGGATACCGTCTGTTAAGCGCCAAAGCGCCAATTAGTGAGACGTTAGCCTCTGCATTGATTCAATTGACCCCATGGAATGAAAGTCGCATCTTAGTGGATCCATTTTGCGGAAGCGGGACATTTGTTATTGAAGCGGCTTTGATGGCGTGTAATATAGCACCAGGAATGAACCGCGAGTTTTTATCACAGGTTTGGCCACATATTGCAAATCGAAGAGTATGGTACGAGGCATTTGATGAGGCGCGCAGTAGCGTCAATATGGATAAAGAATTGATGATTCAAGGATATGATATTGATGAAAATGTTATTCGTGCGGCAAGAGATAATGCAAAGGCGGCGGGCGTAGAGGATTTAATTCATCTACAACGACGTGCGGTAAAGGATTTAAGCCATCCTAAAAAATATGGCTTTATTATTACAAATCCACCATATGGAGAGCGTATTGATGATGAACAAAATATTCGCCCGCTTTATGAGGAGTTAGGAGAGCAGCTTCGCACATTAGATAGCTGGTCGGCATTTGTGATTACTTCTTTTGAAGGAATTGAAGAAGCGATGGGGCGTAAAGCGACGCGTAATCGAAAAATATATAATGGTATGATCAAAACATATTTCTATCAATTTTTAGGCGATAAGCCTCCAAAAAGACAGGCAAAGGACAGCATTGTATAATGAAAAAAATTATTTTTGCAACAGGAAATGAAGGAAAATTAAAAGAAATTCGCACCATTTTAAGGGACTTACCAGTGGAGGTATTGTCGTTAAAGGAAGCGGATATACAGGTAGATATTGTTGAAGATGGGGCAACCTATGAGGCGAATGCGCTGATAAAAGTAAGAGCAATTCGTCCATTTACAGATGCAATTATTTTGGCAGATGATTCAGGATTGGAAGTGGATTATCTAGACAAGGCGCCAGGGGTATTATCGGCGCGTTTTATGGGGGAAGATACGTCGTATACGATTAAAAATCAAGCGATTATTGACCAACTAAACGGTGTGGAACAGGACGCACGCAGTGGTCGCTTTGTTTGTGCCATTGCTGCCTCATTTCCAAATGGGAACGAAGAAATTGCGCTTGCGACAATGGAGGGAGTGATTGCAAAAGAAATTGTTGGTAAAAATGGTTTCGGCTATGACCCTATTTTCTATTTGCCTGACTACCAAAAGACAAGTGCGGAATTAACACCAGATGAAAAAAACAAGATTAGTCATCGCGGGAAGGCGTTGCGCAAGATGGCAGAGATTCTTAAAAAGAGAATTGTACAAGACGGAGAATAGACTAGATGAAAATTCTAATTGTTAGCGATACACATAAACATGAAGAAAATTTGAAAAAAGTATTAAAAAGAATAGGGGAAATTGATTGCTTCATCCATTTAGGAGATTCGGAGGGGCGTGAGGGCTACATTAAAAGGCTAATTGATTGCCAGTCTTATTTTGTAGCGGGGAATAATGATTATTTTTCGGATCTTGATCGGGAACTAGAGATTCAACTAGGTGATTTTGATGTTTTGTTGACGCATGGGCATCAGTATCAGGTGGAATTTACGAGCGAGCACGTTGCGGATGAGGCGAGAGATAGAGGGATGCATATTGTTATGTATGGGCATACACATAGGCCGTCCATTGATTATTTTGATGATGTTGTGGCACTTAATCCTGGAAGTCTTTCTTATCCAAGACAAGATGGAAGACGGGCCTCTTTTATTATTATGGAAATCGACAAGAGGGGAGATTATCATTTTACGGTGAATTATGTATAGAGAAATGCTTGATTTCTCTGGCATTGTGGCGATTACGAGCGAACAAAAAAAATCAATGCACAAAATTCTAAAAAAGTGTTGACAAGGCATTTTAATTATTATATAATGACTTTCGCGTCTGGTGATTAGCAATTTCCCGAGTGCGCGAAATAATCATCGGGGTGTGGCTCAGCTTGGCTAGAGCGCCTGGTTTGGGACCAGGAGGTCGCA
>CAZMHF010000048.1:3241-6471 GCA_964566025.1 uncultured Lachnospiraceae bacterium | reverse complement strand
AGGAAGTTCCACCCACCGCCTAAGAGGCGGGGGACTTCCTTGGGAGGTTAAATTTTGTATCGATACAAACCATGTCGATTGCAATACACATAAAAACAGCCATGTCCTCGCACCAAAAATTCAGCCTGTGGATCTTGTTGGGCGTATAGTTTTTTTATCCCACTTCGATCTAAGGTTACAAAGGCAATAAATGAAATATAATGCTCTTTCGTCATTGGATGGTTTAACGAAACAATTGTCTCATTCTCAAAATGGTCAATACAAATTGCGTGTTCATCATCTGCCTCTTCCACTTCTAAGACAGGCAATAAAATTCCACAGCAGCTATAAATTCCTTCACCAATCGCGAAAATTACATTGCCACATATGGGGCATACATACCAGCTTGAACGCGACAATTTGCTGGCACTATTTTGGTTTATAATGGACTCACCAGACATTAACTCAATTAGTGACACCCCCAACTCCTTCGCAAGTGGTTCAAGCATAGAAACATCGGGCAATCCTTTTTGTGTTTCCCATTTTGAAATCGTCTTATCACTAACACTTAGTCGCTCCCCAAGCTGTTTTTGTGTATAGCCTTTTTTCTCTCGAAGCTCTCTTATCGTCTTTCCTGTTACATAATGATTCATCTTTCATCCTCCTTGATAATCTAATCGTATGTTATTCAAGGAGTATTTGCAATCTACGAATGGTAGACATCTCCTATGGATTCCATGAGTTTTTCAATATATAGATTGCCTAAATGGCTAATCATTGTCCCTTTTTTCTTGATATAACCGATGCGCATTTTTTCGCTCTCTAACAGCGGAATCGCCCTATGCTCATCACCATTTAACTCTTCATTGATAATACCAGAACACAATGTATAACCATTTAAGCCTACCATCAAATTTAGAACCGTTGCGCGATCATCAATTTTTATTAGGCGTTTGTATTCATAGGTGCTTTTGACTTCTTCTGAATAGTAAAACGAATTGTGCCAGCCTTGTTCAAATGTCAAGCATGGGTACTCTTCTAGGTCTTTCATAGAAATAACATCCCGTTTTGCCAATGGATGCCCATTCCACAAATAGACATATGTATCACATTCAAATAATTCGACAAATTGCAAACCATTTTCACGCAAGATTTTTTGCAACACTTTTTCGTTAAATTCGCTAAGATAGAGCACGCCTAGCTCGCTCTTTGAATTATGCACATTTTCAATCACTTCGTATGTTTTCGTCTCGTGAATAGCAAATTCGTATTCTTCCATACCAACGCATTTGACAAGTTGTACAAAGGCTTCTACGGCAAATGAATAGTGTTGCATAGAAACGCTAAATTTCTTTTTCGTCTTCTTTTCAATAAATTTATCCGTCAATAATTGATATTGGTCAGCAACCTGCCTTGCATAGCTTAAAAATTCTTCGCCGTCTGGCGTAATGGTAATTCCACGATTGGATCGAAAAAACAAGTCCATCCCTATTTCCTCTTCCAATTCCTTAATGGCTCCCGAAAGGCTTGGTTGTGTAATAAACAGCTTCTTCGCTGCCTCATTGATCGAGCCACATTCTGCTACTAAAATCATATAACGCAATTGTTGTAATGTCATATTTTGTCCTCTCGTGGAGCAAATAAAATTGTATATGCATCAACACAATGCTCCTTTTGGCTGATTATAGTTTAGTAGATGTCACTAATCTTGTCAATGATATCGGCTTGTTTCGTCGGTGCATTTTTATTATCCTCTTTGTAAATTTTCTTGTGACATTTCTAAAAAAATGTGGTATACTTTTTTTAGAACATTTGTTCTTATTAAAAATAGCGGAGGCATTTATGGAAATTCCATTGATTATTTTAACCATTCTTAATTGTTGTATTCTGATTGCTATCGTATTATTGATTATGCGCCACGACAAAAAATCAGACGCTCCCGTACTTGATTCTGAGCTTCTTGTCAAATTAGGCACGCTCTCTAGCGAAATTAGTGAAAAGGTCAATGAAAAAAACGCCCTTTTTTCAAAGGATATTACAAAGCAGCTTACTGATTTAACAACTGGCAATCGGGACAGCTTAGACAAGATTAACGAAACATTGAACAACCGATTTTATACGTTCCAGAATGACGTATTCCAAAAATTCGATGACCTTTTGATGAAGGTTCGTACTTCGCTAGCTGATAACCGAAGTGAAGTAACTACCGATATTGAAAAACTCAAAAAAGAAATTTCTGAAAACTTACATCATATCAACAAAACACTTGAAGATAAGATTTCTATGCTCCAAACTAGCAATGAGGACAAGCTCGAGAAGATGCGAAATGTCGTTGAAGAGAAGCTCGAGAAAACGCTCAATGATCGTTTGAAGCTTTCCTTTGAATCCGTTAGCAAAAACCTTGAAAATGTTCAAAAAGGCTTAGGCGAGATGCAGACGTTAGCGACAGATGTCGGTGGCCTAAAAAAAGCAATCACCAATGTAAAAACGCGTGGTGTATTCGGCGAGGTTCAATTAGGACGAATTCTTGAAGAGATGTTTACACCAAATCAATACGAAAGAAATGCACAAGTAAAACCAAACAAACAAGAGCGTGTTGAATTTGCGATTAAACTCCCTGGAAAAGATAGCGACATTTTATATCTACCGATTGATTCAAAATTTCCTATTGAAGATTATGAAGCCCTACGCGCAGCGTATGAGATTGGCGAAAAGAGCATAATTGATTCTGCCAGAAAAGTATTTGTTTCAAAAATCACGACTTTCGCTAAGGATATTAGTTCAAAATATATTAACCCACCGATTACTAGCGATTTTGCGATTTTATTTCTACCATTCGAGAGCATTTATGCAGAAGTTGTTCAAGTGCCAGGTTTATTTGAAGAATTACAGCGCACGCACAAAATCGTAATTACCGGCCCGACTACCCTTTCTGCATTCCTAAACGCCTTACAAATGGGCTTTAAAACACTTGCCATTGAGAAACGCTCCTCTGAAGTTTGGAACATTTTGGGCGCTGTCAAGGCAGAATTTAAGACATTCGAAACCACCCTAACTAACGTCCAAAAGAAAATCAAAAGTGCTGATGATGAATTATCGAAACTTGTTACAACACGAACAAATGCGATGAATCGAAAATTACGCTCCGTTGATGAAATTGAAGCTTCTAGCGCTATCTTGCTTTTACAAGATGATGAAATAGACGAGTAAAAACCAAACAATAAAAAAACAACCACGCATAATGATTTGAC
>CAZMHF010000048.1:0-3141 GCA_964566025.1 uncultured Lachnospiraceae bacterium | reverse complement strand
AATCAGTAATCCAATTTCATCATAATAACGTAAGGTTCGCTTACTTACACCAGCAAGTTTTGATACTTTGTCGATTGTATATTCCATGTGTATAAACCTCCTCACAAATAGGATAAGGGTTCACGTAGCGTGAATGTCAACACCTTTTTATTATTTTTACTAATACTTATAACCCAAATAGCTCTACGACAATAATGTGAAATGATTTTTTTCGAATTTGATTTCTCCCTCATCTTGCATTTTTGATAAGATATTTGACAGGGCACTTCTCTCAACAGATAAATAATCGGCTAATTCTTGTCGATTGAACGGAATCGTAAAATGGTTTGCTTCATTTTGAACAGCACACTCAGATAAATAAGACAACACCTTCTCTCTTGTTGTCTTTTTCGTAATATGCTCCATTTTCTGTGTCATCATAATATTTTTATTGGCTAAAATTTTAATCAAATTTTGAATAAGGTGCGCATGAAATACACATGCCGAAGAACAGGTTGTTAAAATCTTTTTACAATCAATTAATAGCACTTCTCCTGCTTCTTTTACGATAACAGAAACCGGTAGGCTTGGCACTTGAGCGCATGAAAATGCTTCGCCAAACAGACCACCTTCCACAACATCTGTTAAAATCGTTCGATTCCCCCAATAATCCTCCTGTAATACATGAACCTTTCCTTTTATAACAATGCCAATATAATCTGGACGATCTCCAGCTCGAAAAACTAGCTCTCCTTTTTGCGTTTTTATTTTCCGAGCTGACAAACACCCTAATAAGGCTTCTAATTCCTTTTCTGCAATGCCAATAAAGAGTGAACAGCGTTTTATGATATCTATCATTGTATTTCCTCACTTCTTGTTTTAAAAACAACTGAATTGTTGTTTTTATTATATTATGATAGCAACAAGAAGTCAAGAGACTCTTATAAACATAAAGATTGTATACCTTTATGAAAGCAACTATAAAGCAACTATGAAAAAAACTTAAAAATATATAAAATCACCGTCGCTTATATGTTTTTTTGACTTTTATGAGGTACAATATACATAATACATCAATCATTTCAGTACAGGAGGTAATTTATGAAAGTAATCATTGTAGGTGGTGTCGCTGGTGGCGCTAGTGCTGCTGCTAGGCTTCGCCGATTGGATGAACATGCAACAATCACGCTATACGAGCGAAGTGGCTATATTTCGTATGCAAATTGTGGACTACCATATTATGTTGGTGATATCATTACCGATAAAAACGCCCTGACGCTACAGTCGCCAGAGAGCTTTTTCAATCGTTTTCAAATCGTTGCAAAAATCAAGCATGAGGTTATTCAAATTAATCCGTCTGCTAAATCCGTTCGTGTGCGAAACCTTGTAACTGGCGAAGAATTTGATGATTTCTATGACAAGCTTATCCTTTCACCAGGTGCAAAGGCGATAAAGCCGTCAATCTCTGGAATTGATGCAAATCGTATTTTCACACTTCGGACAGTTGAAGATACCTTGCGCATTCATGACTTTATTAAAAAGGAACAAGCAACTTCCGCGATTATAGTTGGCGGAGGATTTATAGGGCTAGAGATGGCCGAAAATCTATGTCATCTTGGCATGGAAGTTACGATTGTTGAAGCTTCTCCACAACTTTTTGCACCACTTGATTTGGATATGATTCCTCAAGTACATGCAACTTTTCGAGAGCATGGTGTCCGTCTTCTATTAAATATACAGGCAACTGCCTTTTTAGATAATACAACATCTATCACTTGTCAGCTTAATAATGCAACAACGATAACGGCTGATATGGTTTTACTCGCCATTGGTGTCACACCAGATACAACCATTGCACAGGAAGCAGGGATTGCTACGGGCATAAAAGGTGGCATTGTGGTGAATGATAAAATGGAAACATCTATTCCCGATATTTATGCCGTTGGCGATGCCGTTTTGGTTACGCATTTTATCACTGGCACACCATCGTTAATTTCACTTGCTGGCCCTGCCAATCGTCAAGGTCGAATCGTTGCAAACAATCTTTGTGGTAAGGAGAGTCACTACCACGGAACGCAAGGCTCGTCCATTATCAAGCTGTTTGATTTGACGGTAGCTGTTACAGGTATTAATGAGCGTGAGGCGCAAAAACATAACCTTTCTTATGAGAAAGTAATTCTCTTTCCTGCTTCACATGCATCGTATTATCCGGGCGGAACAAGCATGAGTATGAAAGTTCTTTTTGACAAAGAAAATGATCGTATTTTAGGGGCACAAATTGTTGGTTTTGACGGTGTTGATAAGCGTATTGATGTGCTTGCCACAGCCATTCGTTCTGGTATGAAGGCAAGTGAGCTAACAGATTTAGAGCTTGCGTATGCTCCACCGTATTCATCTGCCAAAGATTCTGTTAATATGGCTGGTTTCATTATTGAAAATATCATAGATGGAACCGTTCGCCAATTTTACTATGAGGATATTGACGACTTGCAAACGAATGATAATGCCTTCTTACTGGATGCACGTACCCCATTTGAATATGGCGCTGGTCATGTAAATGGCTTTGTCAATATTCCTGTTGATGTTATCCGCAAGCGACTCCACGAAATTCCAAAGGATAAGACCATTTATGTCATGTGCCAAAGTGGAATTCGAAGCTACATTGCTTGTCGTATTCTCGAGGGATTTGGCTATCATTGCTACAATTTTGCAGGCGGTTATCGCTTCTATTCTATGGTAGCGAATGAATGTCGATTAAGTGCCCATACATTTCCATGTGGAATGGACAAAAACGAATAAGTTTTTCAGTAGATTACGCTACTGCGAAAGGATTGTATAATCATGATGTTTACAATTAAAGACACATTTTATGTCAATTCGGATACTCGAAATCCGCTTCGCTACTTTCTCGCATTGTGCAACAATGCGCTAGTAACCACTCCCTCCCAGCAGCTTCGCTGCTATTTCAGTGAGAGGTTAATCTCTTCAAAGAAAAGCTCGCCCATTAAGGCGAGCTTTTTACTGCTTTAGAAAGATATAGTAAATATGAGGACGATAAGGAATACATGGCCCATGTTTTAGATGATTACAATGATCTGATCTTCAAGGTCATTGATATGTTCCCGGACTTCCGAATGAGACTGAAATTAGATAAGAAAACCG
>CAZMHF010000047.1:0-7371 GCA_964566025.1 uncultured Lachnospiraceae bacterium | reverse complement strand
TAGGTTTTCGTAATCATAATACTTTTTACCTACTATGTCAATAGGTAATTAAGATCTTTTCAATTGGCTTTGTTCATTTTTTCCTCAGTTGTACTCCCTTATTATATTTCAAGCGATTTCATATCCAACAAAAAGATATTTCGGTGATTATTTACCAAAATATCTTCTAATGTTCGTTTAAATACTTCATTGCACTTCGTAATTTGGGAGAACTTTTCTTTGCTTTTTTGTCTGCTTTTTGTTGTTAATGGATTCGATGTGCATCTTCTTAACAGCTATGTCCGTTTGTGTTAATGGATATAAGAAATCATAAAGCCTATCAATTTTCGCTTCACCTAGATGATATTCTTGTTTTTTTGCAATTCTTCTAATGGTTTTTAAGACATCATACCGATTAATAACCATATGCTCTCCACTCGTTAAACGAATGTCCTTTAATGTACAACGATCACTAAACACAATACATGAGTATATTTGAATATCTTGCTTTAAGTAGGCCTTCAACCATTTTATATGCCCCTTATTTTGAATGATTGGATTCAAGAAGTGATTTTTCTGCGTTCTCCCTTTACCTGTTGGTAGCGTCTGAGTCCAATTTCTCTGCGTTTCAGTTCCAAATATCCACCCACTATAATTTTTTGATTCAAAAACAAAAACGCCAGCTTCATGCAACATAATGACATCTATCTCTGTTGTTTCTTCATTATCTTTTGGTAGGTAAATATTAAAAAGATATCGCTTATATCCCTTTAATGGCTTTAGATATTTATAAGTTAAATACTCGCCCTTTTTACCTTTATCAAGAAGAACGCTAAGATAGGAATTTTGAGTCTGCTCATAATATATCGTTCTTCTAAATTGAAGAGATTTTATGAAATAAATGATAAGTGTAATTAAAAATAAACATATTAGATAAGGCATGTGTTCTCCTTTGTCAATAAATGCGCCACAATCAGTTAACCCCAACTTATAGCCATCTACTATTCATTATATTTTTTGTTACTTCCTTTAGCTTTTTCGATAGAATATTTCTTCGAGTTCTTCTCAATTTTATCTAATAGTGCTTGCTCTAAATCTATTTGATTCATCTGAGCAAATCGAATTAAAAAGAAAAATATATCCCCTACTTCTTCTTCAATGTGCTCTCGGCTTTTTTGTGTGGCAAATAACATCTTCATGTCTTCTTCATTTTTAAAACGGAAAATGTCCAAAAGTTCATTGGCTTCTGTGGATATACCTATCGCCAAATCTTTTGGATTATGAAATTGATTCCAATCTCTTTCTTCGCAAAAGACTCTTACGGTCTCAGTTAATTTATAAATTGAATCATGCATTCTATAATCTCCTTTTTAGATACTGTGCTAATTTCTCATCAACACAATAAATATAACAACCTTTCATCCCTCTTGTCATTAGCGTTCTATACGTATTTTTGATAATCTCATCTGCCATTTCTTTTGCCTTCTCTGGATTTTGCTTATGCATTTTCTTTATACCCTTTAATGATTTATCAGTTGTTGCTCTCTTTGTAAAATCTGTTACAAGATGATCATCCTCATAACGCAAATCTTCACCTATAATAACACCAACATAATCAAATTCTAAACCTTGAGATGTGTGAATACAACCTACCTCATTGACTGAAGTTTCATCGATTGCAAATGTGCTTGTACTTTTTAGGTTCCAGCTCATCCCGAAATCACCTATTACAATGTCATGTATCGTTGTATTATTTTCCCCTTCTTTGATCCAATTCCAACAATACCCCGCCAGCATTCGCGCTCGATTGCGTAGTCGATTTCTCTCAACAATCAAATGTTGTACCTCTTTTGGTGAATCGACAATGCGTATATCATAATCGATATCCTTCATATCATAATTAGCCGTTTCCTTAATCTCCAATACTTGATCTAGCCATGCTAGATAACCATCCGATCCATTACAGCGAAATTGAGATATTAACTCATATTCATAAATAGTTGCATTTCCACTAACAGCCCATTTTTTAATCTCTTCAACGCTTCCAATATCATCAATTGTGACACGCTGATTGTCATCCACAAAAAAGACGCTACATTTAGCAGCTTCTATTATTTCTTTAATCTGGTTTTCTCCAAGATTTCGAAATATTCCCGATTTTGCATTAAGTCGATGTGCCTCATCAACTAAAACCGTATCGATTGCATTATGCGGAGCGTCAACAAAGGTTCCGCTACCTTTAAACATATTATCAACGCTACTTCTTTTCATTTCACCTTTTAATTTTTCTCTATAAACATTTCGAGGCGCACTATTTTTAGATACATATTGACAAAACTGCTCTAACTGAGTTAATTCCACCAAAAGATTTATTGCAACTACCGTCTTTCCAGTACCAGGACCGCCTTTTATGATAACAACGCTCTTTTGACTCTCTGTCTTTGATTTTTTAGAAATTCTTAATACTTCTTCGTAGATAATCTTCTGCTCATCAATCATAATGAATTCTTTATTGCCTTTTAACATAGCTGACAATGAATCCTGAAGTGATTTTGATGGACGAATTTTCCCGTTATCAATTTGATAAAGCAGCTTTTTTTCATCACCTTTTCTAATTGATTTCTTTATGAAATCACGTAGCTTATTGACTTCTCCTCTTGTAAATGCGGGAGCTTCTTGTAAGTATGGTTCATATTGTGCCTCCTCTAGGGGATCATTTTCTTTTTTTCGATAATTATGCAAATATGAACATGGATATAAGTTAATTCTATTCGTTTGAACGGATTCATTATAATCCTTTATGAGCATGCAGTATGACCACGCTTGATAAGAAGGATGAACAACTGTACGCATCCCCTTTCCCACATATGTTTCCACAGATGCATCTTGTCCAAATATTGCGTTTATTTGATCCCATTGTTTCAATTCAATTACAACAACACTTCCATTATTTGATGAATCATATCCTGAAATAAGAAAATCTATACGCTTTGATGTCTGAGGTATATTATATTCAATCGCTACGCCTGCATTTTGAGGAATGTATGGGTCATTTAAAACCTTATACATATATTGCATAGAATTTTCCCAAGAGCGATACTCATTACGTGGAGTAGCTCTATGCATTTTATTATAAATTTTTTTCTCTATTTCAACTGCAATTGAATCATTTTCAACACTAAATAGAAAATCATTTTTCGTTCCTTCGTAAACTATCATTTATTTCCCATCACCTCAATCAGCACCACTGCTGTCTCTCTATCAACCTTCTCGCTCCTTCTAGCCGCAATCGCACGCACTTTTGCTTTCTGTATGCTATGCCCTCTCTTCTCTAAAATATCAATCTTTTTCATGGCACCAGCCGATAAAACGGCAACTAACTTCCTATTATTGGTTTGTGCATAGCCACATTCACCTTTCACAATAAGCTCATCTCACTTTGAAGCTTTAATTGGATAAATTGTGATATTTTTTCGCCGTCAAGGTAATCTAGCACAACATCCTTTTGTGAAAAATGTGCTCGTTCGTAGCAATAGCGCCTAAATCAAGTACTTCACCGGATATCGGATTTACTTCTGAATCAATAAATGCTAACTCTCTCATCTAGTGCTATTTTATCCCCCACGTTTCGCTTAATATAAAAGGATTATACCATATGTATAAATCATTGACAAGTTTTGTTATCAATGTATATTCGCACATGTCTTTATTTCGACTGAAAGTTTCTATAAAAAAGCAGAAAAACACCCCTACCACCGAGTTTTTTCTCTGTGACAGGGGTACAGTCTTTCGTTCTACTTTTTCTGAAGGTATTCACATATAACATCCGCACACTTTTCCACGCCAATAGTCTGGTCAGATGTACCAAATAGACGAAGTGTTGGCTCTTTGAAGATTGTGAAAACCGCAAGAAGTATGATGCTAATTGCCAGCGTGACTGTAATTCCTGTGCCGATGCACTTATGAGCACTCTTGGTATCCTTCTTGCCTTGACAAATACTTAAGTAAGCCGCGCTTCCATCTCCGATACACCACGCAAACGCTTGAGATATAATAATGATTGGAAATACAATTCCTGTGGCAGCATTGCCCAAATATCCAAGCTCACTATTTCCAATGAAAATCTGGTCTACGATATTGTAGAGTGCGCTGATAAGCAACGACAAAATGCAGGGAATAGAAAATTTCAACAACAGCGCCCCAATCCTCGCTTCCCCTAAAAAATTATTTTCTCCTGATTGTTCCATAAAGTCCTCCTGTGTTTTTAATTTTGGAGTCTTTATCAGAGAAAAGCTACCTAAAAACTGCGCCGCACATGCAAACAAAGAGCGTAAAATCTCGTCAGAAATTCTACGCTCTCGCTGTTCGACTTATGAAATATAGCATGGAAATAACGGTTTTGTCAAGAATTTTCGTGGCGCTAGCCCCCGTTAGAGCGCACCTATGGCGCACAAATAAGCTGCTTACCACTTATAAATTTCGCTTTTACTCTTTATAACTTTTATGTGCCATTAGCACAATCCATACCCCGTCAAATAAACGCCATTCCAACGGCTATCAGTATCGCTGGCAACAAATTGGCTACCCGAATTGTCTTTGGCCAAACCATATTAATACCTACGCAGAAAATAAGTATATTCCCTACCATTGAAAGATTATTAAGAACTGGCTCTGTCATAAAACTAGCAAGCACCGTTGCTATGGCCGTCATCGTTCCTTGAATCAACAGAACAGGTATAAACGCAAATATACACCCTTTTCCCATAGAAGAGGCCATGATGAGAACAATGACAAAATCAATAATTGCTTTTGCAATTAATATGGAATGGTCTGCATAAATACCATCTTGGATTGCCCCCATAATTCCCATGGCACCAATACTTACAATCAGCGAAACCGTTACAAAACCATTTACAAATTGATGATCTCCTTCACTGCCACTTTTTTTCTTTAGCCATTCTCCAAATCTCTCAAACAAACCATCGATATTAATGATTTCACCAATCAATCCACCTATTGCCATTGATAATACGATGATTAAAGAGCCTGTCGTATCTAACCCTTTTCCATCCTCCGTAAGTGTCAACATTTTTGAAAATGTCCCTGCGGCACCAAGAAAAACAACAGAAAAACCTGTTGCCTTAATCACCGTATCTTGATGTCGTTCCTTCAAAAGTTGTTTGCCAACTATTCCTATAATCCCCCCTGCAATAATTGCAAGTGCATTAATAATTGTTCCTAATCCTATCATGATGCTACATCACTCCTACTTATTAATTGAATTTTCAAACAGATCAATCAAGTCACAGTGCATTTGCATCATATCATATCCACTACCTGATGTAAACTTCCAACGCCTCTTCAAGCATCCGTGTTAGATTTTTCACAAATAATTTCGTCTCCTTATTTTATCGCCAATCTATCTCTTATTGCTTACACGCCTCTTTCTCGGAGGATTAATTGCGTTGTGATTAAGGAGTCAATTCGGATACTCGAAATCCGCTTCGCTACTTTTTCGCATTGTGCAACAATGCGCTGGTAACCCTTCCCAGCAGCTTCGCTGCTATTTCAGTGGGAGCTTGAACTCCCACTGAAACAAGGAAGTTCCACCCACCGCCTAAGAGGCGGGGGACTTCCTTGGGAGGTTAAACTTATGTAACAATGTTAATCAAAACATCAAAATGTCCCACTCTTTTTTAAATGCGCTCATTCCTACCTGCGGATTGCATCAGTTTTTGTGGCCCTTAGTTTACACAAACCCTTGATTTATGCAAACAAGCTTGTGCACACTTTGATACAGAAATTTTATGTGAAAGTGTTTTGCCAACGTTTACTTGACAGAAACTGAATCAAACGAACACTTGACAACCAACAACTTGTATTATACAATGAACGTGTTTGTTTTTTCGCTCTAAAAATTTTAACCATAAGAAGGGGTTTTGTTATTATATGTATTTATTTACTTTTAATACATGCGCCTTTAATGTTTTGAAGGGAGGTATTTATGAGTAAATTAATTGTGCGAAACTTATACAAAGTATATGGGTCTAACCCAAACTTGGGCGTTAAGCTCATTAAAGAAGGAAAAGACAAAGATGAGGTTTTGAAAGAGACCGGGATGACGGTCGGCATGAGTGATGTGAACTTTGAGGTGGAGGAAGGTGAGACCTTTGTTATTATGGGTCTTTCCGGAAGTGGCAAATCAACGGTTATCCGTTGCCTAAACCGCCTTATCAGGCCGACTGCGGGAGAGGTTATTTTAGATGGTCAAGAACTAACGAGCATGAAAAAAAGGCAGCTGATTGAGGTGCGGCGTACCGCCATGAGCATGGTATTTCAAAATTTTGCTCTTTTGCCTAATCGTACCGTCCTTTCGAACACGGAATATGGACTGGAGGTACAAAAAATCAGTCCGGAGAAAAGGAAGAAAAAAGCACTTGAAGCTTTGTCGCTCGTTGGCCTGGAAGGCTATGAAGACAGCTATCCCGACCAGTTATCGGGTGGAATGAAGCAACGTGTCGGATTGGCGCGCGCTTTGGCAAATGACCCGGAGGTTTTGCTGATGGATGAGGCGTTCAGTGCCTTAGACCCCTTGATTCGGGGTGATATGCAAGATGAGTTGATTGACCTGCAGCATAAGATGAAAAAAACAATCATCTTCATCACCCATGATTTGGACGAAGCCATCAAACTGGGTGATCGGATTATGCTAATGAAGGATGGAAAAGTAATTCAAACCGGCAAGCCGGAAGAAATTTTAGCCAACCCTGCGGACGAATATGTAGAGCGTTTTGTCCAGAGCGTTGACCGCAGCGACCTGCTCACCGCGACAGACATTATGAGCAAGCCGTGGACAACAGCTAACATCAACAAAAACCCGTTGATTGCGCTATCAGAATGCAAGAAACACGGTCTGGAGAATATATTGGTCACAAAAGAGGGGAGTATCCTATGCGGAGCGGTTTCTGCAAGTGCGTTGCAGCAAGCGGTGCGTGAAGAAAAACCCAACCTACATGATATTACGAAAGAGGATGAAGTGGAGCGAATTGCGCCGGATACCCCTGTCAAGCAGATTATTGAATCAGCACTCCAGTCCTCGGTGCCTGTTGCCGTTGTTGATGGTACAGGAAAGTTGATGGGCGTTATTATTAAGAGTAGCATTTTAAGAACAATGATGCCGGGAAGGGGGGAATGGTCATGACAATGCCTAGGCTACCAGTTGGTGATGCTTTTGCAGAAATCGTAGATTTTTTGCGTATCGCATGGAGCGGATTGTTTACCGCCATACGCGATTCTATTGAGTTTTTAGTGTCCTGGACGGAATATGGAATTTCATTTTTGCCCTTTTGGTTGTTTGCTATCGTCATTGCGCTCATTGCATACAAAAGATCG
>CAZMHF010000046.1:0-7810 GCA_964566025.1 uncultured Lachnospiraceae bacterium | reverse complement strand
GGATTTATTGATGCAGAGCATGCACTTGATCCTGTTTATGCGAAGAATATTGGTGTGGATATTGACAACCTTTATATTTCACAACCAGACAATGGAGAGCAAGCATTAGAAATTACAGAGACGATGGTTCGTTCGGGAGCACTAGATATCGTTATTGTCGATTCGGTAGCCGCTCTTGTTCCAAAGAACGAAATCGATGGAGATATGGGAGATACCCAGATGGGTGCACAAGCACGTTTGATGTCACAGGCGATGCGTAAGCTAACAGCCGTTGTCAACAAGAGCAATTGTGTGATTGTTTTTATCAATCAGCTTCGTGAGAAGATTGGCGTGATGTTTGGTAGCCCTGAGACGACAACGGGTGGACGTGCATTGAAGTTTTATAGTTCAATTCGTATGGATGTTCGCCGTATAGATAGCGTAAAACAAGGTGGAGAAATTGTCGGAAACCATGTTCGTGTGAAGGTCGTGAAAAACAAAGTAGCACCTCCATTTAAGGAAGCAGAGTTTGATATTATGTTCGGGAAAGGAATTTCTCGCGAAGGCGATTTGGTCGATATTGCTTCGAATATTGGTGTGATTGTCAAAAGTGGTGCATGGTATGCATACAATGACGGAAAGATTGGTCAGGGCAGAGAGAATGCTAAGCTATATCTAAAAGAACATCCAGAAGTGTATGACGAAGTTGACCGAAAAGTGAGAGAGCATTTTGGCATGCCTATCGGAGAAAAAGCCAAAGAAAAAGCCAAAGAAAAAGCCAAAGAAAAAGCCAAAGAAAAAGCCAAAGAAGAATCATAAGAAGAGTGAGCTATATGTAGTCACTTTGCTCTCATATGCTCTAAAATCAGGAGAGATATGTTAGTTATTCAAGTAAGTGAATTTGACAAAAAGCGAAAAAAAATACGATTAGAAAACGGCGAGAGTTTCCTCTTATACAAGGGGGAGTTACGCCGTTTTTCAATTCGTGAAGGCGAGGAGCTAGAGCAAGCAGATTACGAGAAAATCATCGAAGAGGTGTTAAAAAAACGTGCCCTGAAGCGAAGCTTGAATCTACTAGTTGTACGTGATTACACAAAAGTTACTTTGGAAGAGAAGCTACAAAAGGGTGGGTATCCAAAAGAAGTAATTGATGAGACGATTTCGGCGATGGTTACGCAAGGCTATATTGACCATAGACGCTATGCGACGAATTATTATCGCCAGCATAAAGATAAAAAAAGTGTGCGCGAAATAGAACAAGCATTGTATTTTAAGGGAATTGACAAAGAAGAATTTGAAGAATATATTGTTGTTGATGAGGACGAAATCAGCGTGATTGAGAAGTGCTTGATTCGGAAATATTATTCAAAGGCAAATAAAAAAAATGAACTGCTTACTTTGGATGAAAAGTTGGAAAAAGTGCTTTCTTATATTTTGGAAGAGAGCTTGGAGCAAAAGGCAAAAGGGTTTTTGTATACGAAAGGTTTTCAAAAAAGAGATATAGAAGCGGTTTTTGAGAAGGAGAGATGGTAGCTCAACATAACTTCCAAAAAAAACCAAAAATAGTTCAAAAAGGACTTGACATCAACACCTCCTCCATGTAAAATAGAAGTGTTGTATTTTGAACAATGAAAATTAAATAAAGGAGGTGCTCCTGTGGGACCAGAACAAATAGCCATCGTAATAGCTATCTCAGTGATATTAACCGCACTCGTGACTTGCTTCTTGACAATTGTTTTTCGTAAGAAATTTTATGAAGAAAAAGTTGGAACAGCTGAAGTAAAAGCGAGAGAGATTATAGATGAGGCATTAAGGCTAGCAGATACGACAAAACGTGAGGCCATTATCGAAGCAAAGGAAGAGTCGATTCGACATAAGAATGAGCTCGAAAAGGAAACTCGTGAACGTCGTGCAGAACTGAACCAATACGAGAAGCGCGTATTAAACAAAGAAGAAGCAGCAGACAAGAAAGCAGATCTTTTGGAACGCAAGGAACAAAGCCTACACGCAAAAGAAGAAAATGTGAAGGCGAAGCAAAAGGATGTTGATGAAAGTCATGCAAGGATGATCGTGGAGCTAGAAAGAATTTCAGGATTGTCTCGCGAAGAAGCAAAGAACTATTTACTTAGCTCAATTGAGAATGATGTAAAACATGATGTAGCGAAAATGGTAAAAGAGTTGGAGCTACGTGCAAAGGATGAAGCGGCAAAAAAAGCAAAAGATTATGTCGTAACAGCCATTCAAAAGTGCGCAGCTGATCATGTGGCAGAGACGACAATTTCTGTGGTACAATTGCCAAATGATGAGATGAAGGGGCGTATTATCGGAAGAGAAGGTCGTAATATTAGAACACTTGAGACGATGACGGGCGTAGATTTGATTATCGATGACACGCCAGAAGCAGTTATTATTTCAGGATTTGACCCAATTAGAAGAGAAGTTGCTAGAATTGCTTTAGAGAAATTAATCGTCGATGGACGTATCCATCCAGCCAGAATCGAAGAAACTGTCGAGAAGGCACAAAAAGAAGTAGATGCTATGATGAAGGAAGAAGGAGAAGCCGCATTGTTAGATGTTGGCGTTCATGGAATTCATCCAGAGTTAATTCGTCTTTTAGGTAAGATGAAGTTTAGAACAAGTTTTGGACAAAACGCATTGAAACATTCAATAGAAGTTGCACATCTATCTGGCCTATTAGCGTCAGAGATGGGACTTGATTATCGAATGGCAAAAAGAGCAGGTTTATTGCATGATATTGGTAAATCTGTGGATCATGATATGGAAGGCTCACATATTCAGCTTGGAGCTGATTTATGTAGGAAATATAAAGAGTCGGCTATCGTTATTAACGCAGTAGAATCACATCACGGTGATGTAGAGCCTACTTCCTTAATTGCATGCTTAGTACAAGCAGCAGATGCGATATCGGCCGCTCGTCCAGGTGCGAGAAGAGAGTCAATTGAATTATATACGAATCGTTTGAAGCAGTTAGAAGATATTGCGAATAACTACAAAGGTGTAGACAAATCATTTGCGATTCAAGCTGGTAGAGAAGTTCGTATTATGGTTATTCCAGAGAAAATATCCGATGATGATATGGTTCTTATGGCAAGAGATATTTCAAAGCAAATCGAAAGTGAATTGGAATATCCAGGTCAAATTAAGGTCAATATTATTCGTGAAAGTCGCGTAATCGATTACGCAAAATAAAATACAATACAATTAGAGTTACATGTGATAAAAATAAAGTGTTTTGTCACATGTAATTTTTTTGAGCAAAGTGTCCGTAGTGGGCGAACAAATATTTTTTTGTGAAAAACATTGCAATTCTTTTTAAGATGATATAAAATAGCTAAGACTAAGAATATGAAGAAGAAAGAGGTAGTGATATGCCATTAACAGTATCCGAAAAAGCAAAAGCCGTTAAGCCATCTTCTACGCTGGCATTTACAGCAAAAGCAAATGAACTAAAAGCAAAGGGAGTTGATATTGTAGGTTTTACAGCGGGAGAACCAGATTTCAATACCCCCGATAATATTAACCAAGCAGCGATTAAGGCCATTGAAGATGGATTTACAAAATACACACCAGTACCAGGAATTCCTGCATTGCGAAAAGCGATTAGCGATAAATTCAAGAAGGTGAATTCGCTTGATTATGCGCCAGAACAAATTGTTGTGAGCAATGGTGGAAAGCATTCTTTGACGAATGTTTTTACAGCTATTTTGAATCCTGGAGATGAGGTGATTATTCCGACACCATTCTGGCTTAGCTATCCAGAGATTATTAAGCTAGCAGGTGGCGTGCCTGTATTTGTGGAGTGTGACAAGGCGAATGATTATAAGATTACCGTTGCACAATTAGAAGATGCAGTGACACCAAATACAAAAGCGATGATTTTGAATTCGCCTAACAACCCAACGGGTGCTGTTTATACACAAGATGAGCTTCAAGCGATTGCTGATTTTGTTGTGGCGAATGATTTTTATGTTGTATCAGATGAGATTTATGAGGCGCTTGTGTACGGAGATACGAAGCAAGTAAGTATCGCAACGCTTGGCAAGGATATTTATGACCGAACGATTACGGTAAACGGTCTTGCAAAGGGCTATGCGATGACGGGATGGCGTATTGGCTATACAGGTTCTAGCCTTGAGCTTGCCAAAATCATGTCAAGTGTACAAAGTCATCAAACATCCAATGCTAACTCGATTGCTCAAAAGGCGGCAGTAGAAGCATTGACAGGGCCACAAGAATCGGTTGGCGTGATGAAGAAGGCATTTGAAGAGCGAAGAGAATATATTTATAAGCGTATGTTGACCATTCCTTATATGAATCCTGTTAATCCAACGGGAGCGTTCTATTTATTTGTCGATATTTCCGAGGTGATTGGAAGGACCTATAAGGGACAAGTGATTGATAGCTGTGACCAGATGGCGATGATTTTACTAGAAGAATACAATGTGGTCGTTGTTCCTTGTGGCGATTTTGGTGCACCGATGAATATACGTTTATCGTATGCGATTTCAATGGAGCAAATCCAAAAAGGGCTTGATCGAATTGAAGCATTTGTCAATGAATTAAACTAAAGAAAGCGAGGTCTTCCTATGAACAAGTATGGTTTTATTGGAATGGGGAATATGGGCTATGCGATTATGAAGGGGATGTTAAAAATTTGTGATAAGGCAGATCTTCTAATTGCGGATAAGGATCCAAAGCGTGTTCGTGCAATATATGATGAAACGGGTGTTATGTTTGCAGAGAGCAATGCTGAGTGCGCAAGTAAAGTAAAATATGTGATACTGGCTGTGAAGCCTCAAAACCTTGAAGAAGCGCTTAAAAATATCCGAGACATCGTTAAGCCAAATCATATTATTATTTCGATTGTAGCAGGTACGACAGTAGAGATGCTTCAAAGGAAGCTAGGGTATGATATAAGGGCTGTTGTTTCGATGCCGAATACGCCAGCACTTGTGGGCGAGGGAATGACGGGCGTGTACTATGATAAGTATATTTTCTTGCCAGAGGAAATCGAAGAAATCGAGCAGTTTTTCAATTCGTTCGGGAAGATGAAGTTTGTCGAAGAGAAGTTGATGAATGTTGTGACGTGTGCTTCGGGAAGCTCTCCAGCCTATGTGTTTATGTTGGCAGAAAGTCTTGCAGATGCGGTTGTGAAGCATGGTATGCCTCGTGCGATGGCATATGAGCTAGTGGCACAAACGATTATCGGAGCAGGGCGACTTTTGGCAGAAACCAATATGCACCCAGCGCTATTGAAGGATATGGTTTGTTCGCCCAATGGTACAACCATTGAAGCGGTAGCAAAGCTTGAGGAAAATGGTTTTCGAAATGCGATTATCAAGGCGACAGATGCTTGCTATGATAAAACAACAAAACTTTGATGATTGGATAAGATAAAAATGGATGAGATAAAGCGAATTAACCGTAAACTGGCGTATGAGGGGACGGTAATTAAAGTGTACCAGGATGAGATGCTTGTGAATAATGAGCGAACAGCGTATTGGGATTTTATTCATCATGATGGTGCGGCAGCAGTAGTTGCCGTTACGGATGAAGATAAGTTGTTGATGGTCAAGCAATATCGCAATGCACTTGATCGTGAAACGATTGAATTGCCTGCTGGAAAATTAGATTTTGTTGGAGAGGATACGCTTTCTTGTGCGAAAAGAGAATTGGAAGAGGAAACAGGCTATGCAAGCGACGATTTAACCTTTTTGCTTAGCATTTGTACAACGGTTGCTTTGTGCAATGAAAAAATTGATATTTATTTAGCGAAGAACTTGCGCTTATCGAAGCAACATTTGGATGAAGATGAATATATTCAAGTGGAAGCGTATAGCGTGGAAGAATTGCTAACAATGATTTATCAAGGCAAAATCCTCGATTCAAAAACGGTAAGTGGCATTCTCGCCTATGCTAATCAACTGAAATAAGTAATATTGCCCATCTATGCAGTGTGATTAGAAGGATTGTAATTGATAAAAATGAGCGTAAACACTAGAAGTACCATCCGAGAGGATGGCGCTTCTAAATTCTCCATAAAAATGGCATGAACAAAGGGGAAAGAAAAGATGAATTTCGCAATAAAAATGTTCAAATTCTTATATCAAAAATGGACGAAATGAATTCGAATAAAACTAAATGACGATTTTTCAAAGAATAAAACAGAAATAAAAGCGAAACGCAGATAAACTACTTGCTAACGTTACATAAAAAATGGTAGAATAGCCACATGATAATTATTTTAATATTAAAGGAGTACAACAGTATGAAAAAGATTTCAAAAAAGATAAAGCGCATTTCGGCGCTCTTATTGGCGTTATTATTAGTGATTACATCACTTAATATTAATGTTCGCTCAGTTAGAGCAGCGGAAAGTGAAGCAGACAAAGGAAGAAGATCGATTTATAAGCTCATAGGTATTGACCTAGAGTATGATGAGAATGTTTCTTTAGATGATCAGTTAAAGGCGTTTTTAAACGATCCTAGAAAGATGGAAGAGCTTGTAGGGACGTTTATATTGTACACGATGGAAGATACGGAATTAAGTGATTCGACGGTATTCGGGCGCGCTTTTATAGGAGGAAAACTTACAGGGCGCGATGAAAATGATACAACAACAAATTATGATGTCACGGGTGGAAAATACAACGGAGAAGACTTTGGCTATGCTGCAGGGATTGTAGCAGGTGGAATCGAAACGTGGGATACGGGATTTCAACCAGGGGGCAGAAAGTTTTTGATGAATCTAGATACGCTTAACCCTCCTTTAACATGGGAAGGCGAGGACTGTAATTACAAGTATAAAAGCACATTTGGTGAGCATTATACAGATGTTTCATTTAGTGAGTTAGATATAGACACAATAATTGCAAAAATGAACGAAACGCTTGAAAATATATCAAGCAATATGAGTAAACTTGTTAACAGCACGATTAAGGTGACTCCAAATACTAATCCGGCAGACTTCGCAACGGATTTGGACTTTAGTTCGGGAGAGCCACAAGTAATAGTGTTCAACTGCACATTAGATGAATTTGAAGCTTTAAAAGGAAGCAATGTATGGATTAACTGGAAAGAACTTAAAGATGCAAATGGAAACAACCTTCCTGTTGGTTCAAGGATATTGTTTAATATATCTGGGACTAATATCGAAGCGAATGCTGGAACAGACGACATATACAATTTTAAGGTTGGAACCTTGAATGTGAATGCCGGTGGACCGGGTAGAATGAATTTTATGTTTCATTTTCCGGATATTGAAGAGTTTTCTGTAAGTAACGAATTTGATGGACATTTATTTGCACCAAAAGCGACTGTTTACAGACAAGGAGGTAAAGCTGATGTGATGTCAATGATTGTAAAATCAATGCGAGGCGTCTTTACCATTGGGATAAAGGAAAATGTTGATGGTGTCGATTTTAATCGCTTCAAAATTCCTGTAGTAGTTACAGGTGAAGCAACTATTGAAAATGGTAGTGGTTCTATTGCTATAAAAGTAACAGGGCAAGATGGCGGTGTACCAACAGGCGACGTGACAGTTACTTATACGGATAGTGATGGCTCAGATAAAACATTCACAAATGAACTTGAAAGCGACGGCACGACGACTATTACACTAACGCCAGAAGAAGTAGCACTCTTACCAGAAGAACCAGTGTTTACAATTACTTACCTAGGTGATGATAAATATGATGAAGGTACTGGAACAGCGGAAGTTGATGATAATCGCACACCAGAACTCATAGAGACTGAAATCACCGTTAAAGTTGAAGAAAAAGCGGATGGAACAATCGTTATCAAAGGTCAA
>CAZMHF010000045.1:0-8735 GCA_964566025.1 uncultured Lachnospiraceae bacterium | reverse complement strand
CGCCTATTCAAGTTTTTTTACACGAACTGGCGCACTTGACTTGACAATTCATCTTATCTATAAAATTTTCAGAAAATTTGTCCAAACTCGCCCCTTTTGCAAACAAAATGTGTTACAATAGCTTCATCACATAAAAAATAGGAGGTAAATATCATGAAAACATTTTTTAAAGATCTACAGTCTGGCAACATCGTCACTGAATTAGTTACCTTCAGCGACGTAGGCGATGCCACAACATATCAAAAGCTCAAACCAAATACTGTTGATGCTGCCCTCGAAAAGCATGTACCTGTTGTAAAGAAGGCAGGCAACACTATTATAGTAACTGTTGGTAGCACATTGCATCCAATGGAGGATGCTCACTATATCACTTCGATTTATATCGAAACTTCAACTGGCGGACATATCGCCAACCTAAAACCAGGTGATAAGCCTGAAGCAACCTTTATCCTAAATGAGGACGAAGAGTTTGTTGCAGCTTATGAATATTGTAATCTCCACGGATTGTGGAAGAATTAGGGAGGAAAATACTATGAAAAAGTACATTTGTGACGTATGCGGTTATGTTTACGACCCAGCAATCGGTGATCCTGACAATGGAATCGCTCCAGGAACAGCTTTCGAAGATTTGCCAGAGGATTGGGTTTGCCCACTTTGCAGTGCAGATAAAGAACAGTTTTCCGTAGACGGATGATGAGGATAAAATTGAAAAATGAACCGAAAAAGTCCAGCTTCTATAATAGGAGCTGGACTTTTTGTGGGTAGTATTTTTATTTTCTTATTTCGCTACAAAGTCGAATGTTTTTAGATTAAATCCACCTTTTTGAGCATTGATTTTTAATTCTTGTTTGCCAGCCTCAAGTGTAATATCTAGAGTGATATCTTCCCATGTTTGCCAACTTCCTGTCTTTGGAATTTCAATAGAGCCTAATTGTGCATCTCCTGCTTCAATGGCAATTTCACCGCCACCTTTCTCAGATGCGATACGAATCGTTACGGCATAGTCTCCTGCTTCTTTTACATCAACAGAGTATTGAATCCAGTCATTTGCTTCGATATAGCCTACATTGGAACCACCTTCGTCACAAGCTTCTGTTTGAATTCCTTTCATTGTTGAATAATCTACCGCTTCAAACTTTCCAGCAATGTCATGTGTTTTAATTTCTCTTGGGGTTTCTACGACTCCAAAGTCGGCTGGATCATAAGAAAGTTCCTCATGTGTTTTCGGTGTTCCAGTACGCCATTCATTGTCCGTAGAGCTGTCTGTGATTAATGCCTTTAGGAAATTTCCTGTTTCTGTGTAGTCATTGGATGTCGTAAAGATACTAGATGTTTCGTTTTTGTCATTTACAGCCCAGTTGCACCATGAAAGCTTGTGCTTGTTCATCCAATTAATCCACTCTGTTGTGGATTCGTAATTGATACCACCATTGCCATCGGCATTAACTGAACCCCATTCTGTTACGAATAAAGCAATGCCATTTTTAAGTGATGTTTCAGCTTTAGAACGAAGTCCTTCTTTGTGTGTACCTGCATAGAAATGAAGTACATAACCGATATTGTCGCCTTTTACTGGATCTTTTGATGCTACATCAACATCCTGTGACCATGTTGGAGAACCAACTAGGATTAAGTTATCTGAATATTTTCGAATCTCTGGAATAAGCTCTTCGGCATATTCTTTTACTTGTGACCATTTAACACTTGTTGGCTCATTGTAAAGTTCAAAAATTACGTTGTCATATTCGCCATATTCTTTGGCCAATGTTACAAAAAATTCTTTGGCTTCTTCAGGGTTTTTGTGTGCTCCATGTGAATGCCAATCGATAATAATGTAAACACCTTTTTCAATTGCTCCCTCAATAAGTGTGCGTACTAATTCAAGATTTGTTTTTGAATGTGGCTTTCCGCTATCATCAACGCCATATGCTGCGCGTACCACTTCGCAATTCATCTCATCAACTACTTTTGCAACAAATTCTTTTGTATAGAAACGTTTGGACCAGTCGCTCCAAAAGAAACTCATACCTGCTACCTGTGCTACTTCATCTGTTTTCGCTCCGACAATTTGATTGCCTTTTGCATTTAGCTGTCCATAGTATTCAACTGGTGTAATGCTTGGTGTATCTGCATTTGTTGATGGTTCTTGTGTTGGCTCTTGTGTCGTACTTTGTGCCTCTTCGGTTTTTTCTACGGCACTTGTTGTGCCTTTTGGGGCTGTGCTTTTCTCATCAGACGTTTTTTCTTTTCCACAACCCGCCATAGAAAATAGCATTGTGCATGCCATTAATAGCGCTACTAGCTTTTTACTTTTTCTTTTCATCCTTATTACCTTTCTTTCATTAGAATTTTAACCTATCAAATAATAGGCTTTCTTCGTGCAAGCTAACCTATTTATGATGGTCATTCGTATTGACTTACGTGTAGTATATGAAATATTCATGACATTTTAAATGCGAATAATTACTTTCTTGATGTAGAATATTATACACTTCTATAAGAATATGAACCTTCTTTCTTATTCGCTATTCATATTTTCCTAATGCGCGTTTTTTGCTATTAATGATCTTCTCATTTTGGTACCCAAAACAACATGCACGTGCCCTTAATAGTCGCTTTCTACCGTCTGGATTTCGTGTATAGACAAGCTCGTATTTTCCAAGCATATGCTTTATATTCTTTTGAAAAACATTTGCGTCATTTTTATTTTTGGCGAATGCCTCAGGGACGGCAAAATATTTATTTAACGGACTTATTGCCCATTTTCGCACAATCATATAGCGTTGGTTTTCAATTGGCGCTAGGAATTCCTGTAGGCACTTAACAAAGAGTCCTTTTTCTTTTGTTGTTCCACCATCCAAATTGACAAATTGTATTTGCTTAATCATCGTTTTTGAAATACGCACGTTCATTGTATTGCTTCCCACTAACTTTAATTCCTTTAGGGAATGTAAAATCGCTTTTGAAATTCGCTTCAAATTTCGCTGTGGAGTCATCGCCTTTCCTATATAATCAAATAATTTATATAGAAAAACGGCAAGCATAGCCCAAATCAACGAAATAACGCCTATCCTTGCTAATGACAAATCCCTCACCCCACTTCCTATCGAGGCAATGGAATTAGTGAAGAGCATCGATACAATGCTAGCAAGCATATAGCCCCAATAATTCACGAATGAGAACATTGTGTTAAATGCGTTTGTGTCCACCTCTATCCCTTCTTCGACTGGCTCAAATGGATTGATTTTTTCTAATGAGTTTTCCCATTTCTCGCGCAACGCATCACGATTTCTTGCCGCTTCAAGCATTTTTTTATTGATTTTACCAACATCCTTTTTATCAAGTTTGTTGATGCCATCATATAAATAGCTAACGCGCCCTATTCCTGTTTCAATGATTGGTTGCTCATAGTGAACCCCTAAAAATGTATTAAAGCGTCGCTCTAGTGTTCGCAAATCATATGAAGCAAAATGATCTAACACGCCATTATTCGCTTTATCAATGCACACTAGATGCCATACGTTGCTTACCTTATCTAACTTATTAGGATCTTTTCGAATTGCTCGACCACGCATTTGGTTACTAAGCACATAAGAACCTACAAAGGAAGCCATAATTAGTGCATTGATACAGGGGGAATCCCACCCTTCGCCAAGTAGCGCTTTTGTCCCAATCAACACCTCAATTTGTCCTTTTTCAAATGCTTGTGTAATGAGTTTCACGATCACTCCATTGTCCGCATTCGTCTCAAATACAACAAAATCATCTACTGCTAATTCCTTTGTTTTGCTTTCGTAGCCAAGCTCTTTTAGTATTTCTATCAGCTCATTTGTGATTTCTTTCGGAATAACTGTAAGGCCACCGCTTAGTACGGCTATTTTATTTGTAATGTTCGTTTTTCGTAATTTTTCAAAGACTGGTACCGTCCCAATTTCCGTAATCATTTGGGATGATCCAATTAACGAGACGGATTCTTTCTTGATATAGTCACATAGCACAAGCATTCGCAGGTCTTTTCCTAGACTTTGATGCTCTTCTTCTAAAATCGCACACATGCTTTCAAGCTTTCCTTTGCTATTAACAAGTGTTCGTTGAATATCGTTATTTTTCGTCATCACAACATCGTTGCGGTACATACACCCATGTTTTTTGACAAGTTCTTTAACCGTTTTAACGCAAGGATCCTTTTCGACGTACTCGCCACGCTCATTTTTGATAGAATCAAAGATACCTTTTAGTAAGCCTTCCATATACTCGACATTCATAACTGGTAATTTATTTTTTTTACTATCCAATAGCTTATCGAATTGTGACGGATACGCGATTTGCTTTTGATTCATATAAATGATAAGGGCATACATATAGCGAGGGTTTTCTAACAAAGCATCTGCGTAGTCTGTTGGATTTTTAAGCGCTTGATTAGAGCGGATAAGGCTTTCTAAATCCGCCAAATCCATCAAAGCACTCATGCATTTTTGGACATTTTCCTTATGCTCATTAATAACCTTTTTCTCGTCCTCGGTTGGAAAGTTGAAGTAAATATAATCTTGGTGAGGACAAAGGCTTTTTTCCTTGACAAGCTCTGGTGTAAATATCTCTTCATCAATGGGGCCACATAATTCAATATAGCGATTCCACTCTGTTGGTGTAACATCATATGGTGGCGTTGCCGTTAAGGAAATCACCTTCATGCCTTTAAAATTGGCTAGTAAACTTTCAAGAGAGCGCACCCACTCATTACGCATATGATGTGCTTCATCAAGGCAAAGCGTCTTAATGTTGTTTTCTTTTAAAAGGCGAACTAAATCAATGTCGCTAAAATCCTCTTCGCCAACTGCTCTTTGCATGCTACTATGGACTGCCTGATAAGTCACTGCCGTAATTGGTTTTGGATGGCGCAAATCATTTGACAATAGTGCGTCTCTTTTTGATGCATCAATCAAAAATCCATCCGCAATGCGTGATAACCATTGATCACGTATCGTAATACTTGGTGTCAAAACTAAGCAATTCTCGCCGATTCGCTTAATTAATTCGATACCAAGTGTTGTTTTCCCTGATCCTGGCGCTGCTACAATATGAATTTTCTCATCTTCTAGATGCATAGATGCCCTATTTAAAACACGTTCCTGATAAGCACGCCATTTTCCTTTGAATGCCAAACACTCGCCTATTTTCGTCATCATTTTCTCCATTATCTGCGTTCTTTTTTCACGAATGATTATAACATACTTCCACTTCTTTTTGCAATTTGCTCAAATAGGATACTCGAAATCCGCATTGACTCTATTTGACTGTTCAAACGGTGTAACCAAATGACTCAACAAGTGATTTGGTTATACCGTTTTTTTCGCAAAAAAAAATCAAGTTTGCAAAATCAATTTTACAAACTTGACGAAATTAATTATTTTTGATAGCAAGCGCATTTAACTTTCAAACGCAAATTCACTAATCCCTACAAATCCTGTCCCTTTATACGTAAAGTATAACGCATGTATACCATTTGGCATTTCAATCGCACAAGGCAAATCCCACCAATACGGATTATTGTTAACCTGAATTGTTCCGATCACTTTTCCATCCCATGCGGTCTTGACTTCGAATATGCCATCACAATAGCCCTGTACTCGAATCCTTACAAGTTTGCTATTGTTGCATTCAAAATATTTAAATCCTACGGTTGCACCATTTGTCATATTAAAAATGTAACCTGCATTTTCATCTCCATCACCACCGTCTTGCATAATGCGTGGATATTCAGAGCCTAGCCAAAATCCATTGATACCCATGCCTCCCGTATACGGATTATCCTTTTGGGTAAATAGATTGCACGCTATGTAAGTTGCATAGCTTCCGTTTGCTACAAGTGGCCCGTCATTTAAGCCGCAGCTTGTTAACTCAACTTGTGGAATAAATCCATCCTCTAACATTTCAATTCGCTCAGCACACACCTGCCTGCTATAATTGGTACCATTTGTATGGCGATGATAAAAAACATACCATGCATCTTTTATTTGAATAATACTGCCATGGTTATTGCCACCATAAAACATTGGCTTATCTGCAGGTTTATAATGATCAATGCCGATATCATTATTTGAAATAATAACACCACGATACACAAAGTCTTTTGTCGGTGATTTACTTGTTGCATAGCACAATTCGTACATTTTTACTGAGGAATATACAAAATAATATGTATCACCTTTTTTACGAATGGAAGATGCCTCAAAAAATTCATGTTCCTCAAAACCACTGCCTGCGCTGTAGGGTTGACTTGGCATAATAAAAACAGGTTCTTCTTTGATTGTCAGCATGTCCGATTTAAGTACAGTCGCCATTGCTCCGCTTCGACTTTTATCGCCTCTACCACAAAATCCTGTGTACAAATAGGTAGTTTCACCTTCCGTCAAAACAGCTGGATCGAATTGTGGCTCATCACCGATTCTCTCGCCAAGTCGTCTGCCATTTTCATCATGTACATATCCTAGAAATTCATATTTTCCTGCTGGCGTATCACATACTGCCACCGAAACAATTGAGCGATGACTTAACACATAGTACAAATAATAACGGCCATCCACGCCTTGTGTTACATCAGGGGCATACAAACAACCTTGTCCATCTCTATTTTCAGGGTCGTCCGTTTTTTTGAAAATAACACCTTCATACTGCCAATTGCCTAAATCTTCAACGGGAGCTGACCAACAAACATAATCATTTGGACAATACGCTTTTCCGTCATATTGGTCATGTGAACCATATATGTATACTCTTTCATTAAAAACATACGGCTCGCCGTCTGGAATGTACTCCCACGATGGTAAGTAAGGATTAAATGCTTGCTTTTTCACTTTGCGCCACCTTTTTTTTTCACTTTATGTGTATTTACTGATTGAAAAATGCGTCCATTCCATTTGCCATGCCTTGAACCATTTTCCATTGGTATTCCTCATTTGCCATTGCCAAATCTTCTGCTTGATTTGTCATATAGCCCATTTCAATAATCGTAACGGGTACTGTACACCAATTAATTCCACTCATCGTATCCGTTTCCCAAATATATTCGCGCTTGCAACCAGTCGCTTCGCAAAATGCATTTAGCACGTTTTCTGACAAGCGTTTGCTAGTAGCGGCCAAGCTTCCATTGTACGGATTCGCTGGCGTTTGACATATAGTCAATGCACCATTTGCGGATGGATTGGTTGAGCCATTGGCATGGACTCTAATAAATGCATCGGCATTTGCCTCATTCGCAATTTTTGCTCGCTCGCTATTGCTCATATTAATGTCATGAGTTGTGCGCGTCATAATAACTTGATAGCCACGACGAAGTAATTCTTGCTCTAGCTTCAATGACACCATTAAGGTTAGTTGGTATTCTGCAAGACCACTTGCAACACCTGTCGTTCCAGAAGAAACTTTCGCTTTCATCTCGGATGCCCCTGGCCCAACTGGCTCCTTTTCGGGATTTCCTTTTCCTTGGTGTCCAGCATCAATCACTATCAATTTCCCAGACAATGATGGTTCTTGTTCACTAAGAAATTCACTTGCCATGTAGCCTTCCTGCCCGTCATAGAGTACTCTTGACCACTGCGCATTTCGACCAATCACATGAATCGCCGCACGAGCTTCCACCACGTTTATAATGTCAGCCTCTGCGCTTGGTGCAACACGAAAATTCACACGTTTTGTCACATACATCGTAGTCGCCTCTATCGCTGGTATCACCACTTCTTCAACCGTTTGTGCAATGCTTGGCTCTATTGTTTGCGCAATGCTTGGCTCATTTGTTGGTGCAATACTTGGCTCATTTGTTGGAATAATCGTTGGTTCACTTGTTTTACAGCTTGTCGTATCTGATGGTTGTTCCATCGTTGTGTCAATCGTCTGGTTGGTTGACTTTGTTGTTGAATCTGACGGCGTTTCCTTTGTCTTCTCTAAGGATGTTTCTGTCGTTTTTTCAATAGTATTAGTCGTATTTCTTTTGCATCCTATTAATGCAATAAGCATTGTAAAAATAATAATTTGCTTTAAAATTCGTTTCAAAAATTAATTCCTCACTTTTCTTTATCATATCTCATGTAAATATACTCGTTTATTCCACTTTGTTTTTGATGTTTTTCTGTTTTTCTCGCCATCTTATAAAATCCTAATTTTTTATTGAGATTAACGGCTTTTATGTTTGTATCGGCAACTTCTCTCACTCCTTTTCAAAATATTGTACCACATTTCTAATCAATCGTATACTTCGAAAATCATTATAGCACTTTTCTTTTCTATGTTATAATAGTATCTATCTACATAATGAGAGGATAAATTTTATGAATTTTCGTACAGATAAATATGGAAACCAATTATCCATTTTAGGCTATGGTTGTATGCGTTTTACGCAATCCGCTGGAAAGATTGATTTTGACAAAGCCGAGCAAGAAATTATGACCGCCTTTAATGCGGGGGTTAATTACTACGATACGGCGTATGTCTACCCAGGTAGCGAAGCTATTTTAGGAAAAATTCTAGCGAAAAATCATATCCGCGACAACGTGTATATCGCCACAAAGCTCCCTCATTATTTAACCTCCCAAGGCAGTCCTCTTTGAAGGATAATCTGTTTATAAAACATATTGATGGCGCTGGATGCAGGAATGCCTAGTGCAGAAAGAATGTTTTCTGCTTGTTCTTTCACCTCTGGTTCAATTCTGGCATATAGGTTCGCTGATTTTGCTGCCATA
>CAZMHF010000044.1:0-8826 GCA_964566025.1 uncultured Lachnospiraceae bacterium | reverse complement strand
CGCTGCTCCCACACCAATTGGTACACAGATCATTAGGGTTACGCAAATCACATAAAATGTATTTATGATACTTGGGAAAATACCGATTGTTTGCTTAATTGGATTTGGTGCTTGTGATAAAAACGACCATGAGATTGACGAAAATCCTTTATATAAAATGATAAAAATAAAATACAAAACCATACCAATTACTAAAGAGGATAATACATAAATCACACCATAGACCAATTTCTCAAATGGTCGCCTTTTTTTATCTGTGATTTTCCGATTATTGTTAAGCATATCAACCATGACGATTACCTCCCCTCTTTACAATTTGATTTAGTACAATATTGATTATCATAATAAAGACAAATAAGACAAGACCAATACCGTATAAAGCTTCTCTATGCAATCCACTTGAATAGGCCCATTCAATCGGAATACAAGCCGTTAACAAACGAACGGGCTTTAAAAACTCTGGCATAATCGTGGCGTTTCCCGCCACCATCATTACCGCCATCGTCTCACCAATTGCACGCCCCACGCCCAAAACGGTACCTGCCACAATACCACTTTTGGCGGCTGGAAGTGTCACCTTAAATAAGCTTTGTAACTTTGTCGAGCCAAGCGCTAATGAGGCATCTTCATATTTTTGAGGAACCGAGCGAATTGCTGTCTCTGAAACACTAATAATAGTAGGAAGAATCATAATAATTAAAATAATGATAGCCGCTAATAAACTACCACCCGTTGGAAGCTTACATGCTGTTTGAATCTTAAAAATGATTGGCGAAATTAGCATTGCGCCAATCAAACCATATACAACAGAAGGAATGCCTGCCAACAAATCAATAAGCATTCTTAGGACAATTCCCTTTTTGGATTCGACTAATTTACTTAAAAAAAGTGCCACAAGTATTCCTGTTGGAAGTGCAATCAAAATCGCCATAAATGTTGCAATGATTGAGGATAAAATCATCGGTGCAATACCAAATGTGGAGTTTTCTGGATTCCATACCTGGCCAAACAAAAATTTTGCAACACCAATCTTTTCAATTGCTGGCCAACCACAAATAATCATATATAATGTCATGCATATTACACAAATCATTGCTGTGATTCCACAAACAAAGAAAAGCATATTCATTAGTCGTTCAAGTGATGATACGGTTTTATTTTTCCCCATCACAGAAGTACTTTGTTCCATAAAATCTCCTTTACCAAAGCCTCTTGATAATTACCAAGAGGCTTTACTATCCTTTAATTACTTTGTAGGAAGAAGCTTATTGTCCTCAACAATTTTTTGTCCTGCCTCACTCATAACAAAATCAATAAATGCTTGTGCTTCTTTTGTAAGCTCTTTACCCGTTTTTGTTAAAATAAAGAATTCTCTTTTGAGCTTATATGTTCCATCCTTTAACGTCTCTGTTGTAATGGAAACACCCTCATACTCAACTGTTTTTACTTTTTCTTTATCCACATCGGAGAAAGACATATAGCCGATTGCATTCGGATTTGATGCCACCTGTGTTTGAATCGCCCCCGTATTATCCGCTGTATTTGCGGAAGAAATAATATTACTTCCACCCTTTTCAAGCCCTATTACCTCTGCAAAAGCATCTCTTGTTCCAGATCCACTTTCTCTTGTAATTACACTGATTGCAACATCCTTGCCACCTACTTCGCTCCAATTGGTGATTTCCCCTGTATAAATACCAACCAATTGTTCCTTTGTAAGGGAGCTAACTTCATTTTCATTGCTAATCACAACGGCAATTCCATCAATCGCATATGCCGTTTTTGTAAGACCATCCTCGCTACCATCTTCTTTTAGATCCCTACTCGAATGACCAATTTCATAAAGACCTGATAACGTATTTTTAATACCATCGCCTGAGCCATTTGGTTCATAGTTGATTGTCACCCCTCGATTGTCATTTTGAAATTGATAAATCAATGCATTCATAACTTTCTCAACGGAGGTCGAACCACCTGTTTTGACAACACCTGTTAGTTGACCTTGTGCATTCTCTTCTTTTTTTCCACAGCCAACTAATAACACAACGCTCATTAATACAACCAACATACTGCAAATCTTTTTCTTCATAATCTTCTACTCCTTTTATTGTTTTTCAATGCATAAGCGAATATTTTGCAATGAATATGGTTCGAGTATAATCTATGATTTGCTATCGAAAAAGCAAAGGTGTATATACTTTATGTAAAATCCATGTATAATAAATAGTAAAATGAAAAGGAGCTACTATATGAAAACTCTCTATATCTCTGATCTTGACGGCACTTTATTAAACCAAGATGGTATGGTAAGTGACTATACAATCCAAACATTAAATACGCTAATTGACCAAGGCATTTACTTTTCCGTTGCTACAGCGCGAACCATTGCAACGACAATTCATTTATTAGAAAACGTCCAATTAAAAACGCCTATTGTTTTGCAAAATGGCGTCCTTGTATATGATCCTTTATTAAAAACATACATAAAAAAAGAGATTCTCTCTCCTTTAGCGGTAAAACATATTATTACCGCCGTAAAAAAAGTGAATCAGTCTGGTTTAATGTATAGCCTAGTCAATGAAGAATTGATTACATATTATGAATTTATTAAAGGAAAGGCGCTAACAGCTTTTATCGATGAGCGAAAAACAAAATATCATAAACAGTTTACGCACACCCATGATTTTAATCATGTAACAGGCGATATTATTTATTTTTGCTTTATCGATAAAAAGGAGCGTATCGATCGACTTCACAAGGAAATTTGCTCAATCGCTGGTATACGCTTTGAGATGTATGCCGATGTATATTCTGAAGAAGATTTATGGTATTTAGAGATTTTTAATGAGCACGCCTCAAAACATAATGCTGTTCAATTTTTGCGAAAGGAGTGCCAATTTGATAAAATCGTTGGTTTTGGAGATAACTTAAATGATTTACCGCTCTTTTTAGCCTGCGATGAGTGCTATGCTGTTGGCAACGCAAAAGAGCAGGTAAAATCACATGCTACACAAATAATTGGTGCAAACTACGAAGATGGTGTAGCGAATTGGCTAAAGGAGCACTCTCACCATTTATAGCTCTATTTCATATCTTCAATTTCTCCTAAATCCTCATACAAACAAAAGTGGCAATTCGGATACGCGAAATCCGCTTCGCTCCTTTTTTTTGTAGCCGCACTTGCTAATCATCCGTTTTACTCAGGAAATGAAACAGTTAATAACATTTTAAAACGCTCTTTTGCAAAAACGGCATGTGGCACTTTCGCGGGCATAACAATTACTTCACCCTCTTTTAAAACAAACTCCTTATCATCAATTGTAATGATTCCCTCGCCGTCAAGTGCGAGTACCATTGCATCGCCTCCTGATTCATGGGAGCTAATTTCTTCACCTTTTTCAAACGCAAACAGTGTAATACTTAAACGACTATTCTGTGATAATGTTTTGCTTACAACTTGCCCATCTTGGTAGGTCACTTGATCCACTAATGATAAAACAACTCCATGCTCAATATTTTTGATTAATTTCGTCATAACAATACTCCTTTTCTTTATTTCAAACGTTTTTTGCGAATGGCAACTATGATTAGTATAACACACATTACAAGAATAATTCCAGTAGCTATATACGCAAATGGTTTTAACCCGTTACTTTTTTCGTTATTCTCACTTATCTTCGTTGTAGTGGCTTCATCTGATGATTGTTCTATTGTTTTTGTGATTTCTTCATTCGTCGTTGGGACTTCTTGTGTACTCGCTTCTGTTTCTGTTGAAATATCAACGTCCTCACCTGCAACAACAAGTTTTACGACTGAGAGAGCAGGAATTTCAAGAGTAACTTGATTATCCTTAATTTCAATATTGTCTTTTAAAAGAACAATTTCGCTTGAATCGCCTGTAATAGCGTATAGCTTTCCTTTTGTATAGGCTGAATTCCCTTCAATTGTCACATGAACCGTCTTATCTTCTTTTAATGACTTATTTGTCAAAATAACATTTGCCAATTCCTCTGTCTGGCTATGAATAGAAGCGTATGCCGACATTTCTTTTTCTATTACACACTATATCTCTTCGTCTGATATAACTCTTTCAAACAAATCTGTTACTTCTTTTTCAGGTGCCTTTGTTGTCAATGTTACAACAACTGCAACGATCATCCCTGCTACAAAACCTGGAATGATTTCATATAAACCAAAGTCCTTCAAAAGCATAAGCCAAAGAATATCCACTGCTGCACCTGTTAAAATACCAGCAACGGCGCCTGCAAAATTAAATCGCTTCCAGAATAATGATAGCAAGATAACTGGTCCGAATGCTGCACCAAATACGCCCCATGCGTTTTCAACAAGTCCCATAATCGTACCACTATTAGGATTTGAAGCAATTAAAACAGCTACTACGGAAATACCAGCTACGACAAGTCTACCAACCCAAAGCATTTCCTTATCAGAAGCTTTTCCTTTTCTAAACACTGGCTTATACACATCACTTGAAAATGCAGAAGCCGAAGAAAGAAGTTGTGAATCTGCTGTACTCATCGCTGCAGCAAGAATCGCTGATAAAAGAATACCACTAATCACAGCTGGGAAGATTTTTCTTACCATTGTAATAAATACGATTGAACTATCGGCAATTTCACCAAGAAGAATGTGACCAATACAACCTGCCGCTACAGAGAATACAAGAATAAGTAACGTCCATGTAATGCCGATTTTTGCTGATTTTTTAAGATCCTTATCAGATTTTAAGGACATAAAACGAATGATAATATGTGGCATACCAAAGTAGCCAAGTCCCCATCCCAGTCCTGATGCAACCTCTTTCCAGTTTGTGAAGAGGTTCCAATAACCTTTTGGTAATTCAGAAACACTACTAACAGCTCCGCCACTATTAATAACAAAAAGTGCAAAGATTGGTGCAAGAAGTAATGCCCCTAGCATAAGCAATCCTTGGAAAAAGTCTGTCCAACATACTGCTGAAAATCCGCCTAAGAATGTATAAGAAATAATAATAAGAGCGGCAACGTACATACATGCTGTTGCATTTAGGCCTGTTACGGTATTGAATAATGTACCACATGCCTTAATACTAGATGCCGCATAAATGGTATATGCAATTAGAAAAATGGCTGCACATATTAATTGTAGTGCCTTGCTTTTTGATAAGAAACGATTCGTAAGGTATTGTGGAATCGTAATAGAATCGTTTGCTGCAATAGAATATCTACGCAAACGTGGTGCTTGGAAAATCCAACTTAATGTATAACCTAAGCCTAATCCAATAGCAATCCATGCTTGCCCAATTCCTGCCGCATAAATGGATGCTGGAAGTCCCATTAGTACCCATGCACTCATATCAGATGCACCAGCGGATAACGCTGATACCCAAGGCCCCATATTTCTTCCACCAAGGAAGTAATCTTTTTCGCCAGCGCCTTTCGACTTAATAAAAAAGAACACACCGATACCAATCATACCTAATAGGTATATACAAAATACAACTAATTCTGCTATCTTCATTTTGTGAAAACCTCTCCTTCTCTTTCTCTTTCTTGTTGATACATTAATTATACGGATTTCACACTAAAAAGCAAGTAAACCGTTATAATTGATTCTAACTTTCTTTATGATTTTTAATCTTCCCTAAACATTATTAAGCTCATCTCGAATTCATTGACTTCTACTACTCGTAGTGGTATATTTGATATAGGTTATACATGCAACCCTATTTTGAAAGGAGGCCATATGAATTTATCATTAGGACAATATATACGAAAGGAGTTCTATTATGAAAAGAAAAATTTTAAATAATGTAAGTTGGGTAGGTTATATTGATTGGGAGCTTGAGTCCTTTCACGGTGATGATTTTTCGATTTCAAATGGTTCTAGTCAAAATGCTTACTTAATCGAAGAAGAAAAAACCGTATTAATTGATACCGTTTGGGCTCCACACCGATTTGAGTTTGTGGAAAACTTAAAAAAAGAAATCGATTTAGCGAAAATCGATTACATTATCGCCAATCATGGCGAGGTCGACCATTCTGGTGCTCTAACCGCTTTGCTAGATGAAATTCCAGGAACACCTATTTATTGCACTGCCAATGCTGTCAAAAGCTTAGAAGGTCAGTACGGTAAGCGTGGTTGGAACTTCCACGTCGTAAAAACTGGTGATAGCATTTCAATCGGAAATGGCAAGCAACTCATATTTGTAGAGATGCGTATGCTGCATTGGCCTGATTCCATGGCAACGTATTTGACTGGCGACAATATTCTTTTTTCAAATGATGCCTTTGGTCAACACTTTGCCGTAGAAGAATTATTCAACGACAAAGCAAACCAATGCTTACTTACGAAAGAGGCTATGAAGTATTATGCCAATATTTTAAATCCTTTCTCTCCACTTGTGGCAAATAAGCTTAAAGAAATTACGCAAATGAATCTCCCAATTGATATTATTGCGCCAAGCCATGGTGTGATCTGGCGAGATAATCCATTACAAATTTTCGAACAGTATGCTGAATGGTCAAATAATTATCAAGAAAACCAAGTGACCATTGCATATGAAACTATGTGGGAAGGAACGGCTAAGATCGCTCACGAAATCGCTCGAGAAATTTCCAAACAAAGTCCTGATACGATTGTGAAATTATTTAATATCGCAAAATCAGATAAAAACGAAGTAATGACTGAAATTTTCAAATCAAAGGCGATTGTGATTGGTTCACCAACCGTTGGTAATGATATTTTATCTGGCATGGCAGGATGGGTAGCCTTCTTACGTCATTTAAAATTCAAAAATAAAAAGGCGGCGGCTTTTGGTTGCTATGGATGGAGTGGCGAAAGTGTTCGAATTTTAAAAGAAAGCTTAACTGCTGCCGGCCTTGATGTCATTGAAAATGAAGTAAAATCGCTATGGAACCCTGATGAAGACGATTTCGCAAAAATACCAACCTTGGTAACTGAATTGCTTTCCTAAAAAGAAATTTTACATAAATCTTAAAGAAAGCGAGGAAATCATTATGAAATACAAATGCAGTGTTTGTGGATGGCAATACGATGTGGATGAAGGATTTGTTGAGGCTTCTATTTCACCAGGTACTCATTGGGACGATATACCAGAAGATTTTACTTGCCCTGTATGCAAGAGCCCAAAAGAAAAAATTCATGTTTCATAAAGAAAAGCGTTGCACTTTTTGGAGTATATCTCCATAGTGCAACGCTTTTTAGTAGACTTTTAGAGTGATAAATGTACTTCCTTGGTTCCAATTACCTCTGCAAATGCTTGATCGTGTTCAATACAAATGATCGTAGGTTTATATAATACTAATAACTTTTCAATTTGCATTCTTGACCAAACATCAATGTAATTGAGCGGTTCATCCCATATATACAAATGTGCTTTTTCAGAAAGGCTTCCTGCAATCAGTACTTTTTTTCGCTGTCCCTCGCTAAAATTTTGAATATCCTGTCCAAATAATTCTTCTCCGATATCAAGCTTACTCAGTAGCATATAAAGAACGCTTACCTCAATTCCTCTTGAAATCGCAAAGTCACGAATCGTTCCACGAAGATTGGATGTATCTTGTGGTACGTAAGATATGTTTAATTGATTTCCTATCCATATCTTCCCCTGATAATCCATCCACTCTCCGAGCAATAGCTTTATGATACTTGATTTTCCTGCTCCGTTTTCTCCTCTAATAAAAATTCGATCTCCCTGATTTACTTCAAACGTAACTGGGTTATGAATCTTTCTTCCATCATAATAAATCGATAAGTCTTCTACTCTCATCAACCCTGGCAAATGAAATTTCTGTGGGAACAGTTTAATTTCTTCAATTGATTCAATATCACGAAGCAATTTTGATTTTTCATCAATTGACCGCTCAATGCGCCTTTCAACATTTTTGGCTCGTTGCATCATTTTTGCCGCCATATGACCAATATAACCTCTATCTGGTGATGACAATTTGCCTTTTCAGCATCACCTGCCCATACTCTTGTCTTTTTTGCTGCTTGATTTAATCTCTTGATTTCACCTGTTAATTTCTCTTTTTTTCTTTCTCAGACGCATCTTGTTGTTCCTTATTGAACCACCAAGAAGAAAAATTGCCTTTTTGAATTTCTATACTTGTAGGATTTAGAACCATTATATGGTCCACACACTCATCCAAAAATTTTCGATCATGAGAAACTAGGATAAACCCTTTTTTCTTTTGCAAATATTGCGCAACTAATCGCCGCCCCTCAGCATCTAGATGATTCGTTGGCTCATCTAAAAGCAAAAAGCGATATTCCATTAGAAACATCAAAGCAAGTATAATCTTTGTCTGCTCTCCATTGCTTAGCGTATTCAATTCGGATACTCGAAATCCGCTTCGCTACTTTCTCGTAACCTCCCAGCAGCTTCGCTGCTATTTCAGTGGGAGCTTGAACTCCCACTGAAACAAGGAAGTTCCACCCACCGCCTAAGAGGCGGGGGACTTCCTTAGGAGGTTAAATGGTCGGTACAACACATCTTCTTTTAGACCTAGTTTAGGAAGCTCTCTTTCTAATTGCCATAATTCTAATGTCTCAACAATTTCATAAGCAATTGCAATGGTATCAAGACTTTTATCCCGTATTACATAAGGGAAATAAGCAAACGAAACAGGACTGACAATACTTCCTCCGTATGCATACTCTTTCATTGGTAATTTTAATAATGTTGTTTTTCCTCTTCCATTTCGCCCTGTAAAGCCTAACTTCCAATCGGTATCTAATGTAACGGATACATTATCAAAAATGTTTTCACTTTGCGTTTCATAAAAAAACGTTAAATTTTTT
>CAZMHF010000043.1:0-9250 GCA_964566025.1 uncultured Lachnospiraceae bacterium | reverse complement strand
GCTTTGCTTAGAAGTGGGGGACATCTTTAGCAAGGTTATATAGGCAAAAAACACACTTGATTTTTTACTAATTTAGATTATAATAATCATAAGTAGTAAAAATAATGGAGGTGATGTTATGTTCTTAGGAAGAGAAAAAGAGCTAGAATCACTTGAAAAAATGTACAGGAAGCAATGTTTTCAAATGGCTGTGGTTTATGGTCGACGCCGAATTGGGAAAACATCATTGCTTAATGAATTTGTTAAAGATAAAGATTCGCTTTATTTACCAGCAGAAGAGGTCAATGATTCATTGAATTTGCAAAAGTTTTCACGATTGCTAGGTGAGAAACTAGGCATAAAAAATTTCCCCACTGTGTCAGATTGGAATGCCATTTTTTCACTTATAAAAGAACAGCTAGGACAGAAACATTTGGTCGTCGTTATTGATGAGTATCCATACGCCGCATCAGCAAACAAGTCACTAAATTCTATTTTACAACATGTAATTGACTATGATTTCAAGGAAACAAATATATTCTTGATTCTTTGTGGTTCATCAATGAGTTTTATGGAAAACCAAGTTTTAGGAGAAAAAAGTCCTTTGTTTGGGCGAAGAACAGGACAGTTAAAAATCAATCCACTAGATTATTATGAATCTTCAAGGTTTTATCCTAATGCGAGTAATGAAGAAAAAATCAAATATTACGCTTGTGTTGGCGGCACACCTTATTACCTGTCCTTAATTGATCAAACATTAAGTTTTGAAGAAAATCTTCGAGAATTATATTTTGAAATCAATGGTTATCTAAACAATGAAGGCGTTTTATTAATGAAACAAGAATTTAGAGAACCGGCAAATTATAATGCGGTTCTTCAGGCAATTGCGAGTGGTTCAAACATACTTGGGGAAATAGCAGGGTTCACTGGACTTGAAAATAATTTGATTTCGAGATATCTTATAACCTTACAAGAATTGAATTATATCGAACGCATTATTCCATTTGGTTCAAATCCACTGAAAGGAAAGACTAGTCAATACAAGATTAATGAAAACTTTATTGCTTTCTGGTATCGTTATGTTTTTTCAGTCAGAAGTGAAATTGAACGTGGAAATGGTGATGTTTATGCTGCCTTGGCTTTTGACGACTTAACAAATTTCATTGGACCAATTTTTGAAGAAATTTCACGCCAATATCTTCGCAGAATGAATGCCAAAGAAAAGCTTCCATTTGTTGCAAAAACATTTGGAAAGTGGTGGGGGAAAGATAAAAAAGGAATCCCTCAAGAGCTTGATGTAGTCGTTGAATCGGTAACAGGAACTGAGTTGATAGTTGGAGAATGTAAGTGGCGAAATTCCTTCAAGATTAAACAAACCATAAAAATTCTTAATGAGCGAGCAGATTACTTCAATAAATATAAAATTCATCAATATTTATTCACGAAAAATCCAGTAAGCATAGAAGATGATTTGAATGTGACAATTGTCTCTGTGGAAGATTTCTTTGAGTAGGAGAACAACGAAAAGAGAAGAAATACCTATATTACGAGCCAACTATCAAAATAGATAGTTGGCTTTTATGGTAATGTCAAATATTCTTCTATACTAGACTTTATAACAAGGATGCTATATCTTCGTCCAAATGTTCAGGTAGATAAGCAGGTGAGTAGCGTGCCACAACATTCCCCTTGCGATCGACTAGGAATTTTGTGTGATAGGTTAGCGTACAAAACTCATTAATAGAAGAGTCATTTTTAGGTGCCTGATTCATGAATTGATTGCATGGGAAATCTAAAATTTCAAAACCACGATCTTGATATGTGTCATGCAGTTTTTGCAAAGCGGTATATTGTGGGAGTTTTGAAAACATTGAGCGTTGCATAGCCAATGAATGTGCAAGCGCAAATATAACCTTGATAAAGATGTCCCCCACTTCTAAGCAAAGCGAAAGTGGGGGTAACATCTTTGTATCAGTAGGTGTTCAAGCACCTACTGATATGCAGCGAAGCTGCAACAAGGTTACGAGTAAGTAACACTGCTATTAGCAGTGTGGATTACGAGTATCCTATTTGACTCGATGGTTTGGCAATCCTCAATGATGAGGTTAGCGCAGAGGATGTTGTACAATGGTTAGAGAGGATAGAGTGGTTAAGGGGATTTTTGCTAGTTGTATGTTCGTTTGATAACCAATTTACAACTCGGCATCATCATCTTTTTTAGGAGATGATTTATGCAATGTAGCAGAAATGATTTTCGATAGTTCCTTTAAGTCAATCAAGGTGTTGTCAAGGATGCCTGATTTTACGATACTAATGCAGAGCATTAATAAAACAGGACCTAAAAGAGCGCCCCATACGCCTAAAAATTGAAGGCCTACATAGGTACTAATTAATGCAAGTAAAGGATGTAATCCCGTTTGACTACCAACGATTTTTGGCTCAGCAAGCTTACGAAGGACAAAGAATGCGATTCCAATAGCAATGAGAAAGATACCTTTGTGAATATCACCGATAAAAAGGGTAACGATACCCCATGGTAGCAGTATGGCAATCGTGCCGATAACGGGGAAGATATCAATAAAGGCTAGGAATAATGCTATTAAAAGAGCATAAGGTTGACCATATAGTAAAAAGGCAACTAGCATAAAGACAAATGCAAATAATGCCAAAAGAAGCATGGAACGAATATAGGCGCCTAAGGCTTTTAAGACAGACGATTTTAGAATAGAGAAATAACCAGCTAAGCGTTCTCCAACGGCTTTTTTTGCGAGAGAAGCAATTCGATTATAATCTACCAAAATGAAATAGGCAGCCAAAATGTACATAATAAAATCGATAAAGAAATTGCCAATTTTGATGGTTAATGTACCAGTTGTTACGATTGCTGAATTCAGAAGGGCTTTACTTGCATTTTGCAAGAAGGCAAAGAAGCTTTCTTCAAAGCCAGAAAGCCATTTTACAACTTCAGGAGGAAGTAAATCCGTAATATTTGAAAGCTTGTTCTCAATTCCATTTATGGAATTAAGAATGCCGTCCCAATTTTGTTGAATGTTTGAAGCTAAGGTGATGATATCGCCGATAATGGTATAAAACAATAATCCTAAAAGTGAGGATATTATTAAAAAAATCAGCAAATCAATGATAAGAGCAAGCACTTTGCGTGAAATGCCAAAATGCTGATTGATTTTTGTGGTCAAAGGGTTGATAAGAGCCGCTACAATAAAGGCAAGGAAAAATGGAAAGAGGATACGAATAGCCATCGGAAGTACATAGATAATGAAAAGAAAAAAGAGAGAAATCAGTATAAAACGAAGAAAAAGTCGTTTATAAAGAACCGTATTCGTTGTGTTGTTTCTCATCATATATCCTCCGTTTTCAAATAGCTTTGCTCGTAATATTTACTGTTATCAGTATAGACTGAAATAGCGGAATGTGTCAATCCTTAATTCGAGAAAGTATGTGACAATGAAGCATAGATAATGCGGATTGCTATCATGAAAAAAAGTTAAAAACGCAGACTATGAAAAATCTCTAAAGTTCATAAAGAAACTGAAATTGGCTTGTTATTTTGCTAGTTTTTGATAAACTAGAAGAAGAACGTTTCACGCAACAACTTGTTGTGAATTATGAAAAAAAGGAGAGCGGTAAAGATGGCAAATAGAATTGTTTTAAATGAGATTTCTTATCATGGAGCGGGTGCAGTTGCACAGATTGTAGAAGAAATTAAAAAAAGAGGTTTCCAAAAAGCGTTTTTATGTTCGGATCCAGATTTGATTAAGTTTGGAGTGACAAAGAAAGTAACCGATTTACTAGACGAGGCAGACTTGGCATATGAAATCTATTCAGATATTAAACCAAATCCAACGATTGAAAATGTTCAATCAGGTGTTAAAGCATATGAGACGGCAAATACCGATTATATTATTGCACTTGGTGGTGGATCGTCGATGGATACAGCAAAAGCGATTGGTATTATTGTCGCTAATCCTGAATTTTCGGATGTAAGAAGCTTAGAAGGTGTGGCTGATACGAAGAATCCTTCAGTGCCAATTTTAGCAGTTCCGACAACAGCAGGAACCGCAGCAGAAGTTACTATCAATTATGTGATTACGGATGTATCAAACAAACGAAAATTTGTATGCGTTGATACACATGATATCCCCGTTGTAGCATTTGTCGACCCAGCGATGATGGAGACGATGCCAAAAGGCTTGACGGCAGCTACAGGCATGGATGCTTTGACACATGCGATAGAAGGTTATATTACAAAGGCAGCTTGGGAAATGACAGATATGTTCCACTTAAAAGCGATAGAAATTATTGCTCGTTCATTGCGTGGTGCCGTGGAAAACACCCCTGAGGGACGAGAGGATATGGCATTGGCGCAATATATTGCAGGTATGGGCTTTTCCAATGTCGGGTTGGGAATCGTTCATTCGATGGCGCATGCACTAGGCGCTGTCTATGATACACCGCACGGCGTGGCAAATGCGATTATTTTGCCAACAGTAATGGCATACAATGCAGATGCAACAGGCGATAAATTCAAACATATCGCAAAGGCTATGGGTGTTTTGGATGTAGAGGCTATGAGCCAAGAAAAATATCGTCAGGCGGCCGTAGATGCCGTGAGAAAATTGTCGGCAGATGTCGGTATTCCAAGCGATTTAAAAGCAATTGTCAAAGAAGAGGATGTGTTATTCCTTGCACAATCAGCAGTAGCAGACGCTTGTGCGCCAGGAAATCCAAAAGACGCATCATTAGAAGATATCATTGCGCTATATCACGCATTAATGTAGTCGTAGTAAGAATAGTGTGAAAGGATTACCAAGCGAAAACCATCCGTGGTTTTCGCTTTTCTTTGCTAGTATACCAAACGGTTTGCACCGACTCATTTTTTGTGATAAAATTAGTAACAGATTACGAAAGGATAGTTGAAATAGTATGAAAGAATTTTTGATGGGAAATGAGGCGATTGCTCTTGGTGCGATTCATGCAGGCGTAAATTTCGTTTGTGGATACCCTGGAACACCCTCGACAGAAATATTGGAAACGATTGCAAAGAGAAATGATGGAAGCATTTATGTGGAGTGGTCCACGAATGAAAAGTCCGCATTAGAGGTTGGCGCTGGTGCTGCATATTGCGGCGCAAGAACGCTTGTGACGATGAAGCAAGTTGGTTTGAATGTTGCGTCCGATCCACTTATGAGTCTTGCCTATATCGGTGTAAAAGGTGGAATGGTTATTGTATCGGCAGATGATCCAGGGCCTATTTCTTCGCAAACAGAACAAGACACAAGACATTTCGCACAATTCTCAAAGTTGCCTGTCTTTGATCCTTCTTCTCCAGAGGAAGCCTATTTTATGATTAAGGAAGCCTTTGAATTTTCCGAAAAACATCAAACCCCTGTACTATTTCGACCAACAACAAGAGTTTGTCATGGATGCGCCGATATTTTTGTTTCGGATGAAGCGATAAGAAATACACCAGAAGGATTTATAAAAGATACAAGTCGATGGGTGATCTTCCCACGTCTTTCCTATCAAAATCATATTAAAATCGAAAAGCGAAATGCACAGATTTCAAATGAAGAGAGTCCTTACAATTTCGTAACAGGAAAGCCATTTGAAAAAGACGGAAAGAAGCTTGCCATAGCAAGTGGAGGCATTAGTTACGAATATGTAAGAGAGGCATTAGACGAAATCGATTGTGCGATTTTAAAAGTCGGAATGCCACACCCATTTCCCGAGAAAATAGCGCTGGGCTTTTTAAAAAGCGTTGACGAGGTAATGGTATTTGAAGAGCTAGATCCAGTTATTGAAAAAGAATTAATCTATATTTGCGGAAAACACAAGCTTTCAACAAAGGTTTTTGGAAAACTAAGCGGTGATGTTGCAAACGCTGGTGAGAATTCCAATGAATCTGCAAAGGCAATGCTTGGAACATTTTTAGGTGTTCCATTTGAAAAGAATGAAATAGAAAAGACACCAGATCTACCGATTCGTCCCCCTGTTTTATGCGCTGGCTGCCCTCATAGAGCTTCTTTTTACGCAGTAAAAATGGCCATGAAGGGACAAAAAGCATTTTTTGCAGGCGACATTGGGTGCTATACATTGGGCAATGCGCAACCGCTTGATATGGTGGATACGTGTCTGTGCATGGGTGCTGACGTAACCATCGCTCAAGGCGTGAAAAAAATTGAAGGCGATACAAAATGCTTTTCCTTTATTGGCGATTCTACATTCTTTGCGTCAGGCATTACAGGTGTTGTCAATGCCGTTTACAATGGTGCCGATATTGTGTTAGTGGTTCTTGATAATTCAACAACGGCTATGACGGGACATCAGCCACATCCAGGAACGGGTGTTACGATGATGGGCGATGTAACACAAAAAATCAGCATTGAAAATACACTTCGTGGAATTGGCGTAGAAAGTGTAGAAACCATTGATCCACTTGATCAAAAACGTGCAATTGAAGCAGTAAAAAGAGCAAGTGAGATAAAAGGCGTTAGTGCCATTATTTTTAGATCACCATGTATCGCCGTAACACAGCCAAATGGTTGCTATACGGTTGCAGAAGAAAAATGCATTAAATGCAAGCGATGTATTTCGCAGCTTGGTTGCCCTGCAATTTCAATGGACGGAGAAAATATTGTGATTGAAAAAAGCTTATGCTTTGGTTGTGGTTTGTGCGAACAAGTATGCCCAACAGAGGCAATTAAGAGAATGTAAGGATGGTGAGCGATATGAATATAAATTGTATATTAGCAGGCGTTGGTGGACAAGGAACCGTCCTTGCTTCAAAGCTTCTTGCAGAAGCAGCGATGGCAAAAGGATTACATGCAAGAACGGCCGAAACGATTGGTATGGCACAGCGTGGAGGCTGTGTGGTTAGCCACGTAAAAATAGGCGAAGAAGTCTTTTCTCCAATGGCTAGCGAACAATCTGCCGATATATTGATTGGTTTTGAGCCAGCAGAAGCCGTTCGTTGTCTAAAATACGTTAAAAAAGGTGCGACGGTAATCGTAGCCAAAAAATCCATTAAGCCCGTTACAGCAACACTAAGTAATTCGGGGTATGATAGCGAAGAAATGTTGGCGTTTTTAAAGAAACAACCAATCCATTTGATTATTGTTGATGGAGAAGAGATTTGTGAACAATGTGGTTCTTCAAAAGTGCTAAATGTTGCACTTCTTGGAAGCGCTATTGCGAGTGGAATTTTCGAGTTTACAGCAGAAGATATGAAGGCCGTAATTCAAAAAAAGGTGAAAGAAAAATTCCTTGCGATGAATTTATGTGCATTTGAGCTAGGACAAAATTATATCAAATAAGAATGAGGGAATAGAAATGAAAATGACACAAGAACAGCTTGAACTGATAAAAAAACAACTCAAACGGTTAACAACACAAGAGTGTTTTTATCAAAAAAAATTCGAAGGAATTAATATTGATGAGATTAAAACGCAAGAGGATTTCGAAAAACTTCCATTTACATGGAAAGGCGATTTGCGAGAAGCATATCCTCTTGGACTTCAAGCAGTACCAGAAGAAGAAATTGTTCGAATTCATTCTTCATCAGGCACAACAGGAACGCCAGTGATTATTCCGTATACAAAAAAAGATATCGAAGATTGGGCGATTATGTTTGCTAGATGTTATGAAGTGGCAGGCGTGACAAATCTCGATCGCATTCATATTACACCAGGGTATGGATTATGGACTGCGGGAATTGGTTTTCAAAATGGTGCTGAATTACTTGGTGCTATGACAATTCCTATGGGGCCTGGAAATACAGACAAGCAATTAAAAATGATGATGGATTTAAAGTCAACCGTCTTAACAGCAACCTCTTCCTATGCGCTATTATTGGCAGAAGAAATTACAAAGAGAGGCATTGCAAATAAAATTCATCTTAAAAAAGGCATTATCGGATCTGAAAGATGGGGCGAAAAAATGCGTAAGCGAATCGCAAATGAATTGGGCGTTTCTCTCTACGATATTTATGGATTGACGGAAATTTACGGGCCGGGAATCGGCATTAGCTGTGACCATGAGTGCGGCATGCATATGTGGGATGATTATCTTTATTTTGAAGTAGTTAATCCTAAAACAGGTGAATTAGTAGAGGATGGAGAGATTGGCGAGCTTGTCATTACGACACTTAAAAAAGAAGGTGCGCCATTAATTCGTTATCGCACACATGACCTTACAAGAGTGATGACGGGAGAATGTCCTTGTGGTTTGAAATACCCTCGAATTGACACGATTTTGGGACGAACAGATGATATGGTTAAGGTAAAAGGTGTGAATATCTTCCCAAGCCAAATCGAAAAAATGCTAACAGGCGTTGAGGGCGCATCGAGCGAATATCAATTTATTATCGACCATGTTTTTGGAAAAGACATTTGCACATTATTTGTTGAAATCAATGAGGGGGTAAATAAATACGAGGTCGAGATGGAGGTTGGTGCCGCTTTTAAATCGCAAATTGGCATTGCGATAATTGTGAAGCCAGTTGATATGGGAGAGCTTCCAAGAAGCGAGAAAAAATCGACACGCGTATTTGACAATCGTTATTAATGTAACAATTGACATAGACTAACAGAGACTGTCAAAGAGGATACTCGTAATCCACACTGCTAATAGCAGTGTTACTTACTCGCATTGTGAAACAATGCGCTGGTAACCCTTTGTTGCAGCTTCGCTGCATATCAGTAGGTGCTTGAACACCTACTGATACAAAGATGTTACCCCCACTTTCGCTTTGCTTAGAAGTGGGGGACATCTTTATCAAGGTTATAATATTTTTATCGGACAAAGGCGTTCAAAAAGCGCTCTTTGTCCTTTTTATTTGTGATTGGAAAGGAGTGGAGAGGATGAAGAAACCAATGATAGGTGTTGTACCATTAGTGGATATAAAAAGGGAAAGCTACTGGATGTTGCCTGGTTATATGAGTGGGATTGAGCAAGCTGGAGGAATTCCCATCATATTGCCATTGACATCGAATGAGGAAATAATTCAACAATTAGTGAATCAATTTGACCTCCCAAGGAAGTCCCCCGCCTCTTAGGCGGTGGGTGGAACTTCCTTGTTTCAGTGGGAGTTCAAGCTCCCACTGAAATAGCAGCGAAGCTGCTGGGAGGTTACGAGAAAGTAGCGAAGCGGATTTCGAGTATCCGCATTGACCGGATTTTTATTGACAGGTGGACAAGATGTGAAGCTGCTGAAAAATCAACCGTTTATTTGATTGGAATTTTGATTTTAGCT
>CAZMHF010000042.1:0-10010 GCA_964566025.1 uncultured Lachnospiraceae bacterium | reverse complement strand
AACACAACAAACGACTAGAACAAGGCTTATCATGCTCGGAATGAAAAGGTCGGAAGGTGTCGTCGCATGATTTAATAGGGAAAGACTTTCAGAAGAAAGTGCCTGTGGTGTATATTTCTTAATGGCAGGAATCATGGAAAGAACGGAGAGAACTACCGTAAATCCGCCAGTTACTAATAATGCGCCATATAGGTTTTTAAATAACACAGCACCGAGTAGCAAAACGCTTATGATGAGAATTCCATATAAAAAATAAAATAATACAGCTTCCAATAAGTGTGGAGGTGTTTGCCCTTTCCAAAGGTACTCTGTATAAATAAGCGCTGTAAAAAAGGATAGAAAATAAGAAAGTGTCCAAAGAACTAGAGCAGCCATATATTTTGCAAACACAATGGTCTTGCGTGGCAATCCTTTTGCGACAAAATTAATGAGTGTACCCTTTGAATATTCGTTGGCAAACATGCCACTTAGTAAAATTACGAAAACAACCATCCCTGTGGATGTGTTTTTGAAAAATTGTGTCCACGAATCCATAGCCGTAGGATCGGCGATGGTAATATTAATCGTTGAATCTTGAAGCGATTCAAATAAAAGGGGCATCAATTTCGCAATAAGTGGATTAGTGATTCCAAAGAATAAGAATATCGCCAGCATAATGACTAATTTATAGGTGCGAGCCATTTCCGTCATTTCTTTTTTGAAAAATGCAATAAAGGATCTCATTGTACCACCTCCAAAAATAGATTTTCCAATGTAGGCTCTGCTATTTCAAAAAGAGAGGGAACAAAGGAATGGGATGCTAGTAGGTGAAGTAATTGTCCACCTGTTGTATCTGGCTGATTGGTTGATACGACAATGTGTTTGTCTTCCATTAAGGCTTGGATATGGTTGGCGTGAAGTATGGCAAGGAAATGTCGAAGGACATCTTCTTGTGCAAATTCAATATGAAATTGATTGTGACGTCGTGCTTTTAGTTCGCTAAGCGAGCCAGAAAGGACGATTTTTCCTTGATCTAAAATCGAAACGCTATCGCAAATACGCTCCACATCTGATAATACATGTGTAGAAAACATAACGGTTGTTTTGTCTTTTACGCTATGGAGTAAGTCTAGGATCTCTTTTCTTCCGCTTGGATCAAGGGCGCTTGTCGGCTCATCACAAATCAAGAGCTTTGGCTCGGCTAATAAGGCCTGTGCAATTCCTAAACGTTGCTTCATTCCGCGCGAAAAACCACCGATTTTCCCTTTTTGATTGTCTAATCCAACAAGGGAGAGTAATTCAAGTGATTTTGTGCGGATTTTTGTGCGCTCGAGTCCACAAACTTCACCACAAAGAGATAAATATTCAAGTGGACGCATATAGTTATAAAACGAAGCGACATCTGGAAGATAGCCAATATGGCGATTCGTTCGCGTGTTTCCATAGGAAGCGGGTTCGTCAAATACCGCTATTTCGCCTGCATCAGCCATTAATAGACCAAGAATAATTTTCATGGTCGTTGTCTTGCCTGCACCATTTTTCGCGATAAAACCAAAAACCGAACCTTGCGCTACGGAAAAAGAAATGCCATCAAGCACCGTTTTCTCTCCAAAGCTTTTATAAAGATTTTTAATGGTTAACGCATTCATTCTTCGTCTCCTTTTCCAATGGCAAAATACACAGCTGGGCCAATAAATTGAATGAAAAGAACGATAACTATCCATAAAATTTTATTGCCAAACTTATAATTTGGATGGCGCAATACATGCACTAATGAAAAAATAGCAAGTGCTAGCTGGATAATGATTAGCGGGATTAAAAATGGTAAAAATTCTTGTAATTGATCGAGTGTTGGATTCATAAGGAACCTCCTAAGTTTTTGGTAAGCTGTTGAATAAGCAATTTATAATCAGGATTATCTGCGAGTGGAGCAAATAATGGATTATTTGAAACGGCGGTTAGCATACTTTCTTTAATGGCCTTTGTATCTCTGGGGGATGCGGTAAAAAAATCAGCTTCACTTAAGTAAGAATCGAGTTGATCAAAAAAAGCATCTCCATGTAAGGTGATAGGATAAGGCGTATTTATACAAGCGTTTGTATAGGCTTGCAAGCAAGCAATCGCTTGTGATGGATTGTGTTGAACGGCATAGTTTTGTGCCGCATACAAATAAAAAATCAAATAGGAATTGATGTGTAAGTGCTCTAAATCAAATGTATCTGCCACTTGTTTTAAATGGGAAATGATTCTTTCGGATGCATCTGTGTGGGTGGCATTGATTGAAAGAAGCATACTACCAGCTTGAAAAAAGTGAAGCAAATTTTTGTACATTTCACATTGTAAAATGGAGCTCGTTTTTTTGTGCTCACCGAGTAGTAAATACGCATTTGCGACAAGCGCTGTGGAGCTTTCATTGCCAGAGAAAATAGCATTTTCGTCAAAATCTAATAAATCGAGTACGCCTTGTGCTTTTCCTTGTATAAGGAGACATTGCGCAGCGAGATTATTTGCTTGCATAGAAAGACGGCTATCATTTGCTGCGATGCTAATGCGCTGGCATAGCGAAAGAATTTGCTCTAGTAGTTCATTTTGCATAGCAGGGGTAGGAGCTTGTTGAAAATGGTTTAACAATAAAATAGCCATTTGAAAAAGGAATGGAAAGCACGAAAAGTAGTGCGATATAAGTGAGTTGCACTCTTCGCAAACACGTTCAAACGGTTTTTGTGCAAAATCACCTGCTAAGCGTTGATAAATCTCTTGAATTTCTTTTCTTGTGAGTTGTGGAGCAAAGGATACAAGTTCATCAATCGTAATGTTGAAATAGGCAGCGATTTTCGGGAGTTGAACAATATCGGGGTAGCACTGATTGTTTTCCCATTTGGAAACGGATGCTTTTGAAACGCCGATATGTTTTGCAAATTGTTCTTGTGTAATCGAATATTCCTTTCGTTTTTGATGAATAATCGAACCAATATTAATTTCATTCATAGCAATCACCTCTATCTCTATTATACGTTAATTTCATGCAAATACAATGGAGCAAATGTTAACAATTGTAGAAAAAGTCAACCAAGGAGAAACAAAATATTCGTCAGGAAGTCTATTGTCACAATAAAAAACATATGATATAGTAAAGGCAATTTAGAAAAAGCAGAAAGGCAAGAAGCATGAACTATAAAGAGTATATTGAAAATGGCAAGGCAGTACTAGGTGTTGAATTTGGTTCAACACGTATTAAGGCAGTTTTAATCGGAAAGAATCACGAGCCGATTGCACAGGGCAGTTTTTCGTGGGAAAACCGTTTGGAAAATGATATATGGACATATCATATCGAAGAAATAGAAAAAGGTTTGCAAGGTGCATACGCGAATTTATGTGAAGATGTAAAAGACAAATATGATGCGAAGATTTGCTCACTTCGTGCGATGGGTGTTTCGGCGATGATGCATGGATACCTTGCATTTGATACAGAAGACCAATTGCTCGTACCATTTCGAACATGGCGCAATACCATGACGCAACAAGCGGCAGATGATTTGACAGAAGCATTTTCGTTTAATATTCCACAACGCTGGAGTATTGCCCATTTGTATCAAGCGATTTTAAATCAAGAGGAGCATGTCGCAAGAATTCACTATATGACAACCTTAGCAGGTTATATTCATTGGAAATTGACTGGTGAAAAGGTGCTTGGTATTGGTGATGCCGCAGGGATGTTTCCGATTGACAGTACGACAAACCAATACGATACAACTATGCTAAACACATTCGATGAACTTGTTCGTTCTCACAATGTTAGTTGGCGAATAAACGAGATTTTACCTACTGTAAAATCGGCAGGAGAAGTGGCTGGCATCTTGACAAAAGAGGGCGCTAGCTTAATTGATCCAACAGAAGCGTTGCAAGCAGGGATTCCTCTTTGCCCACCAGAAGGCGATGCAGGAACAGGTATGGTTGCCACAAATAGTATTGCCTCTTATACAGGAAATGTATCGGCTGGCACATCGATTTTTGCGATGATTGTGTTGGATAAGGGACTTGATGAAGTTCATACAGAAATTGATATGGTGACAACGCCAGACGGAAAGCCAGTAGCGATGGTTCATTGCAATAATTGCACCTCTGATTTGAATGCATGGGTGAACCTACTAAAAGAGGCACATGAGGCTCTTGGTGGCAAAACCGATATGGATACAATTTACGAAACGCTATATCACAAGGCGTTAGAGGGTGATGTCAATTGTGGTGGATTGATGTCCTACAATTATTATTCAGGAGAGCCAATCACACACGTTGAAGAAGGACGACCATTATTTATACGTACACCAGATGCAAACTTTTCATTAGCCAATTTTATGCGCACACATTTATATTCAGCGATGGCAACACTAAAGCTGGGTATGGATATTCTTGAACAAGAAGGCGTTGTCGTAAATAAATTGATGGCTCATGGTGGTTTGTTCAAAACAAAGATAGTGGCGCAAAAATTGATGGCAGGCGCACTTAAAACTCCTGTGTCCGTTATGGAAACGGCGGGAGAAGGCGGTGCTTGGGGTATGGCGTTATTGGCTGACTATTGCGTGAGCAAAAAGGAAAAAGAAGAATTAGCAAGCTACTTGGAAAATCAAATATTTAAAGAGGTACAAAGTGAAACGATAGAACCAGATTTTGAAGATTCACTACGTTTTCATTCCTTTATGCAATCCTACAAAGAGGCTATTCAATTAGAAAGATTGGCACAATATTATTTTTAGAAAAAAAGGCTTATCGCTTTGTTTTGCGATAAGCCTTTTTGATGGTGATTAATCGGTATCATTTCGAAATGGTACAAGAGGAAAATTCGTCTTCTTGCTAAAAATAGATGGAATCGTGTAGTTCGTCCAATCATAACGTGCATAAAGGGGATGCTCAATCGCTTCATTTTGTAAAAAGATTTGCTCCCCAACAATGGTTGCTTTTGCAGGCAAAAAGATATGGTCGATACCAGCTAGCTCGAAGCCATGAATTTCTTTAGTCTTGCTATATAACCCTCCATCGGCATAGCAAAAATCAACAATCGCCTTATTTCCATCAAAGATAATCGCATCTAAAATTGGTGCAAATGCATCAACTTTTTTGTGGTAAGCATGATGGAGCGCTTGCAAGAAAAGTCGCTTTGCTACGGGTTTCTTATCTTTTGGATGAATGTCATTGTATTCACCAAGCTCCAAAATAACAGCAATGCCTGTATTCGGTACGGTTTTAGAAACCTTTAGTTGTGCTTCTCTAATATAACACCAGCTTTTAGTATCCGGATCTGCCTCATACTTGAACATAGGGAGCATGACGATCAAGAAGGTAAGCGTATCATCGCAAAAATCGCTGCGCCAAGTTTTAATAAGAGTTGTTAATAACTGATCATAAATATGTGGCTTATGGTCATCACTTTCGCCTTGGTAATAAATAAAACCGCGTAAAGTGTAGGGTGCCAATCGGCTAAGCATAGTCGTATAAAGTCCACCAGGACGGAAATGATGTGTTGGCCCCATTGGACCAGGCCAGCGACTTTCGCCACAAATGGAAATCGCTTTTTCCCAAGTCATTTCAGGATCATTTTGATAGCAAATGGCTATTTGTTCATTGAAGTGCTTCTCATATTCTTTGTATTCGTCAAATGCCTGAATCAATTCGGCATCTGTCTTTCCCTTTGTCGCATCCGTATAATCATCCAAATAGGTTTGGAGAGCGGGGGTTTCTAAAAGAGCCTTAGTACTAACCCAGGCACTTGCCGAAGTTCCTCCCCAATTGCAATTTAAAATACCAACGACAAGATCAAGCTCGTCGGATAGCATATTGGCAAAATGAGAAGCTACAGCACTCCATGCGATAGCATTTTCTTGAGTGGGCAATTGCCACATGCTTTCGCCTTCGAGCTGTTCTACATTTTGTAAAACGGCATCTTTTGGTGGTTGATAGTAGCGAATGCGCTGTTTAGAAATGATCTCATCCAATAATTCTTGTGGGTCATTTGCTTGCTGTATTTGCCATTCCATATTGGATTGACCACCTGCAAGCCATACCTCACCAACAGCGATATGGCGAAAATGAATCGTCATCGTACCGTCTGTTATAAGCATCTCCTCCTCGTTGCCAGAAATTTGAGGCGGGAGAGTGGCGCACCAAATGCCATCTGCTACAGGGGTTGTAACGGTTACATCACGAAATGAAACGGTTACAGAGGGTGTATTAGCGGTGCCAAAAACGCGAATAGGTTTTTCACGTTGCAATACCATATAATCAGAAAAAACGGCAGATGTTTGAACCATATTGTATACCTCGTTTAGTTAGTCGATGGTTGTTCGGCTGTTATTTTAGGAAGCAAAATGCCATTCTTCTGGCATGTCTTTCTTGCAAAATATAATACAGGCGTATCCCAAAGCGATGTGACAATAAAAATGGCATAGCTTGTAATAATAATGTCGCCAATCGTTGACGCATTGTAAATTCCCCAGAAAGCAAATATCGTAAATAGTGCGGTGTTGACAATTTGTGCAATCAGTGTGGCAATGTTTGAGCGTATCCATAGTCCCTTTTGGCTATGATTTTGTAGCTTCCATACCAATGAGTAGATGGAAACTTGCACCATTTGGCAAATGCCATACACTACTAAGCTTGAGAATATGACTCTAGGCGAGTTGGCAAAAACGGTTCGCATCGCTTCGGAAACCGTATCGCCACTTGCTGGCGTATACCAAAACCATGATTGCGTTAGAAGCATAAATACAGATGATGAAGCAATGCCAATCCATACCGCTCGTTTTGCATGCTCTTTTCCTTCCATCTCACTAAGGATTTCGGTACATGTAAAGGTTGTCGCAAATAAGACATTTCCCAATGTCATATCCATCGAAAACGCATTCACAAGGATAAGTACCTCAATATTGGCAGCAATAGAAGCAAATACGGTAAAGCAGTAAATGCCAACTCGTCCTAATAACTTGTAAGAGAGGACGGCCAATCCAAAGTAGATAAAAAGGCTTGCAATAATTAAAAATTCGTTCATAAAAATAAACCTCCAGTTTTATTAGCCTGGTGTTCTGGCACAGGCAATTATCGTCGTTTTCATTATAAGAAACCGCGTAAATCCCATTATAGTGAAGTGTCGCAAAAAATGCAACCTCGTATCGTTTGTTCTTGTGAAAATGCCATGGTTAGGCTATAATAAAAAAAGAAATTCCATTCGATTTATATTATAACTACGAGGCGGGAAAACCCACGGTTTTAACCGTGGGATGAAAGCCTCTAATAAACAATAATCACCTACTATAAGCGGAGAAAGGAGTGTTTCTATGCAACTGACAGAAACAGTTAAACTACACCTAACAGTTGAACAAAAGATGCTAGTCGAACAGACAATGTCTGAGTACATTAAAGCAGTAAATGACGTAGTTCGCATTGCAGTTAGAGGCGTCTCTATTAAGAAATATAGCTCTAAAGATGTGTGTGCTGAATTGCCGAGCGCAATTCGCGGACAAGTTGCTAGAGACGCTCGTTCGATTGTTGCAAAGCACTATAAGTTTTGCCGCAAGGCGATCCAAAGAAACCGTCAGCTCAAGAAAAAGAGTTCTGACATTAGAGTCTTTGCTCCACAACTGCCCGAACTTAGAAAGCCTTGTTGCTACATTAACAATCAAAATTTCAGATTTTTTGAGAACGGGAATCTAAGCTTCCCCGTCTTGATAAGCGGGAAGTCAAAACGTCTGGAAGTCTCGACAGCAATGACCGACAGACAAAAGACTTTGTTTTTCACAAGCAAACTAGGAACCTTGCGTCTTGTGGTTAAAAGTGGAGTCATCGTCGCTCAGATCACCTACGAGGTTACGGAACCAGAGATTTTGTCGGATGGCAAAATTATGGGTGTTGATTTTGGAATCAAGTGCCCCGCCGTTAGCTATACTGAAGATGGTAACGTTAAGTTCTATGGCAATGGCCGTAGAAACAAGTATATACGTCGCCACTATCGTTACTTACGCAAGAAGCTTCAGACTAAAAAGAAACAAAAAGCCGTTGTTCGTATTAATAACAAGGAACAACGGATCATGAAAGACATCGACCACAAGATAAGCGCAGCGATTGTTAGCGAAGCTGTAAAAAAAGGCGTGTCCGTCATTAAAGTAGAAAGTCTTGCTAATATTCGTAAGACGACAAGAATAAGTCGTAAAAACAACTATAGCCTTCATACTTGGAGTTTTTACCGTTTGCTTAGTTTCATCGAATATAAAGCAAAGCTCGCAGGTATTCGAGTGGTTTTTGTAAATCCAAGTTACACTAGCCAAACTTGTCCTAAGTGTGGTAAAAGAAACCATGCTAAAGACAGAAACTATGTTTGTGATTGTGGGTACACGAAACACCGAGACATCGTTGGTGCAATTAATATTTGCAACTCAACTGAGATTGTTGGTAATAGACAATCTGCCTAGAGTGCTATATGCACTGCTTTAGGAGGGGTGATGACACACCCTCAACTTGCAACAGGCGGCAGAAATGTACGCCTTTGCCAGCAACTTGGCTGTTAGCAAGAATCCCACTACTTTAGTGGTGGGAGTGTCAATAGAATGACCATAGAAGAGGTGAAGAAGTGAAAAAGGGTACAATTTACGAAGGAGTCGTCGAGAAAATTGCTTTTCCAAACAAAGGGATTTTACATATAGAGGATCGGCCTATCATTGTCAAAAATGCCATTCCGGGGCAAAAAATCCAACTTCAAGTCAATAAGGTGCGAAAAGGGAAAACAGAAGCTCGCCTTCTTGCTGTCCTTGAGAAGTCACCGCTGGAATATGCGTCATCATCTTCCTACTGTGAGCATTTTGCGACCTGTGGCGGCTGTACATATCAAAACATTCCTTATGAAACACAGCTTTCATTAAAAGAGGGGATGGTAAGCGATATTCTACAACCATTTTGCAAAACACCCAACATCATTGAGGGCATTGCTCCAAGTCCCATCCAAAATGGCTACCGAAATAAGATGGAATATTCCTTTGGTGATGAATATAAAGATGGCCCATTGGCATTGGGGCTTCATAAACGGGGAAGCATGTACGACATCGTAAATACCACAAAGTGTCAAATTGTTTCACCTGATTTCAATTTGATTTTACAATGTGTCTTAGATCATTTTGCACCGCTTGCGATTCCTTTCTACCACAAGATGCGCCACGAAGGTATTTTGCGTCATTTGCTTGTGCGAAAGGCTTTTCATTCAAATGAAATAATGGTTGCACTAGTAACGCATTCAAATGAACCAGAACAAAACCCTCTAGAAGACCTACTATGTCTAGAGGAGCTCTCAATAAAACTACAAAACTTAGCGCTTGAAGGAAGCATTACAGGCTTTTTGCACATTTTAAATGATTCCTTGGCAGATGTCGTAAAAAGCGATGCCACCACTATTATTTTTGGTCGTGATTATATCAATGAAAAGCTCCTTGATTTGTCATTTAAAATCACGCCATTTTCCTTCTTTCAAACAAATTCACTTGGCGCAGAAAAATTATATGAAATCGCATGTGATTTTATCGCCGATACGAATTCAACCAATAAAGTGGTGTATGATTTGTATAGTGGAACAGGAACGATTGCGCAGATTATATCATCTGTTGCCAGTAAAGTTATTGGTGTCGAAATTGTCGCTGAAGCAGTTGAAGCTGCTAAGGAAAATGCCTTGCAAAATGGCATAACAAATTGCGATTTTATCGCTGGTGATGTTTTAAAGGTTTTAGATGAAATTGAAGAGAAACCAGATTTTATTATCGTTGATCCACCGCGTGATGGTATCCATCCAAAAGCATTGAAGAAAATTATCGCTTATAGTGTTTCACATATTGTGTACATTTCATGCAAACCGACTAGTCTGGCAAGAGATTTAGAAGAATTCATGGCAAATGGTTATGAAGTGGAGAGGGTGAGGTATATGGATATGTTTCCATGTACGGGGCATGTGGAGACGTGCGTACTTTTGTCCCACAAAAATTCGTAAACATCTCCACCGT
>CAZMHF010000041.1:0-10039 GCA_964566025.1 uncultured Lachnospiraceae bacterium | reverse complement strand
AAGGAAGTTCCACCCACCGCCTAAGAGGCGGGGGACTTCCTTGGGAGGTTAAATGATATGAATCCCATTTTTTTAGTGGCTTTTTACAGCCCTCTTTAAAATTTCTATTTGATAAATAATGCGAAAAGCTAATTAAGCCATAGCATTAACACGACGTGTTAATCTAGAAATCTTTCTAGAAGTCGTAGATTTGTGGAATACGCCTTTTTTTGTTGCCTTGTCTAGTTCAGAAATAGCAGCTAATAATGCAACATCAGCAGCAGCTTTGTCACCTGCTAGAACAGCAGCGTCAAGCTTCTTTAAGTATGTCTTAACTTTTGATTTGATTGCTTTGTTGCGCTCTGTACGGATTGAAGCAACTAGGATTCTTTTTTTTGATGATTTAATGTTTGCCATTTGGCACCTCCGAAAATAGTAATTATCAATTGTATCATGCTTTGGGAGAGAGGCCAAATGCATGGTGTTTAGTCGTATGACTATATGTGGTATCATGAGACACATAATAATACACATACTTTGTTATGATACCGATTTTAAATACAAATGTCAATAGGGTTTCGAAAAAAATCGAGAAGAAATTGGGATTTTAACCTCCAACTGAAATAGTAGCGAAGCAGATTTCGAGTATCCGAATTGACATTGATTCTATAAAAGGCAGCAAATGATCAAATGAATAAATAACCCCCGCTCAAAAGAGTGGGGGTTATTTGATGATAAAAGTAATTACATTTGGATTTCTACTTCGTAAACAGATTGGCCTTCTTCGAAAGGAATCATATTGCCTTCGATTAATTTGCCGTTTACAAGCATTGACTTAACGCCGTATTCATTTCCAGTAGGATTTGATATATGAATATTATATTCAGCTCCTTGGAATTTACGATGGATAGTTAAATCTGTCATCGTACTAGGAATACAAGGATCAACAATTAGGCCGTCGTAATCTGGGCGTATACCTAAAATGTGTTGTGCTGCATTTGTAAATGTCCAAGCAGCAGTTCCTGTTAGCCAGCTATTCTTTGCTTCGCCGAAATTCTTTGCATCATGGCCAGCTATCATTTGTGAATATACATATGGCTCAGTGCGATGGATTTCGCTGATTTCTTCTAAATAAGCAGGACAAATTTTCTTATAAAGGCTAAAGGCACGATCTCCATGTCCTAACACCGTTTCTGCAATAGAAACCCAAGGATTGTTGTGGCAGAAGATACCAGCGTTTTCTTTGTATCCAGGAGGATAAGAAGAAACCTCGCCTAAATTCAAGTGATAATCTTTATAAGCTGGTTGTAATAATACAACGCCATATTTTGTTTCGAGCATTTTTTCAACAGAGTCCATTGCTTTTTGAGCAAGGCCTTCTTTGATACCGACACCTGCTAAAACACAGAAGCCTTGTGGCTCGATATAGATTTTTCCGTCTTCGCATTCGTTCGAACCAACTTTTTCGCCGAAAGCATCATAAGCACGTAAGAACCATTCTCCATCCCAACCATCTTTTAAAATGGCATCATACATCGCATCAACATGTTTTTGAGCGCGCTCAGCTTCATCGAAGTTGCCGAGTTTTTTGTTAAGTCGAACATATTCATTGCCGTATTTAACAAATTCACCAGCGATAAAGACAGATTCTGCTACAGGTCCTTCACTTGGTCCAGAAATCTGGAAAGAATCGCCCGGTGTATCAGAGAAGCAATTTAGGTTCAAGCAATCATTCCAATCGGCACGACCGATTAGAGGAAGGTTGTGAGGGCCTAAATGAGTAATCGTATAGTCAAATGAGCGTTTTAGATGCTCAAGTAATGGTTGTGCTTTGCTCTCGTCGTTGTCGAAAGGAACCATCTCGTCAAGGATTGAATAATCACCAGATTCTTTGATATAAGCAACTGTACCAGCAACAAGCCACATTGGGTCATCATTGAAACCGCTTCCGATATCCATGTTACCCTTTTTGGTAAGTGGTTGGTATTGGTGATAAGCGCTACCATCTTCAAATTGTGTAGAAGCAATATCAATAATACGCTCTCTCGCACGATCTGGGATTAAATGCACGAAACCGAACAAATCTTGGCAAGAGTCTCTAAAGCCCATACCGCGCCCAGTTCCTGATTCGTAATAAGAAGCAGAACGAGACATATTAAAGGTAACCATACATTGGTACTGATGCCAGATATTAATCATGCGATCAAATTTATCTTCAGTTGTCTTCACCGTAAACTTGGATAGAAGACCATCCCAATAAGTAGCCAATGCATCTAATGCAGCATCTACTTGTGCATCTGTTTGATATTTTTCAAGTAATGCTTTTGCAGGCGCTTTATTGATGATACCAGGTGCTGCCCATTTTTCTGCTTTTGGATTTTCGATATAGCCTAATACGAAAATAAAGCTCTTTTTCTCGCCAGCTTTTAGTGTAATATTGATTTGGTGAGAACCAATTGGAGCCCATCCACTTGCAACAGAATTTGCTGCTGTACCATTTTCAATCACTTCAGGGTTGTCTACACCACGATAAGCTCCTAGGAATGTATCGCGATCTGTGTCGAAACCATCGATTTCGGTGTTTACACTAAAAACAGCATAATGATTACGGCGCTCTCTGTATTCTGTCTTGTGATAGATAGAAGAGTTTTCAATCTCTACTTCACCGATGCTAAAGTTTCTTTGGAAATTTGTCATATCATCAACAGCATTCCATAAGCACCATTCAACATAAGAGAATAAAGAAATTTCTTTATCGGTAGTATCATTGTTTGTTAATTCAATACGGCATACCTCGCAGTTGTCACCAAAAGGTACAAAAGAGGTAGTCTTTGCGTTTAAGTTGTTTTTGGAAGACTCGATAATTGTATAGCCCATACCATGACGGCATGAATAAGAGTCTAATTCAGTCTTCGTAGGTTGCCAACCTGGATTCCAAACGGTTGAACCATCCTTAATATAGTAGTAATGGCCACCTGTATCAGTTGGAACGTTGTTGTAACGATATCTAGTTAAACGAAGTAGCTTAGCGTCTTTGTAGAAGCTATATCCACCATGCGTGTTAGATATCAAGGAAAAGAAATTCTCACTTCCGAGGTAATTGATCCAAGGGAGTGGGGTTTTAGGGGATGTGATGACATATTCCCTTTTTGAATCGTCGAAAAATCCAAACTTCATAATGAACTCCTGTCTTCATTAATTAAAATGAAACGATATATTAATTTTTTGTGTTGTTTTTATTAATGACATGTTTAGTAAGAAAAGCACGTTAGAAAAATAGGAGTTTCAGAGTGCTACACCTACCGTGAATGCGTTACGAAAACGATTAAGTAAAACAACATAAAAAATCGCTTATACACAGTATAAACGATATTAAATGAATATGCAATCGAACTTTTTTAATTTTATATGAAAGTTTTTTGAACGAAATTAAAAAAAAGAGGACATAATCAATAAAAAAATGAAAAAAATGCTTGATTTCTTATGCACAATGATATATACTAAATGCACGAAAACGATTAAGTAGCATGTAAACTCATTTACAAACGATGCTATGTGTTTCAAAAGGAGGCTGTTTTGGTATCCATAAAGGATATAGCGCAGATGTGCCATGTAAGTCCTGCCACAGTGAGCAAGGCGTTGAATGACCATTCTGATATTAGCGAAAAGACAAAAAAAAGAATTCAAGCTGTTGCCAAAGAACTAGGGTACATGCCGAATTCAGCAGCCAGAGCACTAAAGACACAAAGGACACATAACATTGGCGTTTTATTTGTAGATGCTGCCAATAGTGGTTTAACCCATCACTATTTTGCTCACGTTTTGGAAAGCTTTAAGGTTAAAGCTGAGATGGAAGGTTATGATATTACCTTCATTAACAATCGCCGTCAAGACAGCAATATGACATACTATGAGCACTGCTTATATAGAGGTGTTGACGGAGTAGTGATTGCTTGTGTAGATTTTGAAGAAACACAAGTGAGAGAATTAATTAACAGCGCGTTGCCCGTAGTGACGATTGATCATACCTTTAATAACTGTTCTGCTGTGGTGTCAGACAATATTACTGGGATGAAAGACATTGTCAACTATGTTGTAGATAAAGGTCATAAACGAATTGCATTTATTCATGGAGAGAATGAATCTTCTGTTACAAAAGAGCGATTATCAAGTTTTTATCGCACCCTTTTAGAACGGAGTATCGTAATCCCTGAGAATTATGTGAGGGAAGGGAAGTATCTCGATTCAGAGAGTGCATCTATGCACACGAAAGAATTGTTGCGGCTTGCCGAACCACCTACCTGTATCATTTATCAAGATGATCTATCCTGTATTGGCGGAATCAATCGAATTCGCAAAGACGGCTTAGAGATTCCTAGAGATGTTTCAGTAGTTGGGTATGATGGACAGCAGATTGCAGAAATTATACGACCTCGATTAACAACATTGCACCAAGACACAAAAGTACTTGGCGAAAAGGCAGCAGAGCTTTTGGTCAACCAAATCGAAAATCCTAGAAGTACGATTGTACAAAGAATCGTCGTGAAGGGAAGCTTGATAGAAGGCCAAACTGTTAATCATATTAAGAACGCCACATAATGCTTTTATAAAAACAGGAGGAAGTACAATGAAAAAAAGAGCACTCGCACTTTTACTCGCTACAGTTATGTTGACAAGTTCATTCGCAGCATGTAGCAAGGATGACGACAAGACAAAAGCTCCAGAGAAAACTGAAGGAGCAAAAACAACTCTAGCACCAGGTGAGACAAAAGCACCAGGTGAAACAGAAGAGGCAACAACACCGACAGTTCCAGCTAACGTTGTTACTGGTAATGAAGATGCAAAAGACCCATTCTATGTTTATTCATGGAATACAGAGATCGGCGACAGATTGAAATATTTCTTAGACGATCCTGAAAATGCTGATGTTAAAGAAAGAATTATCTATGTTAACACAGGTGGTACAGATCATTACCAAGGAAAAATGGATGCACTTCTTGGAGATACTAGCAACAAACAATATCCTGACCTTATGGGACTTGAAGCAGATTACATCTTAAAGTACACAGGCAGCAAGCACATTCTTCCAATCGCTGATTTAGGAATCACAGAAGAAGATTACAAAGAAATGTATCAATATACATTAGATATTGCTACAGCTGATGGCGTTCTTAAAGGTTTATCTTGGCAAGCAGCTCCTGGAGCTATGATCTATCGTACAGATTATGCTGAAAAAGTTTTCGGAACAAGCAAACCAGAAGACATTCAAAAAGAATTTGCTACATGGGACAAAATGTTAGAAGCAGCTGAAAAAATCAAAAAAGAATATGGCGAAGAAGTTGCTTTATTCTCAGGCCCAGACGATGTTGCACGTGTATTCATGGCAGCTCGTAAAGAAGCTTGGGTTGATGCTGACAACAAGCTTGTTATTGATCCTGAACTAGAAAAATACTTAGATTTCAACAAAGCTCTTTATGAGAACGAGTACACAAAGAAAACAACTCAATGGTCAGATGCTTGGAACGCTAACGCTAAAGAAGGCGTATTCGCATACATGGGTTGTACATGGTTCCTACAATGGACAATTAAACCAAACTCAGGCGGAAAAGCACCTGGTGAAGGTTCATACGGTCTATGGAATATGTGTCAAGGACCTCAACCATATTACTGGGGCGGAACTTGGTTAAGTGCTACAGCTGGATGTTCTGACAAAGAACTAGCTGGAAGAATCATCAAATACATGACATGTAACGAAGAAACTCTTAAGAAAATCCTTAAGAAAGACTTAGACTATGTTAACAGTGCAAAAGCTGTTCAAGCTGTTATTGATGAAATGAACGATCCTGCAAACAAAGCAGAAGCTGAGAAACTATATGATTTCTTAGGCGGACAAAACCACTTAGAAGTATTCAAAGAGTGGGCTGAAGATGTAGAAGTTAAGATTACAAAATATGACTTAAGCATTAATGGTGCATTCCAAGATGCTGTTACAGCTTATGCTCAAGGAACTTTAACAAAAGAAAAAGCTCTTGAACAATTCAAGAAAACAGTTAAAGATACATACGAAGCTATCGAAGTTGAATAGTTAATGTAATGACAGGGGGATGTCATTTATGGCATCCCCTTTTATAAAAAAAATTTGAAAATATTTGTGATTTGTTTATCTAAAAACAAGAGCATAACGAGGTGATAGTTATGAGCGATTTAAGCAGTGGAAAGGTAGAATATAAAAGAATGCAGCGGGAACGTAAGCAACAAGGACGCCACAAACGCGTGGAATACGGTCGCTACGGATATTTCTTTATCGCTCCATTCTTTATTATTTATTTAGTATTCTCATTATATCCAATGTTGACAACCGTATATTCAAGTTTCTTCAAACATTTTTTTGATGGATTTGATGAAATCGGACCAACATTTATCGGATTAGACAATTATAAGCGATTATTTATTGACCAAGCAGCAAATAGTAAGTTATTTGATACAATTGCAATGAACGCTTTAAGAAATACCGTAATTATGTGGATAATCAATTTTATCCCACAGGTAGTGCTTTCGATATTGCTAGCTGTATGGTTTACAGATACTCGTGTTAAAATTAAAGGACAAGGCGCATTTAAGATTTTGACATACTTGCCAAACTTAATCACAGCAGCATCAATCGCTGCATTGTTCTCTTCATTATTTGCATACCAAGGATCTATTACAATTTTCCTTCGTGATGTAGGAATTATCTCGAAGAATTTCAATTTCATGGAAAGCAAAGCAGGAACAAGAATTATCGTAGCCTTTATCAATTTCTGGATGTGGTACGGAAATACGATGTTATTGATGATTGCAGGTATCTTAGGTATTAGTCCAGCGTTATTTGAAGCGGCACAAGTAGATGGTGCTTCAAGCCGTCAGACATTTTGGTATATTACATTCCCATTATTGAAGCCAATTACGTTATATGTATTTATTACATCAGCTATTGGTGGTTTGCAAATGTACGATATTCCAGCAATGTTTAACTACAACGCGCAAAACCAAACGGGTAATCCAAATGGTGCTTCAACAACCATTATTATGTACTTACAAAAACTGATGCAAACATCAAAGAACTATGGTAGAGCATCCTCAATCGCAATGATGTTGTTTATTTTAACATTGATTTTAAGCTTTTTCTTCTTATTAATTTCACGCGACCGTGTTGAAGCAAGAGAAAAACGCCACATCAAAAAAGCAGCAAAACTTGCAAGAAAGGAGGCATAAGCATGGCAATCAAACCAACACAAAATACAAACACACCAAAAATCGTGCGCAAAAGTACTATGGCACAAGATGAAGTGACACAAGAAGTAGAGATATCTTCAGTAGAAAAAAGTGAAGCGGTTGAAAGTGAAGCTTCTGCTACTCCTAAAATCAAGGCAAATAAAATTAGTGCACAACAGTCAGGGAAGCAAGCGAAAAAGCTTGGATCTCACCAGCCAGCAAAAAAAGCTCCAAAGAAATTGACAGAGGCTCAAATTGCTAGGATGGCGGCTGAAGAAGCAAAGCTAAAGAGTTATTCAAGATGGATTACTCGTCAAAAAGTACTTCGTATGTCGCTATGTATTTTCTTATGTATACTAAGCATCTTCCCATTTTGGGTTATGATTGTAAACTCAACAAGAACAAATACAGAGATTTTATCGAAATTAACATTGATTCCAAGCAAATACTTCACAACAAACTTTAAGAGCTTGTTAGCGTATTCGGAAAGTGTAACAACAGGAATTTATAAAGCGTTCCTTAACAGTTTAACTGTTGCGTTACCAGTAACTATTGGTTCAATTTATATTTCATCAATGACAGCATATGGTATTACAGCATACAAGTTTAGAGGAAGAAATTTTGCCTGGTCATTTATTATGGCAGTCTTGATGATTCCTGCACAAGTTTCAATCTTTGGTTATTTCCAATTGGTATTGAAATTAAACTTATATGACAATTTCTTAGCGCTTATTATTCCAGCATTGGCATCACCATCCGTTATTTTCTTTATGAGACAGTTTATGATTTCATCATTACCATTAGAAATCGTTGATGCTGCTCGAATTGATGGATCAGGAGAGTTTAGCACATTTAATCGAATTGTTATGCCACTTCTATTGCCAGCAATTGCTACACAATGTATTTTCATATTCGTTGGAACATGGAATAACTTATTTACACCTGCATTGTTATTATCTGATAGAAACAGTACAGTACCAATGTTCATTCAAACACTAAAAGCATTTAACTATAAAGCCGATTATGGTATGATTTATATGGCGCTTACGATGTCCATTTTACCTATTTTCGTAGTATACTTCTTAGTATCAAAGTATATCATTGCTGGTGTTGCACTTGGTGGTGTAAAAGAATAATAAACAAACCTATGTATTTTCAAATGACAAAAGTGTTACACAATTGTGTAACACTTTTTTTGTTATCCTCAGATGGGAGGGTAATAAAAAAACAGCTAGACGAGAGTATCTAACTGTTTTTTTATTTGTCGCACTATTCGTTAGTAGGTATGTTTTTGTTTGTAACAAGAGCTACAATAGCAAGAATAGCGTTAATAGCGCACCAACCAGCCCAAATAACAAGGTCTTGGAAGAATCCTGCGCCTGTAAATCCAACAAGAGCTGCAATACCAAATAGAATGATTAAAGAGATATTACCGCCCTTCTTTGGTGATTTTCTAGTTGCGATTGAAACAATTCCGCCAGCTAACATAAGTCCAGCAACTAACATGCCTGAACCACCAGCATTGCTTGTCTCGCCTGTTGCCTCAACAATAGCGTCGCCAATGCCTGCTGCGCATGATTGGAATGCAACAAGAGCAAAGAAAATAATAGATAAAATTCCTGATACTAGTTTCCATACTTTCATAATGGATACCTCCTAAAAAAATATTATTTTGTCTTGAATGTTAGATTGTCTGTTTCAGCAATTAGGGCATAAGTGTCTGCATTACGAATTCTAAATTTTACTTGTACTTCATCGATGCTAGTAATATTATTTTCTTCTAGCTGACTAGATAAAATATTAATTGGATCTACAGCCATTCGCCCTGCGTAAACAGTAGAATGGAAAAGAGGGGTTGTCATAAATCCATTTATGGCCATACTATCGCAAGTAATACTAATATTGGCACCGGTTGAATTTTCGATGTAGAGCAAAACAGCGCTTCCCCAGAAACTATTTTCATCAACCGTTTTTCCAATTATACGAATACCACCATTGTTATAAAGCTCGGCGCCTTCATCGTTTGCAACAGTATCCATTTTATCAAAAGCAGAAGTTTTAATGATGACTGGATCGGCTTTGAAAATGGTCTCGAAGGATGCCTTATCGCTTACGGCAAAGTAAATTTCGATTTTTCCTATCGCATCAATTTCAGCGGCTTTTAGTGCGCTGGTTGACAAATATAGGGTCTCGTTTGATTTCATCCCAGCAGCAACTTCTTTGCTAAATAAATCAGTAATCATATAATCATTTACGATTAATGCGTCACATGAGATTCGGACATCTTTGCCGGAATTGTTTTCGATAAGAAGCTTTATGCCATCTCCCCAAATGAAATCTGTGGTAAATGATTTCGCAGTAATTTTGATACCGTTTTGTTCGATAAGAAGTTGTTCATCGATGCTAATCGCCGTAATTTCATCATCGGTACTAGGTGCTTTCGTATCACCTACGGTACTGGGCGCTTTTGTATCACCTACGGTACTGGGCGCTTTTGTATCACCTACGCTATTGGGTGCTTTCGTATCGTCTACGGCACTTTGAGTTTTTTCATCGGTTACGATACTCTTTTTTTTTGAATCAGAAGAAGTACTTCCGAATGCCAATAAGGCAAAGATACCTAGGCAAAGCAGCATAGAGATAAATTTCTTTTGTACGTTCATTTTTTCTCCTTTCTGAAAATATAGTTTTTCAAAACAATGACCGCAATGCCCTCAGCGAGTATTTCAAAGACGATATCCAACCAATCAAATGTTCCCCAAGAGGTTGATAGGAGTTGGAGGGTCTCTAATAGAAGAGAAAAAAC
>CAZMHF010000040.1:0-11865 GCA_964566025.1 uncultured Lachnospiraceae bacterium | reverse complement strand
AAAAAACCTTTCCAATGCTTACGCAGTCATTGCTCTGCATAAAAAATAATGAAATGACTAAAGAATAAGACCAAAGCATATCCAGTAAATAATAACGGATAAATTGCCACACATAATTATGCGGGGCAATAATCGAAAATGGATGCCTAATTCCTAGAAAGCGATTGATGGTTTTTACAAAAATAACATTTGGTGCGAATATATAATAAATCACTCCTCCTATAAGGAGTGGAATAAAAATATTCCCTAGTAAATAGGACCGTCTATCGCTTGCCATATTCTATAGCCCTCATATCTTCTATGTCTTCGAGATGAGTATAGCATAGATGAAAAACAAAAATTCCCACCTCGCAGGTGGGAATTTTTGTTTTTCTAGTCTTGCGAACCACTTGTTCGCAATGGTTCAAATTTGTTTTTTTTCAATAATTCATTTACATCAATAATGTCGCCTGGTCGCTCATTAAAAAGAATCATAATAAATGCGTCCCTTTGAAATTTTGGATATAATGGCGGCATCTTATATAGGCTAAGTGCTCGCTGCGTTTCCTCAATGGTGAAGTGGGCGCAGTAGCATATTCGAAGAATAATATCGCGCTGCCTCGTGCGTTTTTCACCAGATAAAAGCTTGTAGCCATAGCGTTCAGGAATATCGGCTCGTAAAAATATATTTTGCTGCGTTAAGCCCTTGGATTTTATTAAATCCTTTACATAGATATTGAAAGAGTCCTTGTCATCAATAAAATGTTCTTTGTTCTCATTAAGAAAAGATGCGAAGTTCTTAGGATGAACACTTCCTAAAACATTATTTAATTCATGTGTGTCTTTTTTATTCACAATTGCCTCCATGTGGTATAATAGTAAAAGATAATATTTTTTCGAAAGGGTAATGGTATGGATTATTCAAATCGCCTTGCACTCTCCTATTATGAAGAGGTGGCTGTACTGAATGAAGAACATAAGGTATATATGGTTCAACATCGTGAAACTAAGCGTTGTTTCGTCAAAAAGGTGCTTGATGTATACAATCTTAACATTTATAAAAAATTAAAAGCAAATCCTGTGGAAGGGACACCTGAAATTCTCGAACTCTATGAGGAGGAAACAACTCTCACGGTTATTGAGGAATATATTTCAGGAGAAACACTGCAAGAGAAAATGAATAGTAGTACCTTATCAAAGGAAACTATCCTTATGATTATGGATGAGCTTTGTCAGATTGTGATAAAACTTCATAAATTCAATCCACCCATTATCCATCGTGATATCAAACCGACGAATATTATCATAACGCCATATAATAAAGTGTTTCTGCTGGATTTTAATGCGGCAAAATTCTTAGCACCACTAGCAACAGAGGATACAATGCTATTAGGAACAAAAGGATATGCAGCACCTGAACAATATGGTTTTGGTTCATCAACAGAACAAACGGATGTTTACGCATTAGGCATACTTCTAAATGAAATGGCAGCACATCTTATTGGAATACACCCTTTCTTGAAAACAATTGTTGATACATGCACAAAAATGTCTCCATCGGATCGTTATGATTCTGTCAAGAAGTTGCGTGAAGAATTAACATCATTAGCGCAAAAAAATAGCGTAATTCCTGTCAAAAAACAGTCCTATAATCGCTATGCATTGCCTGGTTTTCGCTCACATTCATTTTGGCGTGCACCTTTGGCAATAGGTGGATACTTGTTTCTCTTATGGGTGTCACTTAGTTTGGAAATGAAAGATACATTTGGCACCGATCTTTGGGTGGCGAAAATTTCTTCCTGTTTGATCTTTTTGGCAATCATTTTTGTTAGTACTAATTATCTTAATATGCAAAAAATGATGCCATTGTGTCAATACAAAAACCGCATTGTCCGTTACATAGGAATTATCCTATTGGATATGATACTTATATCAATAGTGCTTATAATCATGTTAATGGTTATGATGATAGTATAGCATTACTTTATCTTGATTGTTACCACTAAAGTGGTGGTAAAATGATAAAGTTGTGAACGCAAGACGTATCAACAAAAAGTCTCTTTGTTGACTTAAATCCTTGCGTTTGTTACAATCTATTTATAGACAAAAAAAGAATTGAGGTCTGCATATATGTCGATTTTTGACCAAAGTAAAATGAGAAACTTTTGTATTGTGGCGCATATTGATCATGGTAAATCTACCTTAGCGGATAGAATTATTGAAAAAACGGGGTTATTGACTAGCCGCGAGATGCAAGCACAAGTACTTGATAATATGGATTTAGAGCGTGAGCGAGGCATTACCATAAAAGCACAATCGATTCGCGTTATTTATAAAGCCAAGGATGGCGAAGAATATATTTTTAATTTAATAGATACACCAGGACACGTCGATTTTAATTATGAGGTGTCTAGAAGTCTTGCAGCATGCGACGGTGCCATTCTGATTGTCGATGCAGCGCAGGGAATTGAAGCACAGACATTGGCGAATGTATATTTGGCATTGGACCATAATCTAGAGGTATTTCCAGTTATCAATAAAATCGATTTGCCAAGCGCTGATCCAGAGCGTGTGATTGCAGAAATTGAAAATGTAATTGGTATTGAGGCCGAAGATGCACCATTGATTTCAGCGAAAAATGGCACAAATATTGAAGAGGTATTGGAGCAAATTGTAGCGAAAATACCAGCACCTACTGGTGATGCAAATGCGCCATTAAAAGCATTGATTTTTGATTCATTATACGACCAATATAAAGGCGTTATCGTATTTTGCCGTATATTTGAGGGAAGTGTCAAGAAGGGCACACCAATCAAAATGATGGATACAAAAGCAACCTTCGATGTGGTGGAAGTAGGCTATTTTGGTGCAGGACAGTTTATTCCTTGTGAAGAGCTTAGTGCAGGTATGGTTGGTTACATTACGGCAAGTATTAAGAACGTAAAGGATACGATGGTAGGTGATACGATTACAGATCGTGATAACCCAACAAAAGAAGCTATGCCAGGTTATCGAAGAGTGAATTCGATGGTGTATTGTGGCTTGTATCCAGCAGATGGCTCGAAATATGGCGATTTGCGTGATGCATTGGAAAAACTACAATTAAACGATGCTTCTTTATATTATGAGCCAGAAACATCAATTGCGCTGGGGTTTGGCTATCGTTGTGGATTTTTGGGATTGCTTCATTTGGAGATTATTCAAGAGCGACTAGAGAGAGAATATAATCTCGATTTGGTAACGACGGCTCCAGGCGTTGTATATCGTGTGCACAAAACAAATGGCGAGATGATGGAATTGACGAATCCTTCGAATTTGCCAGATTCGACATTGATTGATTATATGGAAGAGCCTATGGTGAGTGCGGAGATTATGGTGACTTCGGAATTTATCGGTTCCATTATGGACTTATGTCAAGAAAGACGTGGTATTTATATAGATATGGAATATCTAGATACCAATCGTGCCGTTCTTCGATATGAGTTGCCGTTGAATGAGATTATCTATGATTTCTTCGATGCGTTGAAATCTCGTTCAAAGGGATATGCTTCTCTTGATTATGAAATAAAAGGATATGTTCGCTCTGATTTGTGCAAGCTAGATATTCTTATAAACCATGAAGAAGTGGATGCGCTATCGTTTATTGTATTTAGTGGTAGTGCTTATGAGCGAGGCCGTAAAATGTGCGAAAAGCTCAAAGAAGAAATTCCTCGCCACTTATTTGAAATTCCTATTCAAGCGGCGATTGGAAGCAAGGTAATTGCACGTGAGACCGTTAAGGCGATGCGAAAGGACGTATTGGCAAAGTGTTACGGCGGAGATATATCGCGTAAGCGAAAACTATTAGAGAAACAAAAAGAAGGAAAGAAGAGGATGCGCCAAATTGGCAATGTAGAAATTCCACAAAAAGCATTCATGAGTGTTTTAAAATTAGACGAGGATTAGTTATGGCGACAGGACTATATGTTCATATTCCATTTTGTGAGAAAAAATGTGGTTATTGCGATTTTCTTTCATTTCCTACAGATGCATTGACAAGAAAAACATATGTGAAAAAGCTTTGTGAGGAAATACGTGAAATGGCCGTAGCTTACAAAGAAAAGCATTCGCAAAAACCAGTGCTTAATTCCGTTTATATCGGTGGGGGAACACCGAGCTTGTTAAGTGTGCCAGAAATTGCAGAAATCATGTTTATGATTAATAGCAGCTTTGCTTTTAAGAATGCTGAAATTACAATAGAGGTCAATCCAGGAACCGTTGATTATGAGAAATTGCAGGCATATTATCACAATGGTATTAATCGATTGAGCTTTGGATTGCAATCAACAAAGGACAGTGAACTATCCATTCTCGGACGAATTCATACATTCGAAGATTTTCTAGAAGCATACGATAAGGCAAGGGATGTTGGTTTTACGAATATCAATGTAGATTTGATGACGGCAATTCCAGGACAGAGTGTTAGTGTCGTTGCGCAAAGCTTGCAAGTAATATGCGAGTTAGAGCCAGAGCATATTTCGCTATATAGTTTGATTATTGAAGAAAACACACCATTTTATGAATTGTATAATCAAAAAAATGGTACGAATAAGCATCTCATTCCATCGGAAGAGGTTGAAATGCAAATGGATAGTACGATTTTAAAGGTCATGGAGGCATATCAATATTATCGGTACGAAATATCAAATTATTCGCGAGAGGGATATGAATGTCGACATAACCAGTTGTATTGGAGAATGGGAGAATATCTTGGTGTTGGGCTAGGCGCATCAAGCTTATGGGAAGGCCGTCGATTCCACAACACAAGAGATTTGAAAGACTATTTACATTATCATTTTGATAAAAATGAAGAACCTTCTATTCGGATATATGATGATTCCGAAGATGAAAAGGAGCGATTTTTGTCGCGCATGGAGGAGTTTTGTTTTTTAGGCCTTCGTCAAACAAAGGGCTTATCAAAAATGGAATTTGAATTTTTATTTCATAAATCGATAAAAGAAGTATTTCATGAGGCGATTGATTCATTAATAAAAGAAAACCTCCTTGAAGAAGAAGGAGATCGCCTTTATTTTAATCATTATGGTATGGCAATTAGCAATCAATTGCTTGTGCGTTTTTTGATTGATAGAGAAAACGATTAATTATCATCAGAAGTTTGAGAGCCTTCCTCCGATTCAAGTTCAGAAGCGAGTGAGGCTCCTTTTTTCTTAAGCACATCATATGTTTTGATAAAGATAAACATCAAAACAGGAACGATAATCATTAGCAAAAAGAATACCATAAATAAATCGGGCCAGAAGAGTGCGGATAACGCCATGCCTATAATAATAAAAATAAGTAAAGCAATGCATACCCAAGAAATAATTCGCTTTGACATAATAACCTCCTATATATGAGTGGATTATAGCAGAAAAGCGACAGACAATCAATCAAAGAGCAAAGGAAATACTATGTATCAGAAGTTTGCAGAGGTCTACGAAAAATTTATGCGGGATATTCCGTACGAGAAATGGTCAAGCATTATTATAAACCAATTAAGGGAGCAAGGGATTGAAAAAGGAATCGTTTGTGACTTAGGTTGTGGCACGGGAATCATGACGCGCTTGCTACATTGCCAAGGATATGATATGATAGGCGTTGATTCTTCAGAGGAAATGCTTATGGAGGCAAGCAGCATTAACGACGAAGGGATTTTATATTTAAATCAAGACATATGTGAGTTGGATCTATTTGGTACAGTAAGCGCCTTTTATAGCATTTGCGATACCATGAACTATTTATTAGACGAAGAAGCGTTTTTGGGCGTTTTACAATTGGTAAATAATTTTTTAGAGCCAGGTGGGATTTTTGTGTTTGATTTAAAAACAGAGTATCTCTACCGTGAGAAATTTGGGGATTCAACGTTTTCGGATTGTGTTGATGATCATTATTATATTTGGAATAATCTATATGATGAAGAAGATAAGATTAATGAGTATAGCGTTACTTTTTTCATAAATGAAGAAGGAAATACGTATACAAAATATGAAGAGCAGCATTATCAGAGAGCATATTCGGTGAAAGAAATTACATCATTGATTGAACAATCAGGCATGAAGCTGATTGGTATTTATGATGAGGAGATGGAGTTTGATTTTTCGGAAAAAGAAAGCTTTGGGCTAGCCGAAAGGGTGATTATCGTTTTGCAGGAGTGTGGGAAATGAAAAAAGATTACTTAGTTCGAGCAACTGCAGGTGATTCGCAAATTCGCGCATTTGCGATTACATCAAGATGCGTAGTGGAAACAGCTAGGCAGGCACATGGAACAAGTCCTGTCATTACGGCAGCACTTGGTAGACTTTTATCAGCGGGTCTTATGATGGGCGCCATGATGAAGAATGAAGAAGATATCGTGACCATTAAGATTTCAGGCGATGGTCCAGTAGAAGGACTTGTAGTCACTGCGAATACACATGGACAAGTAAAGGGCTATGCATATAACCCGATTGTTAATTTGCCACCAAATGAAAAAGGCAAACTTGATGTGGCAACAGCAGTTGGCATTGGCGTGCTACAAGTGATTAAGGACATTGGTATGAAAGAGCCTTATGTTGGTGATACGATATTGATCACAAGTGAAATCGCAGAGGATTTGACCTATTATTTTGCCAACAGCGAGCAAACACCATCATCAGTTGGCTTAGGCGTATTGATGAATAAGGACAATACGGTCGCAGAGGCGGGAGGTTTTATTATTCAGCTAATGCCAGGAGCGAGCGATGAAGTGATTACAATGTTAGAAGAAAGATTAGCATCAATCACCTCCATCACAGAGATGTTAAGTAAGGGTATGAATCCAGAAGCAATTTTGGAGTATATTTTCGAAGGAATGTCACCGATCATTCATGAGAAAAAAGAAGTCGAGTTTTCGTGTAATTGCTCAAAGGAGCGAGTAGCGAAGGCAATTATATCATTGGGACGCGAAGAAATTTCCCAAATGATAGAAGAAGGGAATAGCATAGAAGTAAATTGTCATTTTTGTAATGAGCATTATCATTATAGTGTAGATGAGTTAAAGGAACTTTACAGTTATGCAATTCGATCATAACGCATAGTAGGAAAAAGACTGGAAGGTAAACATTTTTGAAATTTAATGAATTAGAAATTAGCAATAAAATTTTGCGCGCTGTAAGCGATATGGGATTTGATGATACAACAGATATTCAAGCTGAGTCGATCAAGCCTGTATTAGAAGGAATGGATGTCGTAGGACAAGCTCAGACGGGAACGGGCAAAACAGCAGCATTTGGAATTCCGATTTTAGAAAAAATTGATCCAAGCAATAAAAAAGTACAAGCACTTATTTTATGTCCAACAAGAGAATTAGCCATGCAGATTAGCGAAGAGTTGCATAAACTTGCGAAGTATATGCATGACGTAAAAATATTAGCAGTCTATGGTGGTCAAGAGATTTATAAGCAAATTAAACCGTTGCATGCGGGCGTTCAAATTGTCGTAGGAACACCTGGACGTGTGATGGACCATATGAGAAGGAAAACATTAAAACTGGATAATCTTAATATTATCGCACTAGATGAAGCGGATGAGATGTTAAACATGGGATTTCGTGAAGATATCGAAACGATTTTGGCAGACGTGAAAGAGGAGCATCAAACGGTGATGTTTTCAGCAACAATGCCACAAGCGATTATGGATATTACACGAAATTATATGAATGATCCATTAATTATTCGCGTAGCTAAAAAAGAATTAACGGTTAATAATATTAATCAAAAATACTATTTATTAAGACCTGGAACAAAAGAAGAGGCATTATCACGCCTTTTAAATGCATATCATCCAACACATTCGATGATATTTTGCAATACGAAAAAGCAAGTGGATGAGTTATGTACGTTCTTGCGCAAAAACGGTTATCATGCAGATGGATTGCATGGTGATATGAAGCAACAACAAAGAGACCATGTGATGAATCAATTCCGTTCAGGAATCGTTACGATTTTGGTTGCAACGGATGTTGCGGCAAGAGGTATTGATGTCAGCGATATAGATGCGGTATTTAATTATGATTTACCACAAGATTGCGAATATTATGTTCACCGTATTGGCCGAACAGGACGAGCTGGAAAAAGTGGAGATGCATATTCCTTAGTCACAAGACGTGATATGAATCAACTTAGAAATATTCAAAATTATTGTCGAATCAAGATTAAGGCAGATAAGCTTCCAACAAAAGAAGAGATTGACAAGACAAAAATTGATCAGTTTTTCGAGAAAATCGACCAAGTACTTAGCGATGAATACATTGAAAAGGTATTGCCCACCATTCAAGAAAAAATCAATGAGTATGAGGATCCAGCAAAAGCGTTGGCGGCATTATTTTATTTATCAAATGGTGAAACAGCCGATTATTTGGATGACATTGAGGATAATCTAGAAAACAGAAGCCAACGAAATATGCGTGGCGATGGTCGTGAAAGACGTGCAGTTGACCGTAATCGACGAGGAATGGATCGTAGTGGTGGAAAAGGTACTGAGCGCGAAGGTCGTGGCAAACGCAAGACAGAAGAAGGCATGACACGTTTGTTCGTAAGTGTTGGAAAGAGAGATAAGGTTCGCCCTCAAGATTTAGTAGGGGCAATTGCAGGTGAGAGCAAAATTTCTGGCAGAAATATTGGTGCTATTGAAATTTGCGAAAATTTCTCTTTTGTAGAAGTTCCAAAGGATACAGTGCCAACGATTCTTACGACGTTTAGTAATAAGAAAAAAATACGCGGACACGAAGTATTTATCGAAAAAGCAAAATCGAAATAAATAGAATTAATCAAGATACACCTCAAGCCGTTTAACCTCCTACTGAAATAGTAGCGAAGCGGATTTCGAGTATCCGCATTGACTTGTAACAACGGTACGAGTATCTTACGTGACTAATAAAGCCCTCCTTACTAGGTATCTAGTAAGGAGAGCTTTTTGAATGAAAAAAGAATACAAGGTTATGCTATACCGCTTGACATATTATACGCCATATAATATTATATAATTACAAGTGAATGGATCGATTCATTTGATAAAAACGTACGGTGAGCATTCGTTCACCAACAGAAAGGAATACACATATGGTTTTTAATACAGGTGCAGCATTATTGGATGCCATTGTACTTGCCGTTGTATCTTGCGAAGAAGAAGGTACCTATGGCTATAAAATCACACAAGATGTAAAAAAGATTTTAGATATATCGGAATCAACCTTATACCCCGTTTTGCGAAGATTACAAGGGGAAGATTGCTTAAAAGTATACGACAAAGAATTTGCAGGACGGAACAGGCGCTATTATCAAGTAACAGAGCGAGGGAAACATAAAATCATACTATATCGAAATGAGTGGTATGACTATACAAGCAAGATTAATAAAATTTTTGAGGAGGCGAATTACCTTGAATAGAGAAAGATTTTTAGAATTATTAGAATATGAATTATGCGCACTTCCGATAGAAGAAAAGGAAGAAGCGTTAACATTTTATCGAAACTATTTAGAAGAAGCTGGCGAAGAAGCGGAAAATGAAATTGCAAAGCTTGGATCGCCAAAGCAAGTAGCCCAAAATATTCAAAATGAATTTCATTATAAAAAAGAAGAAGCTTCTTATGAAAGCCCTGAAACACCAAAACAACCTTACATGACGGAAGAACCTCACAAGAATTCATCAAATAATACATCGCCAAAGAGCACATTCTCAAACATATGGGAGGAAATTGGCGCAATTCTTGTGATGCCCTTTGCCTATCTTGCACTCTTTGTGTGGTGGGTAGTAGTATTTTCTGTTGCTTTTAGTCTTTATATAACCGCAATGGGATTTTTAATTACCTCAATTGTATTGTTTGTTGGTATGGTATATTGTCTGCTAAATAGCTTTTGGGTAGGTGTGATTTTATTAGGTGTTATGCTGATCTTTATTGGATTGACGATTTTAATGTTTGTTTTGGCGAATTTACTTGTACGCAATAGTGCAGGAGCAACAAAAGGAATTCAAAACTTAACAAAAAAACTTTTTTTAAATGAAGAAAAAGGAGGACACTATGAAGAAAACTAGTGGTGCATGGGTTGCAACGGCAATTGTATTGCTGATTATTGGATTTATTATATGCGTTGTAGGCGGCATTTTTGCAATAGCGATGTCCAATGAAAAAACGATTGATTTTGTGAAGGAATATACAGATGAAAAAATTACGGCATTGGACATGGAGTTGCAAGCGACAGAGTTAATTATCGAGGAAGGGGACACGTTCTCAATTAATGCAGAAAATGTTGAGGAGAATTTTGAAACAACAATCGAAGATGGTGTATGGACAATCCGCTCCGAAGGCAAGAAAAATGCATTTTTCAAAGAAATTAATATAGTTGGCTATAAAAGAAAAACGGGAAAAATAGTGATTACAATACCAAAAGGACATACACTTGAAACGGCAACATTTGAATTTGGTGCAGGCTCTTTTAAAATAGATGATTTGACTTGTACAAAACGGCTGGACTTATCGCTTGGTGTTGGCGAAGTAGATTTGAACAATATTAAGGCGAATGAGATGTCCCTTAGCAATGCAGTAGGGGTTTTACGTGGAGATGGTATTTTGACGAAGCGTCTAGAAGTAGAAAATGGTATCGGCTATAGCAATATTCGCCTAGAAAAAGAGTCAGACTTTTTTGGCTATGAGATAGAAGGTGGTATCGGACATATTAAAATAGGTGAAGAAATTGATAGCTCAGGTATTGCATTGGAAAAGAGTATGCATTTAGATCGAGAAGGTCTTATCAAAGTGGAATGTGGAATTGGTGAAGTAGTGGTACGGTTCAAGTGATAAAATGTTTGTTATAATGGCATTCATCAAGAAAAGGAGTGATTAAAAGATGAAACCATTAAAAAGAGTTGTAGCCATTCATGATATATCAGGTGTAGGAAAGTGTTCACTAACCGTAGCATTGCCCATTATTTCGGCAGCAGGTGTAGAATGTAGCGTGATGCCAACGGCAGTGCTTTCAACACATACAGGTGGCTTTAGCGATTTTACATTTCGCGATTTAACAGATGATATGATGCCTATCGCAAAGCATTGGAAAAAAGAACAGATTGAATTTGATGCAATTTACACAGGATACCTCGGTTCCGTAGCACAAATTGAGCTAATTTGCGAGATTTTTGATATGTTTAAGAGTGAAAAGACCATGACATTGGTTGATCCAGCAATGGCTGACGACGGAAAGCTATATTCCCTATTTACACAAGAAATGGTGACAGGGATGGCAAAGCTTTGCGGCAAGGCAGATATTATTATTCCAAATCGAACGGAAGCGGCATTTATGTTAGGTAAAGAATATAAAGGCGGTGTGATGACGAAGGAGGAAGCCGACGGATTGCTACGAGAATTAGCGACCTTAGGAGCAAAAAAGATTATTCTTACGGGAGTCTTTTTTGAAGAGGATGATTTAGGGGCAGGATGCTATGATGTTGAAAAAGACGAGATTTTCTATGTAATGGGAAAACGAATTGAAGGACAATACCATGGAAGTGGCGATGTCTTTGCATCCTTTTTCTTAGGTGCTTACATGCAGGATTTGTCGCTTGAAAAAGCATTAGAAGCGGCAGTTGAATACACATGCAAGGCAATTGACATAACAAAAAAAGATGGCTCAGCACATCGCATGGGGCTACGCTTTGAAAGTGTATTAGGCGACTATAATAAATCATTGGATAATTAAAATTCAAAAGGGCTGTTGTAACATCACAGTAGTTGTGTGATGTTACAACAGCCCTTGATTTTTTTTAATCGGGCATTTTAATGGTTGGGAACTTCTTTTCAGAAGTCGTTTTCGTTTTGGTATTCTTTTTTATGGC
>CAZMHF010000039.1:0-11943 GCA_964566025.1 uncultured Lachnospiraceae bacterium | reverse complement strand
AATTTTCAGGGTTGGAATGTACTATTCAATTATCAATGTTCATGTTGTTTTGTTGTTGGCGTTTTTGCCGCAACTCCCTAATCTTATCAGAGTTGATTTTGTTTGTCAACAACTTTTTTTAATTTTTTTAAAACTTTTTTCTTTCCACTCTTTTTTCATGATTCAGATGAAATTCCCATTTCAAATCGTGTCTCACTTCCTTAATGGGTGGACTGATATCTTAACAAATTGATTTCTAAAAGTCAAGCATTCTTTTCATCTAAATCAGAAAAAATTTTTTGTGCATTTTACGCCCGCAAAAACCGCCTCAAAACCCCTCTTTTAAACGATTTTAAAAACAAAAAAGCAAGCGCTTTATGCGCCTACCTCTAATCGTTCTTATGTTTTTTTGTGAATACAAGCCATTCGCCTGTCGTTGGATGATGAAATCCTAACTCATACGCAAACAATCCAATTCTCCCTCGCACCACTTGCTCTCCGTAACGCCTATCTCCTATTAAAGACATTTCTCGACTTGCAAACTGCACCCTTATTTGATGATGTCTCCCCGTTTCTAGTTTTATCTCAACAAGACAAGCTTCCTTAGGAAGATTTACAATCTTCAAATACTGCGCCACTTCATTTTTAGATTTCTCTGGTAGAACCTTATAATGAAGAACGGCCTTTTTTGCATCCTTCTCTTTCGCAGAAGAAACCACACTCATATTTGTCTTTCGATCAAATACCATATAGTCTTCAAGTGTCCCCTCCAAATCAATCGGCGTTTTTGAAATAAGCGCAAGATATTTTTTTGCAAACCCTGTATTTTCGCTTTTTCTGCCCTTTATTATGGACGCACTTCTAAGAGAAGCGCTCAATGCGCTTGCCGCCTCTTTTGTTTTTGCATAAACCATTACACCAGAAACTGGTTTGTCCAAGCGATGAACTACCCCTAAATAATTGGCTTCCTCGCCTTTTCTTTTTAGATAATTCAGGATTTCGCTCACCATATCTGCGCCAAAACCCTTCTCACTTTGAGATGCCACACCTACTGGCTTCACTACTACGATGATTTCTTTGTCTTCATATAATACTTCAATCATCATTATACCTTAAATCGATAGCCCACACCCCAAATAGTCTCGATATATTGTGGTTTAGCTGTGTCAAATTCGATCTTTTCACGAATTTTCTTAATGTGCACTGTTACCGTAGCAATATCTCCAATGGATTCCATTTCCCAAATTTCGCGGAATAATTCATCTTTTGAATATACATGGTTAGGGTTTTCCATTAGGAATGTAAGCAAATCAAATTCTTTTGTTGTAAAAGCCGTCTCTTCTCCATTAACAAATACACGCCTAGCGGTTTTGTCAACTTTAAGGCCCCTTATTTCAATTACGGTATTTCTCGGCTGATTTGTCGCTACTAATCGCTCATATCTAGCTAAATGTGCTTTTACTCTGGCAACCAACTCACTTGGGCTAAATGGCTTTGTCATATAATCATCCGCACCTAATCCAAGCCCTCTGATCTTGTCGATATCGTCTTTCTTTGCAGAAACCATCAATATTGGCGTATTTTTTACGCTTCTTACCTTTCGACAAATTTCAAAACCATCCACACCAGGAAGCATCAAATCTAAAATCAGCAAATCATATTCGCTTTTTAATGCCTTTTCTAGCCCTGTGTCACCTGCATTCTCAATTTCCACTTCAAATCCACTTAACTCTAAATAATCCTTTTCTAGTTCCGCAATACTCACTTCATCTTCAATGATTAGAATTTTCATTTTTTGTCTCCTCCTTATATTTACGAATAACGATATGCATCTTCGTGCCTTCGTTTTCCTTGCTTGTTGCCCAAATACGACCACCATGGTCCTCAATAATTTTCTTAACGATCGACAGGCCTATTCCACTTCCACCCTTTCGCGAATTTCTCGATTCATCCGACCGATAAAGCCGATCAAAAATGTGTGGCATATCCTTTCGACTAATACCCATTCCGTTGTCTTCCATCTCAATGTGGACAAAATCGCCTTCTTCCTTTAATGTAATGACAACTCTGCCATAACGATCTTTTGGCATATATTTTACTGAATTATTGATAATGTTGTTAATGACTTTTTTGAATTGCTCTGCATCAGCAACAACAAGAACGCCTGGTGACAAATTATTTGTATACTTTAATTCCATTCCTTTTGACTCTAAGTCAAGCCCTACTTCTTGTGTACAATCAAGAAAAAACTCACCAATATCAATCTTTGAATATACATATGGCACACGATTTGTATCAATTTTTGAATAGTAGGTTAATTCGTCGATTAAGCGATCCATATCATTTGCCTTGTTGTAGATGGTTTTTATATATCGTTCAATTTTCTCTGGAGAATCTGCTACACCATCCATAATACCTTCTACATAACCTTTTATGGCTGTAATTGGCGTCTTTAAATCATGCGAGATATTGCTAATAAGCACTTTGCTATCATTATCGTATTGAATTTTTTCTTCTGCAGAGTCCTTTAATCTCAGGCGCATCTCATCAAAATCCTTAAAGAGTGAACCGATTTCATCTTCTTTATCTACATCAAGTGTAAATTCTAAGTTCCCTTCTTTAATATGATGTGTTGCGGATGTTAATTTTCGCAATGGGCTTACAATCGAGCGATAAATCCAGCCAATCAAGCCAAATTCTGTTATCATCAAAATCAAAATAATCGCAATTAGAATTTGAATAAACATATATTTGCCTTCTTGAACGACATTGTGTTCAATCGTAATTAAAAAGACATTTCCTCTTTCACCCGACGAGAATGTAAAATCGATACCTCTGCGCAAATAACCTTTTTCACTATTGTAATACGATTCATTCGAACGAAATGCGAGAGATTCTACATCAATAGGAAGCTCATCCGCTACTAACTGTATATCCTTTGCGGAAGCGCCGTTGTAAATGATTTCCGAGTCCTTACATACAATCATATAGGAATATCTTTTTTTTAGTCGTCGATTCACCTCGTCAAGATATTCTGTATTTTCAAGCTTTTCTGGTTCTTCAATTGTCGTTTTTAAAATAGAGCCGCACTCTACTTCTGTAAGCTGCGCTAGTACTTTTACCGACGTACTCGTAAACATGGCATAATCACCGCTAACGCCATATACGCTCTTAAAATAATTCGATTGATAATTTAGCACCATCGAGCCTATTGCTGCCACTAGTATAATCGGAATTAGCACTAATGAAAAAAACGCAATAATAAGTCGTGTCTTTATCTTCATCTTATCTCCTTGCATGTAAACTGCATAAATAATTCTATTGTAGCATTCTCGTATTCAATAGCAATTAAAAAAGGCTTGCAGTTTATAAAGTTTTCATAAACTACAAGCATATTTGTTATTCTAATGTTTTGTCAAGTCGTTCCCATGGCAAGTCTAAATCCCCTCTGCCAAAGTGACCATATGAAGCCGTTTGCTTGTAAATCGGTTTTCGTAAACCAAGCATCTCGATAATTCCTGCTGGACGCAAATCGAAGTTCTTTCTAATTAGAGAAACGATTTCTTCATTTGATTTAATTCCCGTTCCAAATGTATCGACTGCTATGGAAGTTGGTTCTGCCACGCCAATCGCATAGGATAGCTGTACCTCTATGCGCTCTGCAATTCCTGACGCTACGATATTCTTTGCGACATAGCGAGCTGCATAAGCCGCCGAGCGATCTACTTTTGTACAATCCTTGCCAGAAAATGCTCCACCGCCATGACGAGCAAATCCGCCGTACGTATCCACGATAATTTTGCGGCCCGTTAAGCCACTATCTCCTTGTGGTCCGCCAATGACAAAGCGGCCCGTTGGATTAATGTAAATTTTTGTATGCTCATCAATCATGTCTTGTGGTAATACAGCATCAAGCACATATTTCTTAATATCTTTATGTATTTGTTCTTGCGAAACTGCTTCGTCATGTTGTGTCGACAGCACAACTGCCTCCAAACGAAGTGGTTTATGCGCTTCATCGTACTCCACCGTAACTTGCGATTTTCCATCAGGTCGCAAATAAGTAAGCGTTCCGTCTTTTCGAACTTTTGCAAGCTGTTTCGTCAATTTATGCGCTAAGTCAATTGGATATGGCATAAAATTCTCGGTTTCGTTTGTTGCGTAACCAAACATCATACCTTGGTCACCCGCACCAATCGCACTAATTTGCTCTTCATTTAATGCAGTTTCTCGCTCTTCAAACGCATGGTCAACTCCTATAGCAATGTCTGAAGATTGTTCATCAATTGCCGTAATCACACCACACGTACTTGCATCAAAACCGAATTTTGCTCTTGTGTAACCTATGTCGCTGATTGTTTGGCGCACAACCTTTTGAATATCAACGTATGCTTTTGTAGTGATTTCTCCCATCACCATAACAAGACCTGTTGTACAACAAGTCTCACACGCCACACGACTCATAGGATCTTTTTCTAACAATGCATCCAAAATCGCATCTGATATTTGATCGCATATTTTATCTGGATGTCCTTCTGTCACCGACTCCGATGTAAATAAAAACTTTTCCATATATTTTCTCCGTACTATCAAACTGCAACGTTTTGCATTTTGAATTTTATAATATCGCTATCTTCTGGTGCGTTATCAATAAGAGCTCCCAAGCCTTTCATCTTTTCAACAAAACGTTCATAGCCTCTTTCGATATATTCTACATCCTCAATAATCGTAAAACCTTCTGCAGCTAAACCTGCAATAACAAGAGCTGCGCCTGCACGCAAATCCAAAGCTTGAATGGTCGCGCCCGTCAAATGATCTACACCGCTAATAATGGCATTGTTGCCTTTCACCATAACATTTGCACTCATCTTTGTGAGTTCATCAACATATTTAAATCGCTTTTCAAAAATCTTTTCTGTTACTGTACTTGTTCCATGCGCAAGGCACATCGCTACCGACATTTGCGGATGCATATCTGTTGGAAATCCAGGATATGGTGCTGTGCGCACATCAATGCTCTTTAGTGGATTGTTCGCATTTACTCGAACAGCATCATCGCCTTCCGTAATATCGCAACCCATTTCACGCAGCTTACTACTAATCGACTCTAAATGCTTTGGAATGACATTTTTCACAACAATATCGCCTTTTGTCGCTACTGCTGCTAACATAAATGTTCCCGCTTCTATTTGATCTGGAATAATCGAATATTCTGTTTTGTGTAGTTTCTTAACGCCGTTAATGCGGATTACATCCGTTCCTGCGCCTTTGATATTAGCCCCCATGCTGTTTAACAAGTTCGCCACATCAACAACATGTGGTTCTTTTGCCGCATTTTCAATGGTTGTTTTTCCTTCTGCCAAAACAGCGGCTAACATAATATTTATCGTGCCACCTACCGTTGGCAAATCAAGGAATATATCTGCTCCTTTTAGTTCTTTAGCAATAGCAACGATTTTTCCGTTCTTCACTTCTACGTCCGCACCTAATGCTGTAAACCCTTTAATATGTTGCTCGATAGGGCGCTCGCCAATATTGCATCCACCTGGCATAACGACTTCAGCATGACGATACTTTCCTAATAATGCTCCTACTATATAATAAGAACCACGTAGCTTTTGCAAAAATGGAAGATCTACCACAAGAGTGTTGATCATGCTTGCGTTAATAATAACGCGGTTTCTTGTTTTTTCATCTCTATCAACTACAACACCAATTTCCTTAAAGGCATTCAAAAGGTAATCAATATCATCTACATCCGGAATATTGTCTATTATCACTGTTTCGTCAGTCAGAAGAGCTCCCGCTAGAATCCCCAATGCCGCATTTTTAGCGCCGCTTATGCATACTTCTCCGCTAAGCAAGGTTCCACCTTTCATAACATATCGACTCATCTAATTACCTCCATAAGCTCCATTGCTTATTTATCTTGCTATTTATAATTATCGTCCATCGTACTACTTTTCCTAACGCAACATTACAAACGATTTCACGATTATTATAACACAAATCATTTCTTTGTAAAGCCTAACAAAAGCTCATCAACTAGGCTTACTATCTCAGAAATAACCTTCCCCTTTGTTTTATGCAATTCATCAACCACATAGTGCGCGTATTGCTCATACAATTTATCTCTTTCCTCATACATTTCTGACAATTTCATGCCGTTTGGCAAAGCTACTCCTCGCGTATGAATATCACCAATGCGAGAAATCATCTCTTTGTATCCTATTTTCAAATAAATAACCACGCCTATTTCTCTAAAATGGTGCATCGCTTTTTCACCATATACGACACTTCCTCCAGGCGCAATAATCGTATCTTCAACTTGCAAAGAAGCATTCACCTCTTCTTCAAGTTTTAAAAATTCTTCTACGCCTTCTTCAGAAATGATTTCGCTTAATCGCTTTTGTGTTTTCTTTTGTATGACAATATCCGTATCCAAAAAATCCATTCCAAGCCGTTTTGCAAGGACAACGCCTACAGAGCTTTTTCCCGAGCCTGGCATTCCAATTAAAATAACATTCATAATTCACCTTTTTGCTCAAAAAATGCCAAGCGCTTACACTTGGCATACATGATTTTTATTCTGCTAACGTAGTACTTTCCGCTGCATCTTCAACCGTAGTATCTTCTTGTGTTGAATCTGTTGCGTCATCGCTTGTGCTATTTTCGGTTGTCACTTCGTTAGTTTCTGTCTCTTCTTCAGAAGCACCTTCTGTTGACGCCTCTTCTGTTGGGTCTTCCTCCGTAGAGGCTTCCGTCGGATCTTCGTGATATCCTACCATATCTGGCACGATATACCCATCTCTCGTGTATACGGGTTGTTTTGCTTTCCAATCCAAATATCTTCCATATCCTGAATAGGCAACTGCAAATAACAATAGCCCTGCTACTGTAACGCCCACCAACCAAGCAATCGCCTTATATACGGTTCTTTTTCGTTTTTGCTTTTCTAAAATTTCTTTTCTGTTCTTTTTATAATCCTTATATTTATCAACCTTCGCTTGGCTCATGTTATATTCCTCTTTCCCCATTTATCATTGCAAAATGTCTTCTATTATAATTAATGCATATTGTATGTTTTTCATTTTGATGTTTTCTCATCGAAGAATACTATATCATATTTTACCACAAAAATGAAACACTTTTTTTTAATTTTTAGAACATTAATTTTGCTGCGCCATATATACCTGCATCATTTCCTAATGTAGCAAGTTTAAGCTCCGCTTTTTTGTTCGTTAGCGTTGTGAATTTATAATAATATTTTTTAATTCCCTCGATTAAGAAATCTCCCGCTTTCGATACACCGCCACCAAATACAAATACCTCTGGATCAACAATAAAGGCACAATTTGCGCATGCCATACCCAAATACATGCATAATGTATCCACTGCTAGTCCAGCAATCATATCTCCATCAATCGCTGCATCAAACACAACTTTTGAAGACAAGTATTCCGCTCTTCGCAAGCAAGAATCAGCGTCATTTTTTTCGAGAATTCTTCTTACAATTCGCACGACTCCCGTTGCAGAAGCATATTGTTCTAGGCAACCATGATTTTTGCAATTGCATTGTACTTCTTCTGATGGATTTACTGTCATATGCCCAAGTTCCCCACTTAGCCCATGAATTCCGTTAACAACTTTTCCATCCATAATAATGCCGCCACCAACACCTGTTCCTAATGTAAACATAACCGCTGTTTTATAGCCAGAAGCACCACCCTTCCATAACTCGCCAAGCGCCGCTACATTTGCATCGTTGCTAGCTCTTACGGGGATACCACCTAGAAATCCACTCAGAATTTTGGCTGGATTCATCTCTCGCCACCCCAGGTTTGGACAAATTTCCACAAATCCGTTCGGCATAACAGGGCCTGGCACACCCATGCCAACGCCTTTTACACTTGTTTTTGAAATTCCCTTTTTTCGAATCATTTCATTTATGGAATTCGATATATCGCGCAATATAAATGCGCCCTTTTCAACCTTACGCGTTTTTATTTCCCACTTTTCAATCATATTGCCTTCTATATCAAAAATGCCAAGCTTTACAGAGGTTCCGCCAATATCAACCCCAACAATAACACTTTTCTCCATCTCTTATCTCCTTTTATTTTATTCTAATCCCTTTTAGTATATTTTGTTCTTGAACAATGAATCGTTCTTTGTTTTTAAGCGAATATACATCATGAATCGCTTCTGAAATTTCTTTTTTGAAAATTTCTTCTCCATCATAGTCCATAATACATATTGTCGTATCATTATAATAATATATGAATTCGCTATTTAATCCAATCCCTTTATAGATAAAATCCATTTTTTTATTTAATACATTTTCGCCTTTGTTATTGTAAATGGTAAGCGTATCGAAATCCGTACCATCTTTCTTTTGAGTAACAACTGCTACTTTCTGTTCAGTCGTTATAATCTCTTTTACATTTTTTTGTGGTATATTGGCAAGCTCCTTTGGTACTTTTGTTTCTTGCATTTCATAAAATACCAATCGATTATCCGCTATCGCTACTGCATTTTTTGGACCAATAAACATCGCTTCCACAAATAGCGACTCTTCGTAATCATTAAATATACCAACCAAGCGTTTAATATCTTTTTTTCCTTCGCGGAAATTGTAAAACGCTACTCTATTTTTCATATGCCCATCCATAATGTACTGATAACCTACAATTAATGTCTCGCCATCTGGAGAAATTCCAATAGAAGTTGGATAACCTGTTTCGGAAATCAATGTGTTTACGGTAATTCCTATTTCGGTTAAGGTCTTGTCATAAATATCAAATGAGTGGCTCATTTCATCTTGTGTCACAACAACGATAACGCCTTTTTTTGAAACGCTCACATTGTAAATGCTTTTTGCCAGTTGAATACTTTTGATATGCCCCTGTTGACCATATAGTCCTAAGGATTTTCCGCCGATATCCGCGACTGCCACATATTCACCACCTATATAGGTATGAGGATTAATCATAGAATAGGAATTCGCCCACTTAGCCTCGCCGTCTACGCCGTAAAAAAACACTCCTTCAAGCCCAGCGACCAATACGCCACCATTATGCTCTTGTGCGTGCATTTCACCAATCACGACTTCCTTTTCCCATTCAACAACTGCCGTTTTATAAGATTTGTGTTTATTGTAGTACAGGATACCAACAATGCAAACACTTAGCAAGACAATGAGAACAAGACTCACTAGTACAACTCTGATCTTGTGCCTTTTTATCTCTATATCAACTTTATCTTGCTCCGGAACAATTTGGCTTCGTAATTGCTCCTTCTTTTTTTGTCTTTGTATTTCCTTTTTTGTAGGCATTCTTTATATCCTTCTTTATCAAAGGCGATTATTTCGATAGGAATTAATGGCCTCTGTAATGGTTGTAATATTGCTTGTACTTACAATTCTAATCAATGCATCAATCTTGTCAACCACTAAAAATTCTTTTTCAATGTGAGGACCATAGGTATCAATTACCATGCTGTTTTGTTTGCGTGAGCGTTCTTCGATTTGTGTTAGTGCTTCGTGATTTGCTTGAAATTCTGCCCGCAATTCGTTGATTCGCTTTTTATTGTTGTCTTCTATCTCATCGCGAATTACTTTGTTTGTGACACTATCGAATGTATTTAATGCATCTTTTTTTCGATTCGTAATTTGCTCAATTTCGCTTTCAAGCTTTGCAATATCATAATTAAAATTATCTAGGTCATATAAATCTTCGTTTTTATCTTTTCGAATGGAAGAGGATATTACTTTCATTTGTTTTTTGTTATAGAGCATATTAAAATGCATCTGCTTCATCTGTTGCAATATCGCATAGTTTTTCACTTTGTAACGTGCATTTCCTATCAAGTATAAGGCGCTAAACACTAATGTGTTTGCTAGAAAAACAAGTGAAACGATTAACAATGAATCGATTGACAACAGCTGGCAAATCCCTAGTGGAATTCCCCAAAATCCGCATATAAAGAGTAAGGCTGCAAAAAACCATTCTTTGATTCCGCACGGCATATAGAGCGCATAAAAAAGAAAGGACTCGCAAAACGAAGGAATTTTGTTTGTATGCATCAATGTTTTTAAGTCGTCCTTTAGTTGCTTGCTTTGTGCTTTTAGCCCTTGTGTTTCAATTTTTATCCGTTGTTTAATACCCTTTGTTTTCGCTTCAATCTTCTTTGCTTCGACTTTTTTTAGATTGTCCTGAACGCCTTTAATCTCTTTATCGTAACCACTTACAATATCCGAACGTCTTTTTTTGATTGTGTTTGAGATTTCTTCTTGTACCGCTTTTTCCTCTGCGTGTAGTAATTTTTCTAATCGTCGGTCTTCAATTACTAGCTTTTCCTTTTGGCGATTAATCTCATTTAGCGATGTAATGGCGCTTTTTGCATCCTTAAGTACCGTTAATGCATATTCGTTCGTTTGTTCCATATGTTGTCTCCCGGCTTCAATGAATTTTCACGACTCTTTCTTCTATCATTCTACCCCTTTATTCTTCATATGTCAATGTTTGAAAAAGGGCGAAGGCGCTCTTTGAAAAACGCTTTCGCCCTTGCTTATTCAATAAATAACTCTTTTTATGGTTCTATCATGCCGCATAGTCCTATCATGCTAAATGATTATCTTATTTATGTTCTTCCTTTTTCTTAGTCGCGAACAATGCCATTGCAAGCATTATGCCAATAAGACTAATCCACGCTCTGTTAAATCCTTTTGCTTCACCAAGTGGTGGTGAATCTGGATCTTCTGGTTTCACTGGATTATCTTCTTTATGCTTTTCGCATGGCTCTTGCGCTGTGCAAGTTCTGTCTAGTACCGTATCGCAATTTTCACATTGCGTACAATCGGAGCTTTTTGGAGTATGTCCATCATAGCAAACGTGTTCTGGATTGTGAACCATACAAGGTTCTTCATCTGTACATGTTCTTACGATAAACCCATCACATACTTCACAACATAGACAGTCGTTCTCGCTAGGTGTATGACCTTCTGCACATGGATTAAGTTCCTCGTCCAAAACAAGATAAGCCTTCATAATATTAAGTTCTTCTACGCCATATCCATAATAGCTAAGAATAATTCTTCCTGTACTATCGATTTGACGAAGCCACGAAGCCAATGTCTCTTTCTTTGCTGTTTCAAGTGTTTCAAAGTCGAATACCAATGCTCCAAAATCGCCGAGTGTTGAGTCAAATATCGCCTCAAATTCTGGTTCTGGTGCTGCAGCAATCCAGCCCTCTTCTCCTACAGCTAATGCTATTTGCATCTTGCGATTTGTTGGCATTGCTGCCACTTCAACAACAAGCTTATTGGCAGCCTTTAGAACCTCAATCGACATTCCGAACGCAACCATTCCATGCTCATCTTCATAGCCTGTTGTTCCCCAACCACGTTGACGTAGTGGAGCTCCTGCCGCTGCATTAAATCCTTTTAGCAAGAAGTAATTTGGATCCGTTTCAGATATATCCTTTGGTTTTTCCATATCGCCTGTGCGCTCAAGCTTAAGCACGTCAACATTTGCTCCTGCTTCGTATATGATTTGATCATTTTGGTTTGATGCTGCTGGTGCCGTTTGATTGTTCACAAAGAATAAATCAATTACATATTTTCCTGCTGGCATGTAAAATTCCTTACTACCCTCATACATCCCTGCCTGATTCCATCCCTCTGCTGGAAGCGCAGAGTTTGCTGGAATCACAAACGTGGTTAATACATTTTGTCGATCATCTCTTAATACAATGATTTGGTCAAATTCGGTTTCATTAGCTGCTCCGATTGCCGCTTTATAGGCACCCGCCTCTTCAACGCGCAAATCATAGCGAACCCACTCACCAATATAGGTTTCTGTAATATGACCTTTATTATGGCCACTTCCACCTGCATCATTTGCTGGGCCATATGGAGCCTCTGTACGCAATGCTGTTTCGATATCCTTTGCATATACTCTCTTT
>CAZMHF010000038.1:0-13152 GCA_964566025.1 uncultured Lachnospiraceae bacterium | reverse complement strand
TTAAATTCGTGAAGGCTATGATCTTTCCGTCCGCAACAATCGGAAAATAGAGAACCTCCTCCGATTTTTTCACAACTCCTTGTTGAATGGTTGGTATCGAAAAGCTATCCCCCACTGTCAATTCAACTCCATCTGGCACCTGATACGTCTCAGGATTTGCCCGAATAATCTGAAATGCGTCAAACACTTTTTTCGATAACACCGCTTGAATATCTTCTTTTGTTACCTTATCATCTATTGCCATTTCTTCTGTGTAACGCGCTTCAATTTTTTCAAAATCTGTGTTGAGCATGATAATCGCGACACTTACTATAAGTAAGATTGAAAAGAAGATTTTTTTAATAATTAATCTATTTGTCATGGTTACTCCATTCTTACCTCTTAACCCTTTGTAAGTTACATTATACCATGCATTTTCTACCATGTCAAACAGTTTTTTTACATTTCTTCCAAAAAGTTTCTTCCGATTATCTTGTTTGTAAATATATTCTCTTATCGGCTATCGCCCACCCAACGACTGCTTGTTGTTTCTATTACGCGCCCTTCTTCTAGGCTTCGCAAAACATCAATGATTCGCTGATTTTTACTTCCTCGAAAAGTCAATTCCAACGTGCGCTCTTTCTCTTCGTAGCGCCCATCAATCAATATATCAATTTGTTGTAGTAATTCCTTTTGCTCCTCTGTTCCGTCTTGCAACTCTTCAAATGTATATCCCGAAAAGGATGCCACTTCATACCCCGCCTCTTTTAATAATTTTGCAAGCTTAAAGAACCCTTTTGCTTGCGCAAAGGGTTCTCCTCCCGAAAATGTCACACCTCGACACAATCGATTTTTTTTAATCATTTCAAAAAGTATTTCCTCTTCAATAAGGATATTGTCTTTAGAAGACCACGTTTCTGGATTGTGACATCCCACGCAGCCATGTGGACACCCTTGCGCAAAGACAACCGTTCGTATCCCTGGCCCATCCACAATACTATCTTCAACAATCCCCGCTACATTAAGCATCGTTTTTCAAACCATGTTTCACACGGTCTCTTTCCTCTGCTTTTTTTGCATCATTCCATTTGTCCATTGTACCAACTAAATAACCTGTAATTCTGCGAATTCTCTCAAATCCAACGCCTTCTCCTGGTTTCTTTGTTTCACTCATCTTAACTCCTTACTGAATGCCTTGAATCACAGGCATATCTGGATATATTTTTTTAAGTTCCGAAATTCTTTCATCAGAAAGAATTTCGCCTTCTTTTCGTCCACAACGTGGGCAAACATCATTAATTACTCCTACAAAGCCACATACAGGATCTCGATCAACTGGATGATTGATGCTGCCATAGCCTATTTTTTCATCGTGCATAAAGCGAACAACCGCTTCGAATGCCTCGACATTTTTCGTCGTATCTCCATCTAATTCAACATAGCTAATGTGTCCTGCATTGCAAAGTGCGTGATATGGCGCTTCCAATTCGATTTTCTTATAGGCCGAAATCGGAAACCATACTGGAATATGGAAGCTGTTTGTGTAGTATTCTCGATCCGTAACACCTTCTATCTTTCCGTACAATTTCTTGTCAATACGGATAAAACGGCCCGACAAGCCCTCTGCTGGTGTTGCCAACAAGGTGAAGTTCATATTGCTTTCTTTTGAAATGCCATCACAATAATCGCGCATAAAGCTTAAAATCTTGATGCCTTTTTGTTGCGCCTCTTCATCCTCTCCATGATGCTTTCCATATAACGCCTTTAGCGCTTCTGCCAATCCAATAAAGCCAATCGATAAGGTTCCATGCTTTAGCACTTCACGTACTTCATCAAATGGTCGAAGTTTTTCGGAATCTAGCCACACACCTTGTCCCATTAAAAATGGGTAATTATATACGTGCTTTTGCGCTTGAATTTCAAAACGATCCAACAGCTGTTTCGCCACAAGATCCATCATATTTTTTAGTTTTTCGTAGAAAAGTTCTTCGTCGCCCTTACTTTCAATAGCAAGGCGTGGTAGGTTAATCGACGTAAAGGAGAGATTCCCTCTCGAATGTGAAATCTGTTGATTCTTGTCGTAGACATTTCCCATAACACGTGTACGACAACCCATTGTCGCTACTTCCGTTTCTGGTTTACCCTCTACGTAATATTGCAAATTAAATGACGAATCAAGAAATACATAATTCGGGAATAGTCGTTTTGCGCTCACCTTACAGCTTAGTTTGAAAAGATCCTCATTTGGATCGCCTTCATTGTAGTTCACACCTTCTTTTACTTTGAAAATATGAATTGGGAATATACATGTTTCGCCATGTCCTAATCCTGCATCAAGTGCCAATAAGATGTTCTTGATCACCATTCGGCCTTCTGGTGTCGTGTCTGTACCATAGTTGATTGATGAAAATGGAGTTTGTGCTCCCGCTCTTGAATGCATCGTATTTAAGTTGTGAACAAATCCTTCCATCGCTTGATACGTATCTCTATCCGTTCTTGCCTCCGCACGTTTTCTTGCTCGTTTTACAAGGCGCAACGCATCCTCTGTTGTCATCGCTTCTTTTTGCGCATTTGCAATCGCTTCCGCAATCGCCTGATCAAGTGGTTCATTTTCCAATAAACGAATGTCTCCATGTACTGCTTCTGCACGAACCAATATGTCTTGCATCGTCTCTTCATCCATCACCATGTCGAACATATCCTCTAGCATCTCTACTAGCTTTTGTTTTAATGTTTTTCGGAATGTTTTCTTGATGCCCTTTGCCATACCGTAATCAAAGTTTGGAATGGATTGACCACCATGCTGGTCATTTTGATTTGCTTGAATCGCAATCGCTGCCAACGCTGAATAGCTCTGAATACTATTTGGCTCACGAAGAAATCCATGCCCTGTCGAAAAACCACCCTTAAATAATTTTTCGATATCAATCTGAAGACAAGTTGTCGTTAATGAATAAAAGTCAAAATCATGAATATGAATATCGCCATTTTTGTATGCCTGTGCGTGCTCTGGTCGTAATAAATGTGCCTCATTATAGGCCTTCGCGCCTGCTGAACCGATTTGCAGCATACTTCCCATTGCTGTATTTCCGTCAACATTGGCATTGTCTCTTTTGATATCGCTAACTCGTGCATCTATTTTCGTCAATTCGTCGATTGTTTTCATAAGGCTTGTATTTGCTTCGCGTGCCAATGTACGATTTGAACGATAAATAATAAACGCCTTCGCTGAATCAGTAAAGCCATGGTTCATCAATTGATACTCTACTGCATCCTGAATCTCCTCAATCTGTGGCGTATGCGTTTGTGATTTTTCTTCTAATGTTCGTTGTACATCGTTTGCTACAACGGCTGCATCGCTGGCATTTCCTTCACGCGCTGCTTCCATCGCTTTCAAAACAGCAATTGCAATTTTATTCTGGTCATATAAAACCACGCGTCCATCACGTTTTTTAATTCCTTGTATCATAGTAAACCCTTTCGTACAAGACGCCGTTGGTCTTGCTCTTTCATTTGTCTCACATAATGCATATTTCACGCTTATGTTTTTTGCTACACTCCGATCAATTCCAAAAAGCGAACATTGAATTTATTATACATGATATACAATTGAATTTCCACACTTCTATGTATTTTTTTTGTATTCTTTCTTATGCAAATTTGTTTTCGCTACACATCTGCTGAATTTACATGCACCATACAATGTTTGATTTCTTCAAACCTTTCCTCCAATAAATCATGCACATTATGCGCAATTGCATGACTTTCATAAAGAGTCACTTTGCCATCTACGCTGATTTCAACATCCACATAAATTTTGTCACCAAACAAGCGCGTCTTTAGCACATCAATGCGTACAACCCCCTCTTGCTCAAGAATTATGTCTCTCATTTTTTTTGCCGTTTCTTCATCACATGCGCAATCCATCATTTTTTTAATGGCATCCTTGAAAATCAAATACGCTGCCCTTGCGATAAATAGGCAAATCACCACCCCTGCTATGCTGTCCAAAATCGGCATGCCATATCTCGCTCCTGCGATACCAATCAAGCTGGCAATTGAAGAGAGTGCATCCGAACGATGATGCCATGCGTCCGCCATTAAAGCTCCTGAATTAATTTGTTTTGCCGCTTTTTTTGTGTAATGATACATGTTTTCTTTAATTAAGATGGACACCACCGCTGCGACAAGCGCAACGATTCCTGGCTTTACCATTTCGTCAGCCTTTGTTACGAGGATCGTTGAAATGGCTTTATAGCCAATACCAATTCCTGTTGCAAACAGCACTACCGCAAGCAAAATAGCCGCTACACATTCCAATCGTTCATGCCCATAAGGATGCTCCTTATCGTTTTCCTTACGCGACATTTTGATTCCTGCCATAACAATAAATGTGCTAATCACATCTGATAGCGAATGTACGGCATCCGATAACATCGCTAGAGAATGTCCCAAAATACCTGCAACAAATTTTATCACTGCTAAAATTACATTTTCAATGATGGCTCTTGTCGATGCCCGCATAGCTATCTTTTCATTCATCATTTCTCTTTTTTGCTTTTCAGTCATAGTGCCTGCTCCTTTATTGTTGCAATTGTTCTAGCAACATATCCTTTACCATTTTGGGGTTCGCTTTTCCGTTTGATTTTACCATTACTTTTCCCATTAACGCTTTTAAGGCTGCCGTTTTTCCATTTTGAAAATCTTGTACCGATTTTTCTTCTTCTTTTATCACCGTCTGAACCATATCACTTAAAACCGCTTGATCACTAATTTGTGCAAGCGCATTTTTTCTAACGTACTCCATTGCATCTTCATCATTTTCCCATAATGCCATCAACACTTTTTTCGCTACACCACTATTAATCACTTCTTCGCCTTGCATTTGCGCAATTTGTGCGACATGCAATGGCTTTATCGGAAACTCAAGAGCCTCTAGCCCCGTAAGCGCCAGCACTTCTGAAATAATCAAGTTGGCTAATACCTTTGGGAAATTGGTGTTGCTCGCTGCTTCATCAAAATAGTCTGCTAATTTCTTTTCCATTGTTATAATGCTTGCATCATACGGCGTTAGCAACAACTCTTCGATATAATGCTTTCGTTTTTCATTTGCCAACATAGGCATCTCATGTTTTATTTGTGCAATTTTTTCTTCGCTCACATCAAGTGGTGGCAAATTCGGTTCGGCAAAATAGCGATAGTCGTCTGCATTTTCTTTTATACGCATAACAATAGTTGTGGCACTTTTTTCATCATATCGTCTTGTTTCTTGCCGAATGATATTTCCCTTTTCGAGTTCTTGCACTTGTCGCTTGTATTCATATACAATCGCACCTTCTATTGATGTAAAGGAATTGAGATTTTTTATTTCGCTTCGTATGCCAAATGCTTTTGTTCCTCTTTTTCGAACGGATATATTCACATCACACCGAAAGGATCCTTCTTGCATTTTACAATCCGAAACATCTGCAAAAAGCAATCTGCTTCGCAGCTCCCTCAAATACGCAATCGCCTCTTTTTCGCTCCTAATTGTTGGTTCAGATACAATTTCAATCAACCCAATACCACAACGATTATAATCAATCGTCATGTTCCCCTTGTCATCATACGTAACTTTCCCCGCATCTTCCTCTATGTGAATTCGTGTGATGCCGATTCTTTTTTGTTCTTGTTCCACTTCAATGTCTATCCATCCATCTTCACACAATGGCAAATCGTATTGGGTAATCTGATACCCCTTTGGCAAATCTGGATAAAAATAATTTTTTCGATCAAATTTCGATCGGTTTGCGATTTTGCAATTTGTCGAAAGTCCTGCCCGAATTGCATAATCAACAATGTCTTTATTTAATTTAGGCAATGTTCCTGGCAATCCCATACAAACAGGGCAGCACTGCGTATTCGCTTGTTTGCCAAATATCGTCTCGCAATCGCAAAAGATTTTTTGATTGGTTCCTAACTCGCAATGCACTTCAAGCCCAACAATCATTTCATAGTTTTTTATCATTTCCATCTATTTGCGCCTTTCTCTTTCAAAGGCAAATCCCGCCTGATACAATCGTTTTTCTGAAAAAAGATCTCCGATTAGTTGCATACCAATTGGCATACCCTCGCCATCGTATCCACAAGGCAATGACAAGGTGGGTAGATTCGCTAAATTACTTGGCACCGTATATAAATCGCCTGCATACATCTCCATTGGTGTTTTTTTCTCACCAAGCATAGGCGCCGTTGTTGGTGCAACGGGTGCGACAATTATATCGCACGATTTAAATACTTCCGAAAACTCGCGACTTATCAATTCCCTTGCCTTTAGCGCCTTTTTATAATACGCCTCTTGATAACCCGCGCTCAATATAAACGAGCCTAGCATAATGCGCCTTTTTACTTCACTACCAAAGCACTCGCTTCGAGCATTTTGATATGTTTCATTCCCTTTGCTTTTATCCAATTGCCTACCATCAAAGCGGGCTAGATTCGACGATGCTTCAGCAGATGAAATCATATAGTAGGCTGCCAACGCATATTTCAGCGACGGAATGGACACCTCCTTTATAATCGCTCCCATCTTTTCATATTGGAAAACGGCCTCTAGCACCGCTGTTTTTACATCTTGTGCAAGGCTTCCTTCAAAAAATTCTTTTACAATCGCTATTTTCATTCCTTGTATTGGTTGATTCAATTCATTCAAAAAGCAAGCATCCTTATGGATAATCGAAGTCGCATCCAATGGATCTTTTCCAACAAGGCTCTCCAATACGAACGCATTTTCCTCTACACTTCTTGTCATAATACCTATTTGATCAAGTGATGATGCAAATGCAATTAGTCCATTTCTTGAAATGCTGCCATAGGTTGGTTTCATACCGACAACGCCACAAAAACTAGCTGGTTGTCGAATAGAACCACCCGTATCGCTTCCGAGCGCAAACGCCACTTCTCCACCTGCCACAGCCGCAGCCGATCCACCCGAACTTCCTCCTGGTGATTTGTTTAAATTATGCGGATTTCTTGCCACGAAAAACGCCGAATGTTCATTTGTAGAACCCATTCCGAATTCGTCCATATTTGTCTTTCCAAGCAATATTCCATCTGCCTTTTTTAGTTGCTTAATGGCAAACGCATCATAGCTTGGCACAAAATTCGCAAGCATTTTTGAGGCACAGGTTGTTGGAATCCCTTTTGTACAAATATTGTCCTTACATGCATACGGAATTCCCGCAAGCACGCCTACGGGTTCTTTTTTTCGGATTTTTTCATCAATGCTTTGCGCCTTGATAAGCGCCTCCTCTTCATTTATGTGTAAAAACGCTCCTAGCTCTTTATCCGTACTTGCGATTTGAGTTAGATAGGCCTTTGTCACTTCCTCTGCTAAAAATTCCTTTTGTAGCAAACCTTTTTGAATTTCAATAATACTTTTTGCTACCAATCTTCCTCTCCTTTTACTCGAGCTTACTCAAACCATCTGCAAAATGCAATATTTCATCTATTTCACTTTTGAATTGTATGCTTTCTTTCTCTGTAAGTACGATATTTGCTAAGGTTTCTAATTTTTCAATACCAACGATTTTTTTCATGCATTGCTGATATAGCTGTGCCGTCTTTTCTACAATTTCCACTGGCAAACTGGGCGCTGGCACCACCCCATCTAGCTGGTTTTCAATTAACCAATCACGCACAAATTGCTTATCGTATGATTTTGGTGATATACCCTCTTTGTAGGTTGATGCATCCCAAAATCGACTAGAATCTGGCGTGAAGATTTCATCTGCAAGCACTAGCGAGCCATCCTCATCTATGCCAAATTCAAATTTTGTATCTGCAATAATAATGCTCCGTTGTAATGCGTACTCATAACAACGCGAATAGAGCATTAAGCTCGTTTCCATAATCTGCGTTGTCAATTCGGCCCCTATCGTTTCTTTCATTGCTGTTATTGTAATATACTCATCATGTCCTTCGTGGTTTTTGGCAGATGGTGTTATAATTGGTTCTCGCAATTTCTGCGCTTGTTTATAATCACCTTCTATGATTTCTCCACAAAACAATTCGCCTCCCTTATAAGCCTCCCACATATTCCCGAATATATAGCCTCTCACAACAATTTCATAAGGAAGCATCGTTAGTTTTTTTGCCAATATCGTTCGATTTTCATAGCAACTTGCTTCTTGCGCAAATGCTGATGGCATATCCGAAAGCGCTGTTGATACAATGTGATTTGGAATGATATCCTTTGTGTAATCAAACCAAAAATTTGAAATCGTATTGAGGGCTACGCCCTTTCTGGGAATTTGTGAGGATAACACCACGTCGAATGCGGATAAACGATCCGTTGTTACAATCACCAGTTTTTGTTCATCCACTTCATAAACATCTCTAACTTTTCCTGTAATCAACTTTTTCATATCCTCACCTCTTTTTATTTCTTTCTTTTTAGTACCGCAAATCCCGCTCCAATTAAAACACCTGTGATTAGCGCAATTATAACACCCGCCGTTCGATTTTTCGTTTCGTTTTTAGCAGCGTTTTCTGTATTTGGTGTCGTCTCTAGCTCTGTCTCTTTTTCTTTTGTTGATTCGGTCTGTTTATTACTTTCTTGAGTCGTCTCTACTTCTGTGCTTTCTTTCTCACTTGGAGAGCTTCCCCCTTCTAATGGATAGGTTTTTAAATCAGGCATTTCGTCTAGGGTAATCACATTCTTATGATTATACACTTCATTCCACATATCTAAGCTCGTATGACTTTCTGAAATCACACCGTTTTTTTGACAAAACTCACCGCCCCACGTGCAAAACCATGCCCATACAGAATTGGCCAAAATCGCATCATCAATATCAAACAGACAACCATTTTCCGTTAATGCGACAATTTTCTTTTCGTCTGAATACTCTGCAACCTCAAGAAATTTTGAAGATTGTGGACTATATGTGTGATTAGGCGCATAAATATCTTCGCCTATAATATCCACATATTCATCCCCTGGATACCATGCTGCATTTTGTCCATTCCACACCCAAATAATATTGCTTAGTCCATGCTCATTTGTTAATTTATCAAACATCACAATCCAAAGCTCTTTGTAGGCATCTGCCCCACTTGCTCCCCACCAAAACCATCCACCACTTGCTTCGTGTAATGGGCGAAATAGCACGGGAACATCTGCTTTCTCAAGCACTTTTAATCGCTCTGCAATGGCATCAATATCTTGCATCAACAAATCATATCCTTCATTATCCGATTGATTCATGATTTTTGCAAGATCTATCGTTGAATTGTCCTTGTAAAATCCGCCCCACCAATTCGGATTTCCATTGCTATCGATTCCTGGCTTTATATATTTTTCTGGAGCATTCCAATGCCAACAAATCTCGACGATACCACCTGCATTCGCAAATTCTATCGCTTCACTCACAGCATTTGAGCGATCGCCTTTCGCAATGCGTGATGGTGTATCACGCATAAAATCGACACCCAACATCGCAGGAGTCTTTCCCGTTGCTTTTTTGATGGCCCTCATTTCTGCGCCATCTAATCCATTGTCATCTACTTGACCAGAAATTACGTTTTTGCCGTAATTATCGACAAGAAAGCTCATCAATCGCAATGCTGATGCAGAGTTTTTCTTGCTTACAAGTTTTTTTGACACGCTATAATTTTCATTGCTTGCACCTGTGCTTTTTTCAATTTCAATATAATCAAGTTGCATCCACCCCCATGATTTTTCAATTGAAAGCTCGTGCGTCCCTTTTGTAATCTTTTGCATCTTCAATAGACTTTTTGACAGTTTGTCCTTTGTAGATGAAAATACGCCTATATCTTTTCCATCAAGCAAAATTCGATTCTCTTTGTTGCCACCAGTACCACTTGACATCAATGCAATATCAAAAAATCCGTCCTCCTCAATTTCAATTGTAAATACGATGCTTCCCGAATCACGCATCGTAACGCCTTTTTTTCCTGAGTATGTAGCATTTTCATTAATTGTTGTCCCGATTAATTTTGCATCTTCTGCCTCGTATTTTATAGAATCTGCCCATGTATATGTCAACTTTATCCCAGCCACAGAGGATAGTATAATCGCCATTGCGCTTATTGTTGCCACCACTTTTTTTAGTAATCCTTTTTTTATTATTGTCATTACTGCAACCTCTTTTCGTATTACGCCATTGCTTTTATTGTAGCATAGCCGCATTTGAAGTGCAATTTTTATTCACCATTAGTTAAAGCAAATTGAGTACATGCTTACCATTTTCTCTAGCTGAATAAATAACTTCTCATTTCCTGTGGCGAATTGTAATGGCACTCTATATTCCGCAAAATGTTGTGCGCTTGGTGATGGCGCAATGACTACCTCTCCAAGCAAATGCTCCTCGTCCATTTTTTGATAATACAATTTAATGCCTGCCGTATTGCATGGCGCCGCTGCGCGAATAATTGCTTCCTTATAGCCTCGCAATGCTACCTCATTCAATACTAAATAGCCGCCCCAATCACCACTTATCATATAATGGTCATTCTCATCCATTGAAAAAGCAAGTGTTGCATTGTCACATGCATCGTAATTTTTCGCCAATATGACCTTTGTTAAATCGCGTGGTTTTATAGAGGTGCCTTCTATCCATAATTCCTGTTCCTGCCGAATATCTTCTGAAGAAGCGCCTACCATAAATGTATGCATCCCCTGCTCAACGCAAAGTTTTTCATTTGAAACGTCGTAAAACTCTAGTGCATTCATTTGGATAGGGATACTTACTTTGACACACTCCCCCGCTGGAACAAAGACACGACGAAAAGCACATAATTGCTTTCGTGGCCTTTTTACGGTTGAATGATTATGCTTGAAGTATACTTGTACGACTTCATTCCCATCCTGTGTTGATTGATTTTTGACAGTAACCTTCGCTTCTAATCCCTCGCCACAAGGTTTCACCGAAAATTCTTCGTAGACAAACGTTGAGTAGGACAATCCATGTCCAAATGCGTATAATGGTTTTCCCGTATAGTATAAATAGGTGCTATCGTTTTCGATAATATCGTAATCCATAATATCGGGCAATTCTCGTTCGGATGTATACCAAGTCATTGGGCAACGAGCAGATGGATTGTTTTCGCCGACTAAGGTTTTTGCGACCGCATTTCCAAGTTCTGCTCCTGCGTGTGATGTATATAAAATGGCTGACAAATGCTCATTTTCAAAATTGATTGCATAAGGATAGCTAGAAGCCACTACTAATACCGTCTGTGGATTTGCTTCATAAACTGCCTTAACTAATTCCTTTTGATGTTTTGGAAGCTCTAAATTAGGGCGATCATAACATTCTCTCGCAACTTGCATTGGATGATTGCCAACGCATAAAATAACGACATCTGCTTCTTTTGCCAATTTTTTCGCTCTTTCACAACCACTCTCCACAAGCACTTGCTCAAAAAGGCGATTTGGTTGTGGGCGTTTTGGCTTGTCGGTTGTTAGATTATCGTTTTCGTCAACAATGATATCCATTTTCCAATCAAACCATGCATGAAACATATAGTCTTTTTCATATGAAACCGGCTTAAACCACTCGCGAATAAACCACTCATATGCAACCTCGCTAATTGCTTTGTATGTGCCGTCCTCTTTCACAAATCGATTATTGCATACGGCACGATAATTGATACTACCAAAATCCCAATCATGATATTCAAACATGGCGGTTTTATCGATATCCCTTGCCACTGCACGAATAACCGATTCTTCGGCAACGGCTAAATAGTTGTCGTTTTTGCGTGATTTAATGGCTACAATATCATAGCCGTTGTCAAATGTCACATATTCCTTGCCGTATTCTTTTTCAATACCCTCTTTGATGCTTACCGCATACGAAGCAACCCCTGTATACCAATCACGATAGTTTTCATCTGCTAGAGGTCCAATTACGGCAACTTTTTTGCCTTTTGCAAGTGGTAAAATGCCCTCGTTTTTAAGCAAGCATACTTGCTCCATCGCGGCTTGTTTATTAAGTGCTTTACTTTCTTTCGTATCCACTTCATAGGTAATACCCTTGTACGGATGTGTTTCATCAAATTCGCCAAGTCTAAATCGTGCCAATAAAACATTGCCCACTGCCTTGTCGATATCCACCTCGCTAAGCAATCCTCGCTCTAGCGCATCCTTCGCTGCTTCACGCACCATATCTGCGCCGTCTGTCATGCTATCCGCACCATTTTTCAAACACAAAGCAAGCGCTTCCCCATGTGTTGGTACATATTTATGACTTAGTACATTTTGCGAAAAATCGCCGCCATCTGTAACAATAAAATCAAGTCCCCATTCGTCCTTTACAAGCTTTTGCAAATCAGGATTCATCACTGCTGGAACACCTGCCAATTCATTGTACGCAGCCATCATGGATTTCGCCCCACCCTCTGTAATCGGTAGCTTAAATGCGCGATAATAGTATTCATGTAATAAACGTGGGTTAATGTTCGCCGAACAGCTACCACGCATATATTCGTTATTGTTAGCGCAAAAATGCTTTAGGGTTGGAACCGTTTTGTAATAGTTCTTGTCCTCGCCTAAAAGTCCTTTTGTATACGCCTTTGTCATCTCTCCCGTCAAATAAGGATCTTCTCCATACGCTTCTTCGGTTCTTCCCCAGCGTGGATCTCTCTCCATATCAACCGTAGGCCCCCATAACATGAGTTTGCCATTTTTGTCACGCTCATAATAATAGCGCGCTTCATCCGAAGCAATCTTGCCTAGCTTCTCCATCAATTCTGGATCAAACATGGATGCCATGCCAATTGGTTGTGGAAAAACGGTCGAAACAGTTTTCTCATCTCGTCCGACAAATCCTCTCGCAACCTCACATCCAACAAACCACTCTCCAATACCCAATCGCTCTACTGGCTCCATGTGTGATGAGAGCATTCCGATCTTTTCATCAATGGTCAATTGTGCAAGCAATAGCTCGCATCTTTTTTCAAAGGACAAGTCCTTATCTCTAAATGTGTTTTTCATCGCTTTTTCTCCGCTTCGTATTTTTCTAAAGTGTACGCTATACTGACGCAAAAAAAAATAGAGTTTTTTGTTTTATTGATGGTGTATCTTCGCATGTCAAATAGGATACTCGTAAGTAACACTGCTAATAGCAGTGTTACTTACGAGTATTGTGAAACAATGCGCTGGTAACC
>CAZMHF010000037.1:0-13582 GCA_964566025.1 uncultured Lachnospiraceae bacterium | reverse complement strand
GCCAGAGGTGCCAGAAACACCGGGCGTGCCAGAAACACCAGGCGTACCAGAAACACCAGAAATTTCAGAGGCGCCAGAAGTGCCGGAGAATCCAGAAATACCGGAGGTACCGTCATCTTCTATAATAGGGCAATAAAAATGATAGGTGATAAAGTATGAAAACAACAATTTTTGCAATAATGAGTTCCTTTGCGATAAGTGCAATTGCATGCCGATTATCCATTCCGTTTTTACGACGCATTAAATTTGGTCAGCAAGTAAGAGAAGATGGGCCAAAAGAACACTTGAAGAAAGCAGGAACACCTACAATGGGTGGATTAGCTTTTCTTTTAAGCATAGCTTTGGTTAGTATTTATTTTATTGTGGTTGAAAAAAAGCTAGATATCCTTCCAGTGTTATTAGTTACATTGAGTTGTGGAGTGCTCGGCTTTTTAGATGATTATACAAAAGTAGTTAAAAAACGTTCTGAAGGACTGAATCCGAAGCAAAAAATGATTGGCCAATTATTGATTGCAGGCCTTTTTTGTGCATATATGATGACGAATTCAATCGGCACAAAAATTATGTTGCCCTTTAGCGATGGCAAACAAATCGAATTGGGGTGGTTTTTTATTCCCTATTGCATATTTGTAATGATTGGGACGGATAATGGAGCGAATCTGACAGACGGAATTGATGGACTATGTGCTAGTGTGACAATTGTAATAGCAGCGTTTATAGCTATTGTTGCGATTGGTAATTCGAATTCAGAGGTGAATTTAGTGGCGGGAGCTGTGATAGGAGCGTTATTAGGATTCTTGCTGTTTAATGCGTATCCAGCAAAGTTGTTTATGGGCGATACGGGTTCTCTTGCAATTGGAGGATTTGTTGCTTCGAGCGCCTTTGAACTTAACCTGTCCTTGTTTATTATACTATTTGGTGTTATTTATTTAATTCAAAGTATCTCGGTCATTATGCAAGTGGCGTATTTCAAAATGACAAAAGGAAAGCGCTTGTTTAAAATGGCTCCAATTCATCATCATTTTGAATTGATGGGTTGGTCTGAGACACAAATTGTCACAGTGTTTACGATTATCACAATATTGATGTGCTTAGTAGCATTTATAGGTCTATAAAAGACAAAGAGGTGAGACATGAGCTATTTAGTTTTTGGCGTAGGAATTAGTGGAATAAGTGCAACGACATTACTTTTGCAGGCAGGAGAAAAAGTAAGCGTTTATGAAGGTGATGCAAAAAAAAGCATTGCAGATATTCAACAAATGTTTGACGGAAAAAAGCCTGACAATATATTTATAGGAACCATAGCAGATGAGGAATTGGACTCCATCCATACATGTGTGATTAGTCCAGGAATTTCATTAGATAACCCATTTGTTGTACGCATTAAAAATAAAGGTATTCAAGTGATTGGAGAAATTGAATTAGGTTATCGCTTTGCAAAAGGGACATTGGTAGCGATTACAGGTACAAATGGAAAAACGACAACGACAACACTTCTTGGTGAAATCGTAAAGGAATATACAAAAAATGCGTTTGTTGTTGGAAATATAGGAAAACCTTATGCGGCAGTAGCGAAAGATATGACAGAAAATAGCATAACCGTAGCAGAAATTAGTAGCTTTATGCTAGAAACCATTGATCAATTTCATCCGCATATTTCAGCGATATTAAATATATCACCAGAGCATTTAGATCGCCATAAAACATTAGAAAATTACATAGAAGCAAAAGAAAAAATCACGTTAAATCAAACCAAAGAGGATGTATGCGTTTTAAATTATGAGGACGTAGTTTTGCGCGAATTCGCTAAGAACGCGAAGCCTAGGGTTGTTTTCTTTAGTGCAAGAAGAAAGCTTGAAGAGGGCATATATATTTTTGAAGAAAAAATATACTATGCTCACAAGGGACTTAATGTTATGATAATGGATGTAAATGAAACAACACTTCTTGGAGAACATAATTATGAAAATATATGCGCTGCGATTGCTATGGCGATTGCTTTGAAAATTCCTCTTGAGACGATTAAAGACGTTGTTGGGAAGTTTAAAGCGGTCGAGCATAGAATAGAATTTGTTGTAACAAAACATGGAGTGAGTTATTATAATGATTCAAAAGGAACGAACCCTGATTCGGCTATAAAAGCCATTATGTCTATGCCAGCGAAAACCGTTTTGATTGCTGGAGGATATGACAAAGAAGCGGATTATAATGAATGGATTCGCTCGTTTGATAATAAAGTAAAAAGGCTATTACTTCTTGGGCAGACAAAAGAAAAAATCGCAAAATGCGCTGAGGAAAATGGATTTTATCATTACGAATTTGTAGAGGACTTAGAAGACGCTGTTAAAAAAAGCGCAATATATGCGCAAAATGGAGAGTATGTATTATTATCACCAGCATGTGCTAGCTGGGGAATGTTTAAAAATTTTGAGGAACGCGGAAGGTTATTCAAAAAGTATGTTAACGAATTAGTATAACCTTGCTAAAGATGTCCCCCACTTCTAAGCAAAGCGAAAGTGGGGGTTACCAGCGCATTGTTGCGCAATGCGAGGAAGTAGCAAAGCGGATTTCGAGTATCCGCATTGACATGAAGCAAAAATACCGAAAGTACGCTCACTTTCTAGTGAAGAATACATAAAAAAAGAAGATAAAGGAGGCAAGAAGTATATGATGAAAATGAAAAAACGAATTCATGATGTTTTCAAAAGTTATGATTACACCTTGCTTTTCTTGATAGTTGCATTAGTGAGCTTTGGTTTGGTAATGGTGTATAGTACAACGGCTTATGAAAGTCAAATGACAACAGTAAGTTCATTTACGGCTTTAAAAAAACAGGCATTGTATACACTTTTTTCTATCGGTGTCATGATTGTTATTTCATTAGTTCCCTATAAAGTGTGGTTAAGAAAACTGCTAATCAATCTGTTAGTAATTATAGCTGGCGGACTTTCCTTTCTTGTTTTGTTTATTGGAGAAGAGGCAAAAGGATCATCGCGTTCATTTCGAGTAGGGGGAACGTATTTTCAACCAGCCGAAATTGTTAAGATTGCGGTTATTGTTTTCATGGCCTATTATTTGACGAGATATTATATAAATAAAGGTAACCGTATCAAAACAAAACAGGTTCGTGTAAATACAGGCACAAAAGGGCGTGCGCAAAAAATAAAAAATAAAATCATTTGGAATAAGCTTGGTTCTCCGATGGGATTGTTTATCATATGTGCAGCACTAGCTCTGCCAATTGCCTCCGAGAACTTAAGCTCAGGAATTATTATTGTTGGAATTGCTTATATCATGTGCATAATGACAGTTCCTAGACCTCGTTATTTAATTATAATTGCCATTGTAGGGATATTATGCGTTGTTTACCTAGTCAATAGCGAGAAAATAGGGGTTTTCCTAAAGGGTTATCAAATGGAGCGTATTAATGTTTGGTTGGATCCAGAAAGCTATCCACAAGGCGGGGGATATCAAACACTTCAAGCTTTATATGCAATTGGTTCAGGTGGTTTATTCGGAAAAGGATTAGGGCAAAGTCTTCAAAAACTAGGCTCGTTACCAGAGGCGCACAATGATATGATTTTTGCGATTATATGTGAGGAACTAGGTTTTGTGGGCGCGCTTTTTGTTATAACACTTTTCGTAATGTTAATTCGTCGTCTTATCCTAATTAGTAAGATGGCGCCAAATAACGAGGGTGCGTTATTGGTACTGGGAGTTGCAATTCATATATGTCTTCAGGTTGCATTTAATATAGCGGTTGTTACAAATGTTATGCCTAATACAGGAATCGGCCTTCCTTTTATTAGTACTGGTGGAACAGCTGTATTATTTCTTATGTGCGAAATGGCAATTGTTCTTAGCGTATCATCAGAAGGAAAACGTTGGCGAATGATTAAACGTGAAAAAGAAAACGAAAAATAAATAAATACTATTGAAAAGCTATGTGAAAAAGTGTATCATTTAATATGAAGCGAAAAGCTATTGGAATTTATAAAGCGAATACTCGCGCTCTCCAAGCGGTGTTTGCTTAAAAATGGGACTTGCTTTGAAAATTAAACGAGGACATTCATTTTTGCGTACGATTATGAGGAGTTACAGGTGGTACATATGCAAAAAAACACATTAAAAAGAAAATTTTTTGTTGTTGTATTGGTTGCACTCATTGTGATGATTTGTTATGCCATATATAATATCCGCTTGACAGATATTGTAGTAAAGGGCAATAAAATTTATGATGAAGATGTGATTGTCCACTTGATTTTTCCTGAAAAAAGTGATAATATAACACTTCTTGCATACTACAAGAACAAAAAAGAGACCAACAAAAAGAAAATTCCATTTATTGATTCTTATGACATCCAAATTGATGGAATGAATTCAGCGACCATTACCGTTCGCGAAAAAAGCATTGTTGGCTACGTAGAATTTGCAGATACATTTATGTTTTTTGATGAAGAGGGCGTGGTGGTAGAAGCAGGAGAGCAACAAATTGCTGGCATTCCTAAAATCGAAGGACTTCAATTTCAGCGTATGCTGTTGTATGAAAAACTTCCGATTGAAAATCAAGAATTATTTAGAGTGATTTTGAACATTACGCAATTGCTAGATCAATTTGATATGGATGTGGATACGTTATACTTTATGAAAAATAAGAATCTGCGAATTGTAGTAAATGAGATTGTTGTTGAATTAGGTTCTTATGATTATATTGAAGAAAAATTAATTGAGATGAATTCGATATTGCCACAACTTGTTGGAAAAAAAGGAACATTGAATATTGCGGATTGTGTTCCGGGAGAAAATGGAGCAGGGTATATCTTTGTGGAGGAATAAAAAGCAAAGATACATTCATTGCGAAAAAAAACTCGAAAAAATGCGAATTTCTAGTTGATTATTTTTAGTAAATAAAGTATGGTATAGTAATAACGATATGATAGTTTACAAATTGCATAACGATGATTAAATATCGTAGTATATATAAATAGTTAAGGGAGGTCTTCTTGTGTTAGAAATTAAAATGAATGAAGTTGAAAATGCGGCGCGTATAATTGTAATAGGTGTCGGCGGAGCGGGAAACAATGCTGTAAATCGAATGATCGATGAAAACATTATTGGAGTGGAATTTGTAGGGATTAATACAGATAAACAAGCTCTTCAATTATGTAAGGCTCCAACTGTTCTTCAGATCGGAGAAAAACTAACCAAGGGGCTAGGAGCTGGTGCGAATCCTGAAGTAGGACAAAAAGCAGCAGAAGAGAATTTAGAAGAATTAAAAGAATTAATCGGCGGAGCCGATATGATCTTTATCACATGTGGTATGGGCGGTGGTACTGGAACTGGTGCAGCACCTGTTATTGCTACATTGTGTAGAAGCATGGGGATATTGACGGTTGGCGTTGTCACAAAACCATTCCAATTTGAAGGCAAGATCCGTATGGAGAATGCGTTCAATGGAATCGAACGCATGAAAGAATCTGTAGATACATTGATTGTTATTCCAAACGATCGCTTGCTTGAAATCGTTGATCGAAGAACATCTATTCCAGAAGCTTTAAAAAGAGCAGATGAAATTTTACAACAAGCAGTACAAGGTATTACAGATTTGATCAATGTTCCTGGACTTATCAATCTTGATTTTGCCGATGTACAAACTGTTATGAAGGACAAAGGCATTGCACATATTGGTATTGGTTCGGCAGCAGGTGACAATAAAGCAATCGAAGCGATGAATACAGCAGTATCAAGTCCTCTTCTTGAAACAACAATCGAGGGCGCTGCATATGTATTGATTAATGTATCAGGTGATGTTAGCTTGATTGAGGCAAATGAAGCAGCAAGTTGTGTAAAAGAGATGGCTGGCGAAAAGGCTACAATTATCTTCGGAGCAACATATGATGATTCGGTAACAGACCAAGCGACCATTACGATTATTGCGACAGGCGTTATTGATGCATCAGGAAGTTCTGAAAAATACAAGAAGTCAGTAAACGTGATTAATGGCTCATATGTTCAAGAATCAACAAAAACCACTTCTCAATCGACTACTACACATGTTGAAAATGATGCACAACCAAGCTTTAATCCAGCAGCTTATGTGGATACGATTAAAAAAACAAAGGAACGTTCAAATTTAGTTGTTCCTGATTTCCTTAGACCAGAAAACCGCAAATAATTTTGCTATTTTATGAAATATGAATTGCGAGTATACGAATTAACGAATATACAAACAATAAAAAATGACTGCGTTGCAGTCATTTTTTATTGTTTTATTGCGAGCACATGGATAAAGGAAACGTGATTAGCGGCTATAATACCCAAATGTAAATCCTCTTGCGTGCGCTTCGTCTATAAATCTTCCTAAAATATTCGTATTTGTTTGTGATACAGCATGTAATAAATAAATAGCACCATTGTGTAGTTGGGAGACAACTCTGTCTAAGGCAACATCTTCTGGTGGTTGCTCGGCGGTAATCCAATCCTTGTGGGCGAAACTCCAAAATACGCTACGATAGCCAAGTCCTTGAATAATACTTAAGGATTGCTCGCTGAAAATACCAGCTGGATAGCGGAATAAATACATTTCGTAACCATAGTTATCATAAATATAATTATGCAATTGAACCATCTCATTGATTTGTTGGTCAATGGTAAGGTTCGGCATACCATTTGCTGGATGCGTTACGCTGTGGCTACCAACAACATGCCCTTCGTTGATCATTCGTGAGATAAGGCCGGGTTCCTTTTTTGCAAATGGCATCGTAACGAAAAAGACAGCTTTTACATTTTTCTCTTTTAGGGTATCAAGAATGGTAGGTGTTAATCCGAATTCATAACCCTCATCGAACGTTAAATAAATCGTATTGATATTTTCTTTATAAAAATCGGCATTGTATTTGTTGTACAAGTTATGATAATAGGTACAACCATTTGGGCGATTAAATTCGTCACGTTGCGTTGTCGAAAATCCGAAATTGGTAGGAGCATTAGAAACAGTGGCAAGATGGTTAAAATCCAATGTGTGTCCTGGTTTATAGCTATCCAATAAGTTTCCAGATGTAGGCGGTGTAATTGGTGGAACGGAAACGCTAGGTGGTGCGACAGGTGCTGTTTCGATAGGAGGGGCGACAGTTCCAGGTTCTGCAGTAGCAGGAGAGGAGGATGGCTCGCTCGAGGTGCTGTTCGTATCGGTAGATGGGTTTGCACTTGTTGTATTTACCTCTTGAGAAGGCGGATAAAAAACCGTAGGGATAGGTGGTTCCTTTGTCGAATCGACAGAAGGGATGCTTATGGTAGGCATTGGCGTATTCGTTGTTTTATTTTTGCATCCAGCTAGACAAAAAATAAATAGTGCCATTATCAATAAAAGATTGATTTTAGTAGTTGTTTTTTTCATAAATTCTCCTAAATAAGTGCTGATTTCATATGAATGAGTATAACGAAGGGGCAACGATTTGTCAAATGAAAACTTCCTTATTAATGTGCAAATGCGAACCTAGACTAATAAAGTCCTATGTATTGCTATTTAGAGATAAAGGCATATCCACGAGTAATGTGTATATTGTGCTACAAAAAGACCATTTTTTTTGAGAAAACAAACAAAAAATTGTGTAAAATGACAAAGAAATATGCTATAATTTTAGTATTGTACAACGGAAATGAATATTTTTATGAATCAATATCGCAATTAATGATAGAAAGCAAGCAATATGTAAATAGAAACGGAAACCGATATAAAATATACTATAGTTACATTGCTGATAGAACGTTTAATTTGTGAAGTTTTCTATACAAAATACACAATAGCGCGAACAATAGAGTTAATTATTAACAAAGGATGGTATAGTGATGAGTGAAAAAGTCAAAGGATGGATAATCAAAACTGGCATTGCGGTTGTAGTTGTTGCTGCATTTGCTTTGTATTTCGCATTAATTAAGGGTCCTGATAATTACTATGACAAATATAAAGGTGTTGATTTGTCTCAAGTCCAAAGTGGATTGGGGCGTGATAACACGTATTCGATTTACCTAAAAAATCATGCCGACAAAGCCAGCCAAACATCTGGCCAATATGAAATTAAAATTGACGAATATACAGACGGCGAAGGTATTAAATTCGAAGCTTCTTATGAAGGCAAAGAAAACGTCTTGATCACAGAAGAAAAAAGTTCGGTTACCTATAAAGTAGAAGTTCCTGTTTCGGGATTTTACAATGTTATGATTAATTATTTTCCAATTGAATCACGTGGTGTAGATATTGAGCGTGGACTTTATATTAATGGAGAATTACCATTCTACGGAGCCGACTTAATTAACTTCACACGTATTTGGGGTGATGAATCCTTGGATATTCGAAAAGACAACCAAGGCAATGAAATCCGTCAAACACAAATCGAAAAAGGTTATTGGCAAGATTCTTATATGAAAGATTATATGGGATACTTCTCAAGTCCATATAAATTCTACTTAGAAGCTGGAGAGAATGAAATTACCATTGAAGGTGTTTCGGAACCAATGGCCATTAGCGAAATAGTTATTGAAGGTATTACGGAAAATACCACATACAAAGACTATATTGCAAATGCAACAATCAAGACAAGTCCAAAAGATTATTTGCAAGTGATACAAGGTGAAAGAGCTCTTTATCGTTCTTCTCCTTCCTTATATCCAACATACGATCGTTCTTCTTCAACAACTGAGCCATACAACATAAAGCAAATCACATTGAATATGATTGGCGGAAATGCATGGAGAAGTGCAAGTCAGTGGATTGAATTTGAAGTAGATATAGAAGAAGATGGTTTGTACAATATCTCACTCAAAGGAAGACAAAACTTTAATCGAGGATTTGTATCAAGCCGTAGCTTATATATAGATGGAGAAATTCCTTTTGATGAAGCATCTATTATCGAATTTAGCTACAATAACAAATGGCAAATGACTACGCTATCAGATGAAAATGGAGAAGCTTTCTTATTCCCATTAACAGCAGGAAAACATAAAATTCGCTTTGAAGTGACATTGGGCGATTTAGGAGAGATTTTAAATCGAATTGAAGAAAGCGTGTTTAGACTAAATGAAATCTATCGTTCAATTCTTGTACTTACAGGAACAGAACCAGACAAATATAGAGATTACAATATCGACAAGATCTATCCTGAGCTAATCGAACAAATTGATTTAGAAGCAAAAATTCTTTTCAAAATCGTAGATGATTTGATTGAATATTCAGGAGAAAAAGGAGCACAGGTTGCTTCGGCAGAAACACTTGCTATTCAATTAGAAAGATTCGCCGAAAAGCCACATAAGATTCCTTTGACATTGGCAAACTTCAAAAACAATATCAGTGCTCTTGGAAATTCACTTTCACAATTAAGTCAATCACCACTAGCAGTTGATTATATCGTAATCAGTTCGCCAGATGCTAAGTTACCATCTGTAAAAGAAACATTTATGCAATCAGCGATGCATGAAATCCGTTCATTTGCTGCTTCCTTCTCAAATAATTACAACAACGTAGGTAATGTTTATGCAGAAGAAGACAGTATTGAAGTTTGGATTTTGACAGGTCGTGATCAAAGTACGATCCTAAAGGCATTAATTGACGATACCTTTACCTCACAATATGGTATCGGCGTCAATACAAAACTAGTTGGACCAGAAGCCGTTATGCCAGCCGTTGTTGCTGGAACAGGACCAGATGTTGTTGTTTCAACCCAACAAGGAGAGCCAGTTAACTATGCGCTTCGTGGTGCCGCAGAAGATTTAAGCAAATACGAAGGATTTAATGAATTAATTACAGAGTATTATGATAGTGCGATTGAGCCGTTCCGTTATGATGGCGGTGTATATGGTTTGCCAGAGACACAATACTTCAACGTAATGTTTTATCGTACAGATGTATTTGAAGAACTAGAATTAACACCACCAGATACATGGGACGAATTAATCGCTATGTTCTCAAAACTAAATAACAACAACATGGAGGTCGGAATTCCTTCTGTAGAGCGTAAGATTAACAATATCAAGACACCAGATTTATCAAACTTCTTTGCGCAATTGTATCAAAGAGGTGGAAATTTATACAACGATGAACAAACAGAAATTTTGCTAGCAACGCCTGTTGCAGTTGAGGCATTTGAAATTTATACAAAATTCTTTACACATTATAAAGTGCCACAAGAATACGATTTCGTAAACCGTTTTAGAACGGGTGAAATGCCGATTGGTTTTGTTGATTACAACAATTACAACACATTAGCTGTTTCGGCACCAGAAATTCGTGGTCTATGGGAATTTGCATTACTTCCAGGTGTTGAGCAAGAAGACGGTTCAATCAATCGTGCCACAAGTTCATGGAGTACAGCAACAATGATGATCGCTTCTTCTGAGAAAAAAGAAGCAGCTTGGAAATTCATCCGTTGGTGGATGGGAGCAGATGCACAAGTTGCCTTTGGTCGTGAAATGGAAGCATTGATGGGCGCTTCGGCTCGTTATGCAACTGCAAATAAGCTAGCTTTCGATCAATTACCATGGAGTACAGACGAAGCTGCTATTATTAAAGAACAATGGGAATGGATCAAGGGAACACCTGAAGTAGCTGGTGGTTACTATACATCACGTAACATCGTAAATGCTGTTCGACGCGTTATGACGAAAAGTACTGATACACGAGAAACACTACTTGATTACGCTATTACCATTAACCAAGAGCTTGAAAAGAAACAGCTAGAGTTTGGTATTATCAAAGAAAAATAAGGAGAGAAGCGAATATGAGCTTAGCAGGTTATAAAACTAAAAAGAAAAGACAATTTATAGCGACGTTAAAAAGCATGAAACAGCATCGTGGTTGCTATCTCTTCTTGTTACCATACGCACTTGTATTTTTACTATTTGTTATTACACCCGTTATTATTTCGATTGGGTATAGTTTCACTTATTACAATGTATTTGAGCCAGCAAGGTTTGTTGGATTGAAGAATTATATCGCCCTCTTTTTCGGCGATGAAATCTTCATTACATCCATTATTAACACATTAATTTTGGCAGTTATTACAGGCCCGATTGGTTACTTAGCCTCCTTCCTGTTTGCATGGTTTATTCATGAGTTGCCAAGATATGTTCGTGCGATTGCTGTATTGATTTTCTACGCACCGTCTATATCGGGTCAGGTTTATCTAATTTGGGCATTGATTTTTAGTGGTGATGCGTATGGTTATGCAAATGGTATTTTGATGGATCTAGGTATTATCAACGAGCCGATTCTTTGGTTGACGAATGTTGATTATATGATGCCAGTTATTATTATCGTTGTATTATGGATGAGTCTTGGTACTGGATTCCTTGCTTTCGTAGCTGGTCTTCAAACGGTGGATCAATCACAATACGAGGCTGGATATGTAGATGGTATTCGAAATCGTTGGCAAGAGCTATGGTACATAACACTTCCGAATATGAAGGGAATGTTGATGTTCGGTGCCGTTATGGCCATTACACAATCATTTGGAATCGCTGATGTAACAACAGCACTTTGTGGTTTCCCAAGTACGGATTATCGTGTGCATACTGTCGTAAACCATCTAGTCGATTATGGTTCCTTACGATTTGATATGGGATATGCATCCGCTATTGCAACCATTTTGTTTGTTACAATGATTGTTACCAATAAAATTGTTCAAGCACTATTAAATAAAGTAGGACACTAAGAGAGGGGAAGACGTATGAGCAAGTCAAAATTAAAAGCCAGACCGAATCGTTCGTTGGGCGGAGATTTATTCGTATACTTTATCCTCATTGTATTCGGTGTGTTCTTTGTTTATCCGCTTGTATATGCGATTAATAACGCATTCAAGCCACTAAATGAGATTTATTTGTTCCCGCCTAAACTATTTGTTAAGAATCCAACGATGGACAACTTCGCTGACTTATTTATTATTATGAGTCAATCATGGGTGCCATTTACGAGATATATTTTCAATACAGTTATGATTACGCTTGTAGGAACAGTTGGCCATATCCTTTTCGCATCAATGGGAGCTTATGTATTAGCGAAATATCGCTTCCCAGGAAGCAAGTTCTTTTTCTCATTGATCGTTACAACACTTATGTTCTCAGGTTATGTAACGCAGATTCCAAACTACCTTGTTATGAGCGCATTAGGATGGGTTGATACCTACTGGTCGATCATCGTACCAGCCTTTGCTTCTCCGATGGGATTCTTCCTTATCAAGCAGTTTATGGATGGTATTCCAGACACCTTGATTGAAGCGGCAAAAATAGATGGTGCAAAAGAAGGACGTATATTTGTCCAGATTGTTATGCCGATGGTTAAGCCTGCATGGTTGACGGCTTCCATTTTCTCGATTCAAGCATTATGGAATACAAAAGCTAGTAACTTTATTTACGCAGAGGAACTAAAAACAATGCCATATGCATTACAACAAATTATTGCAGGTGGTGTTGCAAGAGCAGGTGTTGGTGCCGCTGTAACATTGTTTGTAATGATTGTTCCAATCTTGGCTTTCTTGTTTGCACAAAGCAATATCCTAGAAACCATGGCGTCATCAGGTATTAAAGAATAGGAGGTAGTGATGAAGAAAAAGATATTTGTTTTACTTATGATTTCATTTGTTTTAATAAACAGCATTGCTACATTTGCCGATGATTTCTCGTATACATATACCTATGATTTTTGGCATGATGTTCAATTTTCTCCAAATGCCTATGAAGCAGATTCCATCTTACTAGGCGAAAATTTAGATATAGGGGAGTTTAGCAATCCACAAGGCCTTAATACAACAGGAAATATTGCAGTTATTGCAGATACAGGAAACAACCGAATTGTATTAGTTGATTGCACAGACAATTCTTATAAACTTGTAGAAATTGTTGATAAAGCAATTTTAGATGGTGCGGAAACAACATTTAATGCACCAACGGATGCATTTTTGATGGAAAATGGCGATTTATATGTATGTGATACAAATAATGAGCGCATATTACATCTTGATAACGAAAAAAAGGTCATCAAAAAAATTGAAAGACCAACCGATAATTCCTATGAAGCCTCACATGGTTTCATGGTACAAAAAATCGCTGTTCATCCTACAAATGGAACAATTTACGTGCAAGCGAAAAATGTGAATAAAGGTATCATTGAATTTGATCAAGAAGGAAAATTTGTTGGCTATGTTGGAGCTAGTAAAGTAACTCCTAATATGTACGAATATATGTGGAAAAAGATTTCTTCAGCTGCCCAAAGAGAACAAATGCAATCCTTTGTTCCTACAGAATATAACAATGTATCGCTTGATAGCGAGCATTTCATTTACGTAACAAGCGCTACATTTGATGCTTCTGAATTTACATCATTCGATATGGTTAGACGATTAAATATGATGGGAAATGACATCTTAATTCGAAATGGTGAATCAAAACCATGTGGCGATTTATACTACGATAATACAGGTGATATCAATGGACCATCTCGCTTTGTCGATGTTGTAGCATTTGAAAATGATACATATTATTGTTTAGATAAAGTTAGAGGTCGTATATTTGCTTATGACTACCAAGGACATTT
>CAZMHF010000036.1:0-13839 GCA_964566025.1 uncultured Lachnospiraceae bacterium | reverse complement strand
GGAAGTTCCACCCACCGCCTAAGAGGCGGGGGACTTCCTTGGGAGGTTAAATTTGGAACTCTTAAAAATGAATATGAACAAATGATTGCGGATTTACAACAAAAGTTAAAAAGACCAGCCACAGTAAGCACATACGCTTGAGTGTGAATGGTCTCTTTTGCCTCCGCTTGAAGAGAGCCGGTCAAAAATTTACTTGTTTTCGTAAATCCCTAAGCCTAACTCCCTTTAAGGCGAGCTTTTTACTGCTCTTCTATTTCTTGAAGCTCTTTTCTTCCGTACATAATAACACCGCCCACTATCAACAATGCTCCTGTTACAATTAATAACCATTCGATTTTTAGTATATCGCTCAACGGCCCAAAAAACGCCATTCCAAGTGGCATACCAAGACCATTAATCAACATAATCGCACTAAACACACGCCCCATCATCTCTGGCGGAATGCGTGTTTGCATCAATGTCATACTTGGTGTGTTATATAGCGGCATGGTTCCTCCTGAAGCAAACATAATCGCTAGGTAAATCCAAAAATTCGTCACCACTCCAAATAAAAAGGTCGTTATACCAAAAAGTATCCACGATAAAATCATAGAATGAATTTTATTTTTAAAACCACCCCAAATAGAAATGAGCGCTCCCCCTATCATCATTCCAACAGAAAATGCAATTTCAACAGCTGTTAATCTCCATACATCATCACCAAAGGAGCGTGCCACTTGTAATGGCGTTAGGATAGAGGCAGGTGCTGCTAAAACACAAAATAAAGCTGTAAACACAAGCAATGTTTTTAACCATTTTTCATTCATAATAAATGAAATGCCTTCTTTTGTTTCTTTATAATAGGCTTTAATTCCTGCTTGGTGTTCTGTATTTTTCACATAATCCACCTTCACACAAAAGAAAACGGTTGAGATGCCAATAATCGCTGTAATAACATCAATAAAGAAGATGATTTCCATTGGTACAAATGTCAACAATGCACCAGCAACCATAGGTGCAGCAAACATCGTTATGGATTGTGAGGTTCCCTGAATAGCATTAAAACGCATCAAATGTTTTTCAGGAACAATTTGCGGAATTAGGGCATTGACTGCTGGCTGTTGAATACCTTGACTAAAGCTTCTCGTAATAACTGCTACAAACAATAACCAAATACTTTTGTAGCCTAACATATATAATATGGCGATTCCTAAGGTAATCAGAGCTATCAGTGCATCAGAAATATTGATTAAAAATTTGCGATTATAGCGATCTGCCAATACGCCAGCAATTGGTGAAGCAATCACCATCGGTAACATCGCTGCGCATGTAAACAATGCCACGAGTATACCTGACTTTTCTTGAAGAGTAATATTCCATGTAATTGCATAAGAAACTAGCATGGAACCAAACATCGAAGCAAACTGTCCTCCGATAAAGAAACCTGCATTGCGCTTCCAATGGTTTGTCTTATTCATCAATATCTCCTTAATACTTTTTTAGTATGACTATCCTATCACGAAAACTATTTTTGTCAAGTGGCGATTTAGGTATTGACAAAGCATTTATCGTTTGCTATTATAATGATATCATTTTGATATCAAAACACTTTAGGAGGTTTTATGGAACAATTAAACAACACAAGCAAAAAGTACTCTATCATTGAAAAAGAGGCAAAGAAAGCAAATGGCATAGCAATGCTACTTTTTATTATTCTAGGTATGCTAGTATCAATTGCACTTATTATTTTTTCTGCAATTAAACTAGAATCATCATTCTCCATTCTCTTTGTCATTTTGATACCTGTAAGTATTATCGCCTTTATCGTATTTGCCACGCTCTGTGGTGGTCTCAAAAGTCTTCAGCCAAATGAAGCGCTTGTCCTAACACTCTTTGGCAAATATTACGGCACCATTAAGGAGTCTGGTTATTTTTTTGTAAATCCATTTTGTCAAGCGACAGCACCAAAAAAGAAAGACAAAGCCTTTTCAATCAAGACAAATGCAGACTCTGAAGTTTCACTTGATGCAAATCTAGATCTTCGCAAACGTATTTCGTTAAAGACGATGACACTTAGCAACTCAAGACAAAAAGTGAATGATGCACTTGGAAATCCTATTATTATCGGTGCCAATGTGATTTGGCATGTTGATGACCCAACAAAAGCAGTCTTTAACGTTGAAAACTTTTTTGAATTCTTATCGATTCAATGCGATTCGACTATTCGAAATATTGCACGTCTTTATCCATACGATACAATCGAAGAAGATGCTGATGAAAAAACGCTTCGTGGCAGTAGTAAGGAAATTGCTGATGTGATGGAAACAGAATTACTCGATAAGGTTTCTGAAGCAGGTATTGTAATTGATGAAGTTCGCATCACGCATCTTGCTTATTCGGAAGAAATCGCTGCTGCGATGCTACAAAAACAACAAGCCGTTGCGATTATTGCAGCTAGACAAAAAATTGTTGAAGGTGCAGTTAGTATGGTGAAGATGGCGATTGATCAGCTTAGCGAGGAAGAGATTTTAGTTCTCGATGAAGAGCGCAAAGCAGCAATGGTTAGCAATCTACTGGTTATTCTTTGTGGAAACAAAGAAGCACAACCGATTATCAATAGCGGAAGCATTTATTAGTAAGAGGGGAGGCACCTTATATGCCTGATAATTTCAATGAAAAAGAACAGCTTTTAGCCGATCGACTAAAAAAACTCAATCAGCTAGAAGAAGAAATTCGTCAAAAGGAAAAAGCTCTTAAAGAAAAGGAAAAAGCAAAGAAGCAAGTCCTCTTGCGCCTATCTCCTTCTCTTTGGAATGAGCTGGTTAAGTGGGCAGAGGACGATTATCGCTCTATCAATAGTCAAATCGAATTTCTATTAACTGAGGCCGTAAGAAAGAGAAAAAAGAGTTAACGAAAGCAATCACTCTTATCAATTAACATACTCGCCACTCGTTAGATAACATATTATCTAGCGAATGGCGAGTATATTTTTGCAATGATTTATTTCTTTTTATTTGTCTTAATCGTTGTTTTTGTTTTTTGTCCTTGCACTCTTGCTGGCCTTGGCGGACGTTGTACTTTTTCTGGAATCGTTAGATCCACCATTGGATACTTATGTTCGGTAACTACTTCGAGTTTTTTCTTCGTCAATTTCTCAATATCATTAAGCAACCCCTTTTCTGGGTAACTACAAAGTGAAATCGCAATGCCCTCATGCCCCGCTCTTCCTGTTCTACCAATACGGTGCACATATGTCTCTGGTGTTTCTGGCAAATCATAATTAATCACATAGGGTAATTCATTAATATCAATACCTCTTGAGGCTATATCGGTTGCCGCCAATGCTAAGATTTTTCCTTCTTTAAATGCATTAAGTGCATTTTGTCTAGCATTTTGCGATTTATCACCATGGATAGCCATAATTTTTATATTTTGTTTCCCAAGTTTGCGTACAATTCGATCAGCACCTGATTTGGTTCGCGTAAAAATAAGCACTGCTTCATCTTTATTTTCTTTAAGAAATTCGCTTAGTATATGAATTTTATTTGGTTTATCAACAAAGTACACATATTGCTTAATCTTATCAACCGTCTTTGTCTTGGCGATAATCGATACTTCAACAGGCTTAACTAATAGTTTTCCTGCTATCTCTTCCATTGCCTTTGGCATTGTCGCCGAAAAGAGCATTGTTTGTTTTTTGGACGGCAAATATTTGATAATGCGACGAACATCATGGATAAAGCCCATATCAAGCATGCGGTCTGCTTCATCTAAAATAAAAATCTCTAGTGCCGAAATATCGACATAGCCTTGGTTAATTAAATCCAATAATCGCCCTGGTGTTGCCACCAATATATCGATTGTACCCTTTAGAGCATTGACTTGTTTTTCTTGACCAACACCGCCAAATACAACCGTCGAGCGCAATGGCATGTAGCGTCCGTATGTAGCAAAGCTCTCTTGCACTTGAATGGCTAATTCTCTTGTAGGAGTAAGTACTAATGCACGTATTTTTCGTCTGTCAGTATGGCGTTTTTTTTCGGCAAGGATCTGCAATGTCGGTACGGAAAATGCCGCCGTCTTACCTGTTCCTGTTTGTGCCAATCCTAAAATATCACGCCCCTTTAATGCTTGCGGAATTGTCTTTTCTTGAATTGGCGTTGGTTCATTATACGCCTCTTGCGTAAAGACCTTTAATATCAAGGGAGTTATCCCTAGCTCGCTAAATTTCATAGTTCTCCTTCTCTTATAGCTCCCCTATCATAATACATATCTCTTAAAATGTAAACAAATTAACAAACCAATCGGATACTTAGCACCCATTTTTGTCTACCGTCTCTCATATATCTCAATTGTTATTTTTTCGTGAGAGGAACCTATCATATCCTCTGTGCGCACAAGAGAAAATTCCTCGTCAAGCTTTGTTCTATCAAAAAATTTATCTGCTGGATATTGGCGATTCCAATGACAAAGAATAACGCCACATGCTTTCTCAAAGTCATAATCGCCATCTTCAACAAAACAATACTCTTCTTCTTTTGCCTTTTCTAGATAATGATTATCCACTATAATCTGCTTATGTTCGTCGAATTGTTTCGCCGAATATTCACTCATCCAGAGCGCGCTATTCTCCACTTTGTTTATAATCCATTCTCTCAAATTTCGATCCTTACTTTGTCTTTTCCCAAAAAACATCATACCCATTTTATCATCAATGCAAAAAATAAGTTTCATATGCTCACCTCGTTTCCACACAAATCATTTTAGTTTCTTTTTACGTAAATGTCCATTAGTTTTTATCACCATTCTTTTTTACTTCATTATACCACAAAATACATCTTTAGTACATAACCAATTTTTAGTGCATTTTCCACTCTTTCATTCATCTTTCCTTCACTCATCTTTCTTTCCTCCATTTTCGCTGTTTTTTTGTAATAAAAAATCCTCTCTAATAGAAAACTATTAGAAAGGACGAATTCACTCCGTGTTACCACCTTTTTTTATCTTATCCTCACGAATAAGACCTCTACAAGTACACATGATACTTTGTTGCTATAACGGGCACTCCCGGATTCTCCTACTACCATAATGTGTTCAGATAACAGCTCAAAGATGTATTCGCATTCATCCAATCAAAGCTTCGCACCAACCAGCTTCTCTCTGAGATCTTCATAAATGTTACTCGTTCTTCTCTTAGCCTTTATTCTATATGACCTTGCTAACGATATGCAGCAAAGCTTATTCCCCATACCATATCAGAGTTGTTTCACAATGTCAATCACTTTTTCACAATAACATTCATAATTTTATGACGACAATACTGACATACATAATATTCATCTACCGCTCCAGTAATTGGTGCGCCACATGTAGGACATTGATCCTTTATGATTTTTTTGGCAAGTGCAACTAACAATTGTCCATCATGACTTTCCAATGTGCAATTGATCAAATAGCGACGTCTGATAGCCGAGCGAACAGGTTTAAGAATTTTAGTCGGAGAGGTGTGATTACTCGCTACTAACAAACGATCTTTTTCAACAAATGGTGTTGTACAAGTCGCAAACTGATGCGACATACGATCGGCTGTCGTTATATATCCGATTTTTCGAATACGGAAATACGATAATATCAAAAACGCCACAAATAATATCAAAAACGAGATAAACAACTTTAAAATCTCTGCTTTAATCAATGCAAATGACGAATAACTCTTTCCCGATAATAATACCTCAACTAAATGTTCTTTATTATTGTATTTAGTAATCGTATCAATACAACCAATCAATGAAATAATCACAATACTGATTCCTGCACACAATAGCCCTGCGAAGATGGCTAGCTTTGTTTTTATGTTTTTCACCACATAAAATTCAGGATGTTTAATACCGTCCTTTACCGTATTCTCAATACGATAAAACTTCTGATTTGCTAAAATCTTTGCAAACAAATCTGAACTCCCGCAATAAGGACACTTTCCCGTAAAATACGCACGCTTTTCAATAATTCCACCGCATTGTCTACATTCGCACTCCGTTAGTTTGCTCTTTAAGACAATTTGCTCGATATAGTTTATCGTTTGTATTTCATAGTTTTTCATGTATATCTTTAAATACGTTCTCAGTTGTCTGCGTATCTTTTTTTTGCTTTTTCCTGTTACTTCTGCTAAATCGCTATATAAAACATAACCATCCAAGCTTCCTTCAAAATAACTCGAATAAAAATTCGCCTCCTGAATGTTATGCTTAGAAATTCCCGCATTGATAAGGGATAATATCCCTATAATCACCGTTAGCTTAACACCTGGCATAGATTTTGCGTGAAGCGCCGTTTGAATGTTCTCACGATAATAGACAACTAGTTGTATGAAAATTGTTGTCGAACTTATAAGTAAAAATACGCCGAAAATCGTAAGCAATATATTTTTAATTTTTAATAGTTGAATGAATTTTTCTTTTGTATACATTAATGGTTCTCCGTCAAATATTCAATGGCGATTTGTGTGCGATGCTCTAAGTGTGTTTTTTCAAGAATTACACTAATATAATTTCGCACTGTCCCATACGATATAAATAAGGCATCAGCAATTTCTTGGTTGGACATCCCCTTTGCAATAAGCTTCACAACATCCACTTCTCGCTCAGAAAGCTCCGCAAACAGTATACCACTTTTTTTTTCTTGGTTCAAATGATTTATTTTTATGCGCACATATTCTAAAATATCTGCTTGAAAGACACATCCGCCCATATAAACCGTCTTGATGGCACTGATAATTTTTTCAGCCGAGCTATTCTTTAAAATATAGCCACATGTGCCAATCTTTATCGCACGCATAACAAATTCTTCTTCATCAAAGGTCGTCAATAATAAAGGATAGGCTAGCTTTTCTAAAAGAATTTTTTCTGCTGAATCAATACCATCCATCATGGGCATGCGAATATCTAACAGCGCTACATCTGGCTTTAGGCTTTTACATAATGTATATGCCTCATGGCCATTGGACGCCTCCCCTACAATGTTCATATCCATTTGCGACTCTATAATCATTTTTAGACCTTCACGAATTAAGGCGTCATCATCTGCTATAACAATTCGTATCATTTTCTACCTCCACTCTATAACATAAAAATGCAAACAATTGAAAATCCATCATGCTGTTTCTGAAACAGGCATTTCCCCCCACTTGAAAGCGTTCTCTCTTCAATACTTTCAAGGCCTAGTCCTTTTTTAATACCGTCCTCACTTGTTATCCCCCGTTCTCCTTCATCACGAAATTGTACACGAATTAGCTTATTATGCACTGCAATTGTTACATAAAATGCCGTCGCCCTTGCATGCTTTATCGTATTCGTCAATGCTTCTTTTAAATTTTCTTGTAAACACATCCATATACCAAGCGATATTTTATTCATATCACCTTCCGTCTCTAGCCTTGTCTCAATTTGATAGGTCATTTTGAAATGTTCCAATCGTTCTTTGATTCCACTAAGTCCAAGCTCTTTTTTATCAGGTCTTTCTTCTCTTAATGCTTTGCGTATATTATCAACACCCTCTCTTAAATTCTGGGTAACCGTCAAAATAGATTGCTCTGCTTTTTCAGGATTTGAAAGCATATGTAACCTAGCACCTTCTAATAAAATAATACTTCCTGATATACTATGTCCTAACTCATCATGGATACGCGATGAAAAACGATTTCTCTCCTCCATAACGGTCATCTCATGTAGCACTTTTGTGTAATGGCTCATGTCGGATATTGCTTTTTTATTTTCCACATTTTCTCTTCGTAGCTCATTAATTCGCTCATTATAAGAAGCTAGTTTTAAGACAGCGATTCGAGCAAATACAAATAGTGCCTCAATGATAACCAGTAGTATAATATATAGCGAAGACGGTTTTAGAATAAGCATCATAAGCATCGTCACAACAAAGGACATTTGATAAAACATATTGCCGTCTGTGAGTAAATCAATTAGTTGAATCATCGAAATGATGACCAGCACACAATATTCTTCTCCAAGCCACAAAGCTACCAATATACTCGTCAGAATCAGCAATGTGTTCAACTTTTTTTCTTTCTTCAGGATGCTCATTAAGAAATCTAGTAAAAACAAACAGCAAAAGGCGAGTATAGATATCACATAAGCGATGATATCCATATTCGCCGAAAAATTGATAGCCACTCCGCCAAGTAGAGCAATCAGTTTTGTCATAAAATATAGTGTATTTTTATTCAACGTCTTGCTCCTCTCTATCCTAATACACTAATTTTATCACTTTCGCTTAGCAAATACTACTGCTGAAATAAGATAAACGAGAATAACAAATAAACTAAGAATCAGCATGTGATTAAGCACATTGATATCCTCATATTTTGAAATAAGATTGGTAAACCAATAATGTGGTGTAAAATACGAAAGATTTTTAATGGTTTTAACGGCGTCATCAATTGGAAAATATACACCGCCTACAATACAAGCAATCGAAGTAAACCCAATCGTAACGGATACAGCGGTATCTGTCGTTTTTGCTAAAAGAGCAATCATAATAGCAAATCCAACACTAAATAAAATCATCAATCCTGTCGCTATCATTGAAATCCCTAATGGAATCCCTACATCAACTCCACCCATGCCCACATACAAATATATACCAATTGCGCATATACTTAATGTGATAATTCCAAATAAAGCTGTCCCTAAAATATATTCAATTGGCTTGATTTTCGAAATCCGCATCCGATTATATGTTTGCATAATCTTATCATCCAAAATGGTCAACGAAACAAAGACTGCCAACATCCCTATCATCATTGTTAGAAATCCTAGTGCAAATGAAAATCCTGCTCTCGCCTTTTCTTCTTCTCTCTGTGATACAATCGCACTTTCCATTTGAATTGGATCCGTTTCCATGTTTGAAAGCATCTCATTAAATACGTTTTCATCTTTCTTTGCCACTTGCGCAATGGTCTCAATTCCACGCATATAGGTATTTAGGTACGCTTCAATAAAGGCGATATTTTCATAATCATCTAATGAGGTAATCACAAATGTTTCTTTTTCTTGAGCAATTGTTTTTACATACATATTTTGAGGAATTTCAATAATCACCGAAATATCTTTGTTAAGAAGTCTTGTTGACAACTCATCGTAGCTTTCGTGTACGATTTCCATTCCCAATGATTGTGTTAAATAATTCTCCAAATCACTTGATAAGACACTTCTATCATGGTCGATAACACCCACACAAATCGTTTTTGCTCCAAAAAAGTCAACCATTCCTTTTCCGACATTGTACAATTGGCATAGTAACAAAGAGGCTGCAACGGCTAAAAGCAACATGACTTTTTTTCTTCGAATACTAAGTGATAAGATTTTTATAATGTTTCTCATATTATTTTCCGCCTCCCTTTCTACAATACACCATTGTCCCAAGAGCCGTAAAGACAATCACCAAAAGTATGCTGACTCCAATAACATTCCACGCACTTTCATAGCGCCCAAAAATGGTTAAATCAAAGGCTGCCTCTTTAATCAAATTAGGTGGCATATATTCTGAGACACCTTCCCAATGAATTTCTTTCGAAAAAATTCCTGATACAAACAACATTCCCCATGCGATAGGCATAAGAATTCCCGCTGGATCTTGCTTCCAAAACAAGCAGATAAACATGCCAATACTAATAATTGCAATCGTTGCACAAAGCATCATCGCAATAAGCATTATATTTCCCTTTATATCTTTGCAATAATTTGCCCCAAACAGCACAACACTTGATACCATTATCACAACAAATTGGAGAATGGCTGGAATGGTATTTCCTATCACGCGTCCGATATATATATTTGCTTTACTCATAGGAGAAATGAACAATTGTCTATTTGTACTAAGCTGCTTTTCCTCTCGCACACTATTTGCTCCAACAATTAGGTTTGACATAAATAACGACATAACAATCATAGCAATCGCATAATAATCAATCATTGTTCGATTAACGCCTAAATCCTTCGTAGATGTGTAATCGCTCATCGGGTTTTCTTCTACTTGATCTATTTCATCTAACAATTCGGGTTGTTGTTTTGCTACAGATATATAGATGGCCTTCGTTCGATTGAATCCATTTAACAGCAATTCCATTGTTCGATTTTTTATATCATTTATGCCTGTATACCACGTAATTTCTTCTTCCTGAAAAGCTATTACACCATCTAACTTACTCTGGTCAACTTTTTCTAACGAGGCTTCTAAATCTTCCGTTATTTCATAGAAAACACCACTACTTTTATAAAGGGATTCAAGAAATGTCATCATAGCTGTCTCATTTTGTGTATCAACATTTAAGGAGTAGTAATGAATGTTAATTTCACCAACCGCATTATCGGCATTATCCATATTCTCCAAAAAACTTCCCAACACGAAAATGAGAAGCAGTGGAAAAATAATCGTAAAGAAAACCGTACCTGGATCTCGAAAAAACCGTTTTATTTCTTTTATCATTGTCGCAATCATCTATGTATCTCCTATCGTATCTCGTGTCCAGTAAGCGTTAAGAACACCGTTTCTAAATCTGGAATTTCTACATTAACAGAAGCAATGGGTAATTGATAGATTCCAAATTGCTCAATAATATGTGAAAAATCACGACAATCAAGGTTTGTTGTAATAAAAACGGTATCACTCTCTACACGTACATTAGCTACATTCGCTAGCTTTAATGTGCTTTTTATAAATTCTTTTTCATCAAAATCACTATGAAAGCGTGTTTTAATCGATATTTTTTTGCTATCCGTAATAAGCGATACTAGCTCTGTTTCTGTGCCAATGGCAACAAGCTGCCCATGATCAATAATCGCAATTCGATCACAAATTGATTCCACTTCATTCATATAGTGAGATGTATAAATCACAGTAGCTCCTTTTGCTTTTAATGTACGAATTGATTCTAAAATATGATCACGTGATTGTGCATCTACCCCAACCGTTGGCTCATCCATAATAATAAGTTTTGGATTATGAGCAATTCCACAAGCAATATTTAATCGGCGTTTCATACCGCCCGACATTTTCTTAGGACGTATTTTTGCACGACTTGCCAATCCAACAAATTCAAGTGCTTCCATCGCCATAGAACGTAATTTATCGCCTTTTATGCCATATAACGATGCAAAAAACTCGACATTTTCTAAGGCTGACAAATATGGATAAAGGGCAACTTCTTGTGGAACCATGCCAATCAATTGTTTTATTTCGTCTTTTTGTTTAAGTCTATCAAATCCTGCGATTGAAATACTTCCTTTATCAAAGCTATCTAATGTTGTAATGATATTCATTGTCGTTGATTTTCCAGCACCATTCGGCCCTAATAAACCAAAAATCTCACCCTCATTTACACTAAAACTAAGGTTATCCACTGCGCACAAGTCGCCATAATTTTTTATCAAGTTTTTAATCACAACATATTCATTCATAAAAGAACCTCCTCGTTATGATACAAGTATAGTCTGCTTCTCACAAAAAGCGTAGTTACATTTGATAGATTTCATTTATTACTTTTGTCATAAAAAAAAGCATTCTGCTTTAGTAAACAGAATGCTTTTAATCTTTTGTTTTATGCGTCTTTTCTTTTTGTTTTTGTAATAACCGCCCCGATGGATGCAAGAGCCGCTAATAGCATAGCAAGTACGATGTGATGATTATAATCCGATGTATTAGGACTTTCTGATTGTAAAATACTCGCCCTAACACTCTCTGGCTGTCCACTTAATTCTTAGTATTGTGCATCTTCACCTGAAAGGCTAAATCCATCAAATGTAACAATCATATCTTCGCCAGCATTTGTGCCATTAAAGGTTGCATTACCTACTATAAGGTTAACACGTGCCCCCTCGATAAGTACTTCTAATACACCAGCATTTTTAATAATAGCTACGTTGGTACCATCGCACTCTTTGTCATAAACGCTTGTTCCAACAAATATTCCTTGGAAACTTTTATCTTGTTCAATCGGTTTCCATCCCTTGTTTTTTTCGGGGTTGTTATCTTCTGCAGTTTCACCTTTTGCAACAAACCCTTCTAGGTCAATGTCGTTTACTAATTTGAAATATGTATCCTTATATTACTTTCCATTATTCACATTAATTGCTAACTGTTCTAAATCATCAACATTTTCAATAAGATAAGGCTTGTCTATTGATCCATCTTCAACAGAAGATTCACTCTCCGCCAAGCAGATTTGTGTAAATCCGACTATGAAAAATGCGATTAGTAAGCTTTGCATAACTAATCGTCTTAGGGTATCTTGAAATCTTACTGTAATTTGGTTTATCTTCATCACATTCACCTTTCTTATCTATCATCTCTATTACTTAAAGTTATATTTGAAATAAGTAATACGTATACCATATTTGAAAGCCGCATGCAATTATTTTTCGGTTTTTTTACATTTTTTATTTTCTCAACTTGCTTCTTTTTTGAGCTTCTTCCCATTCTCTCTTTTCTTCTTCTGTCACAAGCTCTAAACTAGGCACCACACAAGGATTTCCTTCCTTATCAAGTCCCACCATCACAAAATAGGCACGATTTACATGCCTGCGTTTTCCCTTCAAACTCTCTGAATAGGTATCCACCTTTACTTCCATTGATGTTTTACCAACATACGTAATATGTCCGCGCAAAATTACTGTATCACCTACATATGACGCTTCCATAAAATTCAAGTGATCCACTGCAACGGTCGTTACTTCACATTCTGCGTGGCGACGTGCCACAACGGTTGCCACAATATCGATCCATTGCATCAATTGTCCACCGAATAGGCGCCCACTACTATTCGTATCCGAATACAATACAATTTGAACTTGTTCTGCCTTTGATTCACTGATTTTTTTTATTTTTCGCTCCATGTATATTCTCCAATCTATATTCTATCACCATTATAATCGAAAATCACAAAAGAGCCAATACAAATACGAACCCCCCCTTACTTTCAAAGCACTTTCCTGCATTTTATGCGTTTTAGATGCTTTCATTTTTCCTTTTATAGTCTTCTAATGCAGCACAACCAAGAAAATAGCGAAGCGGATTTCGATTATCCGAATTGACTGGTTTGGATAAAGGCATCTACCGCAAATGTGTAATGTTGCATGGACACACTAAACTTCTTTTTGCTTTCTTTTCTTCCTATGTATTTGGCATCTAATAGCTCGTACCGCTCTAGTACTTGCCTTGCGTAGCCAATAAACTCCTCACCTTCTACGGTTAATGGTGTGCCTGTCTCCTTGTCACTTCTTTTGTGATCTCATCTTACTACTATAAACCTTCTATGTAAATAGGTTAATTGGTATTGTTTTTGCACCTTTTTCTGTTATACTTAATCAATAGACTATACAGGAGGTACCTACCACAATGATTTCAACAAAAGGACGTTATGCACTTCGCTTAATGATTGATTTAGCTACCCAAGATCCAACATCTTATATTCCTTTAAAAGATATTGCAACTCGTCAAGGAATCTCTGAAAAATATATGGAGATTATTATAAAAGCATTGGTGAAAGAAAAACTAATTACTGGTATGCGTGGCAAGGGTGGTGGTTATAAGCTTCTCAAAAAACCATCCGAATATCTTGTTGGTGAAATTTTAGAATCTGCTGGTGAACAGCTTTCTCCTGTCGCTTGTCTTCTCCCGGGTGCCGACATATGTGCGCGCGAAAGCGTATGCCCAACGCTTTCTATGTGGCAGCAATATGACAAGCTCTCACATGATTTTTTCTATGGAATTTCATTGACAGAATTACTAAATAACTAGTCTCTATTCCAATGCGAGAAAGTAGCGAAGCGGATTTCGAGTATCCGAATTGAC
>CAZMHF010000035.1:0-16582 GCA_964566025.1 uncultured Lachnospiraceae bacterium | reverse complement strand
TCAAACTCTATAGTCGCAATGGGTTTTGGGCTAATATCGTAGCATACGCGGTTAATGTTTTTCACTTCTGCTAGGATTCGGTCGCGAATCTTGATGAGGATTGGCCACTCGATTTCTTCTATTGTTGCTGTCATTGCATCAATGGTGTTAACGGCACGTAGTACAACCATATATTCTTCACAACGTGCATTATCACGAACGCCAACTGATTTAAAATCAGGAACAACGGTAAAGTATTGCCATACCTTTTTATCAAGTCCTGCAATTTTAAATTCTTCGCGAAGAATAGCATCTGACTCACGAACTGCTTCTAATCTATCTCTTGTGATTGCACCTAGACAACGTACGCCAAGTCCTGGTCCTGGGAATGGTTGACGGTACACCATTTCATCCGACAATCCTAATTCCAAACCGCATTGTCTAACTTCATCTTTGAACAATTGACGAATTGGCTCAACAAGCTCAAATTGAAGATCTTCTGGAAGTCCGCCTACATTGTGGTGTGATTTCACCATTTTCGCTGTTTTTGTTCCGCTTTCTACGATATCTGGGTAAATCGTACCTTGTGCTAAGAAATCAATACCTTCTTGTTTTCTTGCTTCTTCTTCAAAAATACGAATAAACTCTGTACCGATGATTTTTCTCTTCTCTTCTGGATCTGCAACGCCTTCTAACTTTGTCAAATAACGCTCTGTTGCATCCACATAAATCAAGTTGGCATTCAATTCATCTCTAAATAATTGAATAACGCTTTCTGATTCGCCTTTACGCATAAGTCCATGATTCACATGAACACATACAAGTTGTCTTCCGATTGCTTTAATTAGCAATGCTGCCACAACGGAGCTATCTACTCCACCCGAAAGTGCCAAAAGAACTTTTCGATTGCCTACTTGCTTTCTAATTAGCTCCACTTGATCTGCCACAAAATTTTTCATGTTCCAATTCGCTTGCGCTTGGCATTTTTCAAAGACGAATTCATTAAGATAGGCTTTTGCATCCGCATAGTTTGTAAAATTCAACGCACAATTTTCATTTTTATGATCAATTGCAAACACAGGAATTCCTGCTTCAAAAATTTCTTTATTCACATCAATTGCAATGCCATCAATTATATTATTCTCACCGCCATATAAAATAATACCTTTTACATTTGGCAATGCTTTTAATTCTTCAAGGGTGATATCATGCGGATAAATCTCACTATACACACCAATTTCGCGAATATCACGTGCCAATGTTGTATTTTCAGTACTACCAAGGTCTAGGATCACAATCATATCTTGTTGCATGTTAATTTCCTCCTGTATTTAGACAATATTAGTATAACGAACTCGAACTCTTAAACTTTATCACATTTGCCCCTCATTAATCAACATCAAACTCTAGATTTAATCAGTTTTTTTCGTCTTGCGAAAATTCTATCATATTTTCACGATAACGTTTGTATAGGTGATTATCCTGACAATGCTTGTTTTCGCGTTCTGCAATTGCTATGGATTCAAAGAAGCTTTTCCAAAGAAGTGCATAATGATCGCTCTTTGATATACCCGCCTCATCAAATACTTCCCTAGGCAATAATTCTTCACTTGCGATATACCAATCTCGTTGTTTTTCATGAATTAGCGCTAATTTGTGTGTTGCATCGTGAATAATAAAATTTTCCTTTGCTAGGCGTTTTGAAAAATGATCGCCCAATAAATATAAAACACTACCCTTTGGCTTGATTTTCGCATATAACACACCCTCTACCAAATCGGCAAAGCGAACGAATCCTAAATAATTATGTACTTCATTTCTCACACGACGGCGTAATTGCATAATCCTCATCACATATGGATTATGCAGCATATCGACTACCTTTTTTCCATGCCTAATCGCAAGTGCTAGAAAATGATAAATGGTATTTGCCTTATCCTTTTCATGCGATAATGTTGCATAATAAATCATCTCATTTACTTCATAACCTAATGTTCGCACTTTTATGGCGACTTTTTCTGCCAAGTTATCTTCTGATGCAACAGGTATGTATTCTGAAAAAAAGGTGCGCGTTCCATCATGATTCAATTGCAAGCTGATTTCTTCATGCGAAAGTCCTTGTCGATTTTTTTCTTCCCAAGCTTTATAAATCGCTGTGTAAATTCCATTCGTAGTATCTTCGCACTCAAATACATAGTTTTTCTTCATCACAACTCTCCAAATACACTTGCCTTAACATCTTCTGTTGTTGGCAACAAAATTGAGGGCTTGTCCTCTTTTTCAAATAAACTAAGCTGTTCAAATCGATTATTTCCTGCGCTTTTCCAATTCTTATTGCGATCATTGGAAACAATTTGTCGTGTAATAAAATCTTCGTCCATTCGCAAAGGGTACATCGTTTTTCCATTGCATGTAATAAAATAATGCGCTCTCTTTAATACGACTCCCATTTTCTTTAAATCCGCAAAACTAAGATTTGCCGTTCTTCGCGCCATCACGATTCGTCTTGCCGAGCGCACGCCAATCCCAGGGATACGAAGCAAACTATAGTAATCTGCCTTCATAATCTCCATCGGAAAATCTCCTAAATGGCGAAGCGCCCACTCACACTTTGGATCCAATTGTTCATTGAAATTTGGCCGCTCTTCCGATAATAGTTCCTTTGCCTGAAATCCATAAAATCGAAGCAACCAATCTGCTTGATATAAACGATGCTCCCGTAAAAGAGGCACCTTCGTCCCTAATGCTGGCAAGCTTGAATCATTAACAAGCGGAATATACGCCGAATAAAACACACGTTTTAAATTGTAATTCTTATATAGCGTTTCGCTAACCACCAATGTATGATAGTCTTTTTCTTCTGTTGCCCCTATAATCATTTGCGTACTTTGTCCCGCTGGAGCAAATCGCGATGCGCGACCATTTATTTTGTATCCATAAGAAGAATGCCTTTTACCAATATCACTACGACTAGCCTTTGATATATGCAGCTCCTCGATATTTTCACGCAATGTATTTCCAACAACAATCTTGTTCTCATCTTTATGGACTGATTGAAATTGTATTGACTCATTCTTGCCATATATAGAGGAATCTTCACGAAGCAACAGTCTTGGTGTCGCATGATTGATACTATTTTGAATTTGCTTCATTGGCGTAAGAATTGTCTTACGCGTTTTGTTTGGTGCAAGCTTTTTCAATCCGTCCGCCGTGGGAAACTCCAAATTCACACTCATTCTATCCACTAAAAACCCTAATTCTTCAATAATTTGAGGATCTGCACCAGGCACCGTTTTAATATGAATATATCCATAAAAATTATATTCGTTGCGCAATTTGTAAATCGCTTCATACATCAAAGCCATCGTATATGTAGGATTTTTCACTACGCCCGAGCTTAAAAACAACCCTTCAATATAGTTTCTTCGGTAAAACTCCATTGTTAGGCGAACCAACTCATCCGGCTCAAAAGATGTTCGCACAACATCATTTGAAGATCGATTAATGCAATACTTGCAATCAAAAACACATTCATTGCTCATAAGTACTTTTAGCAACGAAATACAACGTCCATCCGACGAAAAACTATGACAAATTCCACATGCTTTTGCATTGCCCATTCCGTCCTTGCTTCCCGCTCGATCCACTCCACTTGAAGTACACGCCACATCGTATTTAGCCGCGCCAGAAAGAATCTCTAGCTTTTGCTGTAAACTTAATTCTTGTTCAATAATCATATGCTTATCCTAAATACTTTTTCAAATACTGCCCCGTATAGCTCTCAGGAATTTTAGAAACCTGCTCAGGTGTTCCTTTTGCAATAATCATGCCACCTTCGCTGCCACCTTCAGGACCAACATCAATAATATAATCTGCTGTCTTAATGACATCTAAATTATGCTCTATCACTATTACCGTATTTCCGCTACTTGATAGGCGTTCTAAAATCTCTACAAGCTTATGAACATCTGCAAAATGCAAGCCTGTGGTTGGCTCATCCAAAATATAAACCGTCTTTCCTGTTCCCCTTCTGCTAAGCTCCGTCGCCAATTTTACACGTTGTGCTTCACCACCAGATAGGGTTGTTGATGGCTGTCCCAAGCGAATGTACGATAGACCTACTTCATGTAAGGTCGCAATCTTATTGCGTACGGAAGGGACATTCTCAAAAAATGGCAACGCCTCTTCTACTGTCATACCTAGTACATCACTAATGCTTTTTCCTTTGTATAGCACTTCTAACGTTTCGCGATTATAGCGTTTTCCATCGCATACTTCGCAAGGCACATATACGTCTGGCAAGAAATGCATTTCGATTTTGATAATGCCATCGCCCTTGCAATTTTCACAACGTCCGCCTTTTACATTGAAACTAAATCGCCCCTTTGAATAACCTTTTGTTTTTGCTTCTTTGGTTGATGCAAACAAGTCACGAATCAAGTCGAATACACCTGTATATGTTGCCGGATTCGAACGCGGCGTTCTGCCAATGGGACTTTGGTCAATATTAATTACCTTGTCTAGTTTTTCAACGCCTTCTATCCGATCATGATCGCCCGCAATGATTTTTGCACGATTAAGCTTTTTGGCAAGACTCTTATATAAAATTTCATTCACAATGGAGCTTTTTCCTGAACCCGAAACACCTGTCACACAAGTCATCACACCAATCGGAAAATCAACGCGTATATTTTTTAAATTATTCTCCCTCGCTCCATAAATCGAGATAAACTCTGTTGATTCTCTTCGCTTCTTCGGGACGGGAATAGAAATTTTGCCACTTAAATACGCTCCCGTAATGGAGTTTTCATTGTCCATAATCTCCTGTGCTGTTCCTTCAGCCACTACCTCTCCACCATGATCGCCCGCACCAGGCCCAATATCAATAATATGGTCTGCTGCCATCATCGTGTCTTCATCATGCTCTACAACAATTACGGAATTACCTAAATCACGCAAGCGGAATAACGTTTCCAATAGCTTATCATTGTCTCTTTGATGCAAGCCTATACTCGGTTCGTCCAAAATATAAGCCACCCCAACTAAACCTGATCCGATTTGTGTCGCAAGGCGAATTCGCTGCATTTCCCCACCCGAAAGAGAGGCTGTTGCGCGCGATAAACTCAGATACTCAAGCCCTACATTCATCAAGAAATCAATTCTTCCCTTAATTTCTTTTAGAATTTGACCGCCAATTAGTTCGTGCGTTTTCCCAAGTGCCATCGTTTGCAAATAGCTATGCAATTCTTTAATTGTCATTGACGTAATTTCAAAAATATTTTTATCCGAAACGGTTACTGCCAAAAATTCTGATTTTAATCGCATCCCCTTACACGTTGAACAAGGAGAAATATTCATATAGCTTTCATACTCTGCCTTTTGTCCTTCTGAAGAAGTTTCACGATAGCGCCTTTGCATATTTTTAATCAAGCCTTCAAATGTAACATCGTATTCGCCAACCCCTCGCTGGCTTTTATAATGCACCTTGACAGGTCTTGAATTTATTCCACGAACTAATAAATCTTGAATATCTTTTGAATACTCTTGAAATGGCACATCCAAACGGAAGTTGTACTCTTTTGCTAATGCTTCTAATATGGAATGTGTAAAGCTTCCTTTTGTTGTTGCAGATTGCCACCCCATCACCGAAATTGCACCTTCCTTGATAGAAAATGATTTATCGGGAATCATCAAATCTTCGTCAAATTCCATTGTATAGCCTAAGCCAAAACAATCTGGACAGGCACCGAACGGATTGTTGAATGAAAAGCTTCTTGGCTCAATATCTGGAATGTTAATTCCACATTTTGGACACGCAAACTCTTGGCTAAACAACAATGTCTCGCCACCAATCACATCCACAAATAATAATCCTTCTGATAATTGCAACGCCGTCTCAATCGAATCGCTTAGTCGTGAACGAATATCCTTTTTCACAACCAATCGGTCAATGACGATTTCTATACTATGCTTAATATTCTTATCCAATGTGATCGTTTCTGAAAGCTCGTATAGATTGCCATCAATTCTCACACGCACATAACCACTTTTTTTCGCCTGCTCCAATATCTTTGCATGTGTACCTTTTCGACCACGCACAATCGGCGCCATAATTTGGATTTTTGTACCGTCCTCTAATTCAAAAATCTGATCTACCATCTGGTCTACGCTTTGACGATAAATTTCTCTTCCACACTGTGGACAATGCACAATTCCAATCCGCGCATATAGCAATCGAAAATAATCATATACTTCCGTCACTGTCCCAACAGTAGAACGAGGATTTCGATTGGTTGATTTTTGATCAATTGAAATCGCTGGTGATAATCCTTCTATACTTTCAACATTTGGCTTTTCCATCTGTCCCAAAAACATACGAGCATAAGAAGAAAGCGATTCCATATAGCGTCTCTGTCCTTCTGCATAAATTGTATCAAATGCCAATGATGATTTTCCCGAACCACTAAGCCCTGTCAAAACAACTAGCTCATTTCGCGGAATTTTGACATTTATCCCTTTTAAATTGTGTTCATTGGCACCACGCACCGTTATATATTGCTTTTTATTCATAATCCTAATCCTCTAAATGTTTTTTTAAATCGGTTATCTGGTCACGCAAATCGGCAGCCGTTTCAAAATCCAAATCGGCGGCAACCTTTCGCATTTGCTTCTCTAACTTCGCAATCAATGCCAAAATTTCTTTCGTACTCATCGATTCTGGATCGCGTTCTAATTGTGCACTCGCCTTTTGGGCTTCTTTCGAAATACTAATCAAACCACGAATTGCTTTTTGAATCGTCTGTGGTGTAATTCCATGCTCTTCGTTGTACTTTTCTTGAATAACACGACGACGATTTGTTTCGCTAATCGCCTTATTCATCGAATCGGTAATTCTATCCGCATACATAAGAACATGCCCCTGTGCATTACGCGCCGCTCGCCCAACTGTCTGAATCAAAGAAGTCTCTGAACGCAAAAATCCTTCCTTGTCAGCATCTAAAATCGCCACTAACGCAATCTCTGGTATATCAAGTCCTTCACGCAACAAATTGATACCAATCAGCACATCAAATACGTCAAGGCGCATATCTCGTATAATCTCAATACGCTCTAGCGTATCAATATCGGAATGCAAATAACGAACTCGAATACCAACATCCTTCATATAGTCCGTCAAATCTTCTGCCATGCGTTTTGTCAATGTCGTCACAAGCACTTTATTCTTTGCTTCAACTTCCTTCCTCACTTCGCTAATCAGATCATCGATTTGTCCCTCTATCGGTCTCACCTCGATTTGTGGATCCAGTAATCCCGTCGGACGAATCACTTGCTCCGCTCGCAATAGTTCATGCTCCGCTTCATAAGTACTTGGCGTCGCTGATACAAATAACATCTGATCGATTTTGCTCTCAAATTCCGTAAAATTCAGCGGGCGATTATCCATCGCTGACGGCAAGCGAAATCCAAATTCAACTAATGTTGTTTTTCTCGACCGATCCCCTGCATACATTCCACGCACTTGCGGAATCGTAATATGCGATTCATCCACAATCATCAAAAACTCATCTTTAAAATAATCAATCAATGTATGTGGTGGCGCACCCTCTGGTATCCCCGTCAAATGCCTTGAATAATTCTCGATACCTGAGCAAAATCCCGTCTCCCGCATCATCTCCACATCAAAACGTGTCCTCTCAGAAATCCTTTGTAATTCGATTAACTTATTCTCATCTTTAAAATAGTGCATCTGCGTATTCAACTCTGCCAATATCGCCTTGGCTGCTCTTTCAATCGCTTCTGGTGGCACCACATAGTGTGATGCTGGAAAAATCGCAATGTGATTGATCACACTTTTGACTTGTCCAGTCAATGGATCAATTTCTGAAATTTTCTCAATCTCATCACCGAAAAACTCAATCCGAACTGCTAGTGAGTCAGGATAGGATGCTGGATGCACCTCTACAACATCTCCCTTCACTCTAAATGTGCCACGATGAAAATCTATCTCATTTCTCATATATTGATTCACAATTAGGTCTTCGATCACGACATCGCGATCCTTTTGCATACCTGGTCGCAACGAAACCACCATCTCCTTATAATCGATTGGGCTTCCTAATCCATAAATACACGATACTGACGCAATCACAATCGTATCCTCGCGCTCAACAAGTGCCGCTGTCGCCGAATGGCGCAGTTTATCAATCTCATCATTGATCGATGAATCCTTCTCAATAAATGTATCCGTAGACGGAACATATGCTTCTGGCTGATAATAGTCATAGTACGATACAAAATACTCTACGGCATTCTCGGGAAACATCTCCTTAAATTCGCTATATAATTGTGCTGCCAATGTTTTATTGTGGGCAATGATTAAGGTTGGTTTTTGAAGCGCCTGAATAATGTTCGCCATCGTAAATGTCTTTCCCGAACCTGTCACTCCCAATAGTGTTTGAAATTGGTTGCCCTCTTTAAATCCCTTCACCAACGCCTCGATCGCTTGTGGTTGGTCGCCTGTCGGCTCAAAGGGTGCTTGTAATTTGAATTTCGCCATATCGTTTCACCTAATCTTTTAATACCTTTGCCTCATTATAATTGCTCTTAATTCAATTGCTAAATTGTTCATTCAGTATAACACATTCTTTGCCAATTGTATAGCGGAAATAGAACAATTGTTCTATTTCTTGTTCACTTTTTACACTATGTAAAAGAGCCTTCGCTACTATGCGAAAGCTCCTATTAATTCTAGTTTTGTTATTGCAATTTTTCTTGTAACACTTCAACGGCTTTTTGAAGCTGATTATCACCATTATAAGGTTCTTCCGCATTTGGCTGCGCATTCAACTTCACCTCAATATCGGGTGATACGCCAACTTTGTGAATACTTTCTCCCTTTGGTGTAAAATAATTTGAGATTGTCAGCTTAATAGCGCTTCCATCCTTAAACGGAATAATATTTTGAACAATTCCCTTGCCATATGTCGTCACGCCAATAATCGTTCCCCACTCATAATCCTTAATTGCTCCTGCAAAAATTTCTGATGCAGAGGCACTATAACCATTAATCAAAACGGCAATCGGAAGATCAATACATTTTTCATCAGAAAAATATTCGCTCTCCTTTCCCTTTTTTGTCTCCGTCGAAACAAGGCGTCCCTCTGGCAAAATTTTATCCAACATCGAAACAACCGAAGTCAATAATCCGCCCGGATTGCTTCGCACATCCAATATTAGTGCCTTTGCACCTTCCTTTTCTAATGCTTCGATCGCTTTATTAAATTGAGCTGGTGTCACACCAGCAAATTCCGTAATAAGAATATAACCAATATCGTCCTCCAACATTTTATGTGATACCGTTGTCATTTCCACCTTACGACGCTCTACCGTCATTTCCACATAATCCTTTATGCTTGGGCGATATACTTTTACAACAACTTTTGTTCCTTCTTCTCCCTTAATATAGGTAACTACTTCGCTCATGTCCATTCCCGTTACATCCAGCTCTCCCACAGCAACGATAATGTCATCCATCATGAAACCACTTTCCTTTGCAGGCGAATCATCAAACACGCTGGCAATAACAATTTCCATTGTCGATGGATCTTGCGTAACACTCACACCGATTCCAACATAGTTTCCATTGGTCGATTGGTTCATGTCTGCATACTCCTCAGCGGTATAATATACAGAATACGGATCATCCAACCCCGCCATCAAACCCTTGTAAATATGATTTTCAAGCATTTCCACATCGGCTTCAAATAAAAAATCCGAATCGATTTTTTTAAGAAGTTTTTGAAGTTTTTCATTGACTGCATTGTAGTCAAGACTTATTTCACCCTCAGCTACCTTTGAAGGCTTTTTAAATGTTAGATTTCCCGTAATCGATAGAACGATCAATAACACAGCAAAAATCGCCAACGAAAAAATAGTGCCAAATAACAACCCATGACGAAAACTATTTTCTTCTGTGTTTTCTCGCGGATTATCCACCTTTGGCTGATTGTCGTAATACTCATTGTTGTGCTCGTAATCGTCTTCATTATAAATGTTCATATTTTCTCCTTAGTACTTTTTTTGTTGTGCCATGATTTCTAATAATCACTACGCTCCATATAATTCATATATTTCACAACCATCAATGCAATTTTAAAAATAATCGCATGGTCAAATACTCTCAAATCAAGGCCTGTTGTCTTTTCAATTTTGTCAAGACGATATACCAGCGTATTTCTGTGAATATACAACTCACGAGATGTCTCTGATACATTCAAATCGTTCTCAAAAAACTTATTAATCGTGGCTAATGTCTCCTCATCAAAATCATCTGGTGAATGACCTCCGAAAATCTCTTTGATAAACATCTTGCAAAGCGGAATTGGCAATTGATATATCAAACGACCGATGCCCAAATTTGAGTACGCAATAATACTCTTGTCGCTATAAAAAATCTTTCCAACATCTAGCGCCATCTTCGCTTCCTTATACGAGCGAGATACTTCTTTAATTTCATTTACAATTGTGCCAATCGCAATATGAACTCTCGCCATCGCCTCTGTATTGATCATATCTAACATCACTCTAGCCGTTTTTTCCAATTCAGAATAACTCTCACCCGATTTTACTTCCTTGACAACAATAATGTTCTTTTCGTCTACCGCTGTAATAAAATCATTGGTTCGCGTTGAAAACAAACTTCTGATGGTTTCTAATGCATTCGAATTGGCCTCTTTGTCGTTTTTCGTCTCAACAATGAAAACAACCCTTTTCACGCTCGTATCAATATGCAATTTCTTCGCACGATTATAAATATCCACCAATAGGAGATTGTCCAACAATAAATTCTTCACAAAGTTATCCTTGTCAAATCTCTCCTTGTAGGCAATTATCAAGCTTTGAATCTGGAATGCCACCATATTTCCCAACAAATACGCATCCTCGCCTGATCCCTTCACTAATAAAATGTATTCTAGTGAGCCTTCGTCGAATATTTTCAAAAAATGATATCCTGCAAGCACTTGGCTTTCCGCTTCAGAGCGCGAAAACAATGCAATCGCCGAAGCCATCTCGTGTGACTGTGAAAATGTTGAGGCAAGTGTCTTTCCATCTGTTTCGCAAATGCAAAGATCAATTCTTGCAATATTTTTTAGACCATCAATTGTACTTTGTAATATCTGATTTGAAATCATCCGTATTCCCCCTAGATTTATGAAGATAATGCTCCTTCTATTCTAAATCATTTTGCGAAGAAAAGAAAGCAAAACTTAAATCGTTCACAAACTTTTAATGGTTTTCCTCAAAAAAAGCCACGGGTTTTCACCCATGGCTTTTTTATTTTATAAATTAGTTAATAATAAATAATTCTGTTTCTTTATCAAAGATATGAATTTTTGACATATCGAATGCAAATTTAACTGTATCACCAGGTCTTGCATTTGTACGAGGATTAACTCTTGCTGTAAAGCTTTGATCTTTAACATCAAAGTATAAGTAAACTTCAGCACCAAGCAATTCGTAAACACGGATTGTTGCGTTGATAATGCTTCCTTTTGATGTGTCTAAGAACATTTCTTCATCATGAATATCTTCTGGACGAATACCGAAGATAACTTCTTTTCCAACATAACCTTCAGCTTCAAGGATTTTTCCTTTTGCTTCTGGAAGAACGATTTTGTACTCTCCGAAAAGAACTACTACGTCATTGTCAATTCTCTCTACCATTGCTTCAATCAAGTTCATTTGAGGTGAACCGATAAATCCAGCAACGAATTTGTTTACTGGTTTGTTGTATAGATTTTGAGGAGTATCTACTTGTTGGATCAAACCATCTTTAAGAACAACGATTCTTGTACCAAGTGTCATAGCCTCTGTCTGATCATGTGTAACGTAGATGATTGTTGTCTCAAGTCTTTGGTGTAGTTTTGAGATTTCAATACGCATCTGAACACGAAGTTTTGCATCAAGGTTTGATAGCGGCTCATCCATCAAGAATACTTTAGGATTACGAACGATAGCACGACCCATAGCAACACGTTGTCTTTGACCACCTGATAAAGCTTTTGGCTTACGATCAAGTAATGGCTCAATACCAAGAATCTTTGCAGCTTCATTTACAAGCTTTTCAATCTCATTTTTAGGTGTCTTACGTAATTTAAGACCGAATGCCATGTTGTCATATACAGACATATGTGGATAAAGAGCGTAGTTCTGGAATACCATCGCGATATCTCTGTCTTTTGGCTCAACGTCATTTACTAATTTGTCGCCGATCCAAAGCTCACCACTTGAAATTTCTTCAAGACCAGCAATCATACGAAGAGTCGTAGATTTACCACATCCTGAAGGACCAACAAAGATAATAAATTCTTTATCTTTTACTTCTAAGTTAAAATCCTTTACCGCAACGAAACCGTTAGGGTAGACTTTACATACATTCTTTAATGATAATCCTGCCATTATTAAATTCCTCCTGAATTGTTATGAAGTAATCACTGCACATGCCTGTAGCACGTTACTTTATTCTGCTATTCTAAACTATCTCGCGACATAAAACCATATTGCAAATACACAAAACTAAGCAAAAACTTTTAGTGATATTGTATACTTTCTGTGAACAAACTCTTAATAACTCATAAAATTTCTTATATTCTAAGAATTTTTGAGGTCAAAATTCTTACTTTTTAATACTTTTGGCATATTGTGCGCCTAATTGATTGCCTTTTTCACTTTTTGTAAATTCCAAATTATCTATTATTTTTTTCCTTTTTTGTCTTTACAATTAACTCCACTTATGGTAGAATAGCTTTGTAATGATACGGAGGTTTCAAGTCTATTAACTATACAGGGAGATATACGTATGAGTGATAAATATAATAATAAAGACTTTCCAACAAACCTTCCGCAAAATGCGGAACTATTACCTCGCCATCTTGACTACGGACAAAACAGAGTTCTTTCCGACGAGGATCGCATTATCGGCCAGAGAATTCGCAATGAACGAATTGCACTCGAGCTAACACAAGAGCAGCTTAGCAACGCACTTGGTATTTCCATTAGCTATTTAAGTTGCTTAGAGCGTGGCTATCGTAGCGTTTCTTCTTTCGTTTTGAAGAAATTACATTCTTATTTTAATTTGTCCTATGATTACATTCTAGAAGGGAAATCTCCTTTCGATGTAAACTACGCACAATTTCTTCGTGAAAACGATTCTCTAGACACCTATAACAAAATGCTAGTCCTTCTTCAAACTTGCACTGAGGGCGAGATTGAAACGTGCTATCGCATTTGCCATTCATTTTTAATTTCTAATCGCAAGAACAATAATAACGCAAGAAAGAAATGGTGATTTAAACCATTTCTCTCCGTATCACTACACCTTCTATTAAGCGGACACTCGAAAGCCGCTTCAGGTCTACTAGCAAGCCCTCACTATTTTCTTCTCACGCAAACGTGAGGGCTTGCTTTAGATCTTGCATTTGAATTATTTTCAACTATTCATGACTTTATAGCAATTGCATTTTCGCCTATTGTAATCTTTTGATTTTTCAACAGATGACCAAGCGCCCGTTTAAACGAAGCCTTACTCATCCCGAATTCTCTAAGAATAATTTCTGCTGATACCTTTTCTCCAAATGGTAACTCTCCGCCGAATTCACCAATAATCTTAAAAACTTTTTCGGCATCAATTTCAATTTGCTCCTTAATGGGGCGATTCGAAACTAAATCCAATTTTCCATCTTCTCTTACACGAAAAACTCTTGCCTCTATGGATTGCCCAATTTTCATATTAGGAAGCAGTTCTTGCTTTGGCAACATTCCATAATATTTATTATCTACAGCAATAAATACGCCTTTTTCTTGTTGAATTTGATAGATTGTGCCTTTTACCATATCATTTTTCACATACTCGCTATCGTCACGCAAATAATTATAAATACGCATCGTTGCACACAAACGCTCTGACTTATCTAAGTACATGGCAACCAAATACTTTTCGTGCACTTTAATTTCTGTTGTTTGCTCCTTAAATGGCAAAAACAAATCTCGCTCAAGTCCCCATTTCAAAAATGCGCCAATTTTTGTGATTTCCGCAATTTCCAAATACGCTAACTCGCCTATTTCCATCATAGGTGTTTTTGTTGTCGCTATTTTTCGTCCCTCTGAATCCTTATACAAAAAGACTTCAATAACATCGCCCACTTGTGTATCTTCTGGCACTTGGCGATTAGGAAGCAATACACCTCTTACGTCATCTGTCAATTCCACATCCAAATCCGTCAAATAAACGCCAAAGTCCTTCTTGTATGCTACTTTTAATTTTTGCTTTTTCCCTAATTCCATAAATACCTACCTATTCTTGTCGCAACTACGTTGCTGCAACTTAGTTGCGCAACTATGTTGCTAATAGGCCAATTATAACGAAGTTAACGCATTTAAGCAAGAGCAGCAGATAAAAATACTGCTGGACTGTTCCAATAAATTGTAATTTCATTTGTCGAATAGCTCAAGAAATGATCGGCAAATGCCTTTGCAGGTGGTAAATCATCCGCAAATACGCTTCTCACATGTTGGTCCTGACGTCCATAATTTGGCCCACCTGATACAAACCCTGGAATCGCTTCTTCAATACCATCTGCCACCATTGGTCGGTGATGAGGATCGCTATACGCATTTGTTCCAAGCCCTGTCACATAGCTAACCCCCAATGGATTTCTTCCGAATACATAATTCCATTGCTCCATCATATATGTTTTATATTTATTAGCATTTGAAAAATAATAGGCAACTGCCAACACAACGCCTCTATTAAGCACTGTCATATTACTTCCCCAACGATAATCGATTGGCAACATGGCTGTTTCATAGGCACTATTTTCAGCCATCTCGACGAATGCATCCGCTTCTTCTGTAAATCTCTGTTTGAAAATCTCACTGTATTCTGAGTCATCAAATTGACGTTCAATCAAATAACCAAGCGCCGCAAAACCGCCCACAGATCCCCAGCCAAAATGCGTTGTATCCACTTCATCAATATATGTCGCCATCATCTCCAAATAATCTTTTTCTTTTGTCAAACGATACAGTTCGGCATATGCCCACATGCGCTCATCTTTATCGCTTCCATCGCCATACTCACCTGACATAACATTTGGAGGGTTTCTAAATTGTAAAAACGCTGGATTTTCTTCTAGCCATTCCATGCCCTTTAGCGCTGCCTTTTTTAATTCTTTTGAAAATGCTTTATCGTACTCATAGTAAAGTCTTGCAGCCATAGCCATGATAGCCGTAAATGCCGCCGTTGCACAGCTTCCCTCATCAAACAAGAACAGTTCATCCGAATCATCCTCTGGCATCACCATTCCACAAAAATAACGAGTTGCTACCTTATGATAGACGCTTCCATTTTCTTTTTGCATTTTTAAGAGCCACTCAAGTTCATAACGACATTCATTTAGAATATCTGGAAGCGAATTTCCGCTTTCTGGTATGTGTAGCGAATCCTCAAATGCCTCTGGATACATCTCATACGCATATAGTAAATGTCCTAGTGCCGTTGTCGCCGCTACAGTATATCTTCCATAGTCGCCTGCATCATGCCAACCACCCGTCACATCTTTTTTTACTTTTTCATCCGAAATCAATGTCGCCAATGTCGTATGGCACTCTTTATGCTTAAAAACTCCTGCATATTCCTCTTCTAATGCGCATCCGCATCTTTGAAAATAAAAGAATCGACACAAATCAATATGTGCTTTCTTATACGGTTCCTTTTCAATTTGAATCGTAGCACTCGTCTCATCCACCTCTAGCTGATACGCTCCACCTGCTTTGACTTCTGACAAATCAATCGAAGAAACCTTCTCATTCGATGCTTCATCACACTTCTCATCAGAAAGCACGCCCTGTGCAACAATTTCTTGTTCTTCATTTTTTAATATCCATCGATCCTGCTCTGCACCGACAACACTCACAATCTTGCGATCCGTCGGTCTGTATCCTAGTTGATTATAAAATATTTTCGTCATATTCTTCTCCGCCTTGCGTTTTTTCTCATTATATCAAATGCATATTTTCTTGCAAGAGAAATGTTCAAATAGTATAAGATATGACGTTTGGACTATAGGAAACTACTTGTTGTGAGAGGGGGAGAGGCGACGCTGTCAAAGAGGATACTCGTAATCCGCTTCGCTGCTATTTCAGTGGGAGCTTAAACATCTTTTGTTTGCACATATCTTAATGTTTCACTTGCCATAGCCCGATGTGCGCACCATTGCCAACACGCTGGCTAATACTCCTTATGTCAGTCGTATAGTTGTAAATCTCATTCCATGATTTTACTTTTCTTAGGTGGATGTTCTTTTATGTTTTAGTTTGATTATGTTATAGTTCAACTACCGAGGAATTCTCGGCAGTTCAAAATAGCTCTACATTTCACTCTGATTATATTGTGGTCCACTATGTACGTAGGAACACCCTATAAAAATTTTTTCAATTCACGCTCCTACAAGAGAGCGACTATAGCTCTCTCAGCGCTTCATTCGATATGATCCATTTCAATCCACGCTCCCGCAAAGGGAGCGACCCATCTCATAGGCCTGTG
>CAZMHF010000034.1:0-18505 GCA_964566025.1 uncultured Lachnospiraceae bacterium | reverse complement strand
TCTCTTGCTTTTCATCTTATATTTATTCACTCTTTTGCCCACATATTGCTATTAATTCGATTTTTCTATTTACTTTTTGCGCGAAAGAATATATACTATTAGTAATGCCACATTTTTGTGAGGACGTGCTGATGATAAAACATTTAGATGGTATTTTCGAAACCGTTAGTTTTGAAGATGTCTACTCCATTCAACTTTATTTAAATAAGGAATACGAACATTATCCTAATCACTGGCATACTGCTTTTGAGATCATTATGCCTGTAGAAGGAAATTATCAAGCGATTATCAATAGTGTTGATTATCAAATCAAGCCATACGATTTATTTATTATTGCGCCTGGTGAATTGCACAAATTAGTTGCTCCCGAAAACGGTGAGCGCTGGATTTTACAATTTAACAATACGCTAATTTCAAACTTGTGGGGATTTAGTGCGAATCTACCGCTTATTTATCGTACCCGCATTATTTCGGACGAGCCAAATAAAGAATTTCACCAAAAGCTTGTAGATTTGATGATTGCCATTAAGGAAGAATACTTAAGCCCACATCCTCTTAAGGATGCTGCTATATATGCCAACATCATTTCGATGTTTGTTTTGATTGGGCGCCAATACATGGATGGCGGAATCTTATTTCCTGATGCTAGACATAACAAACAGATGGAGTACATCGAGAAATTCAATGTCGTATTCGAATATATCGATCAAAATTTTACGCAAGATATTTCTCTTGAATCAATTGCAAAGGTTGTTGGATTTAGCAAATTTCATTTTTCACGCCTTTTTAAGCAATATACCAATCAATCCTTCTACGATTACTTAAATCATCGACGTGTAAAGGAGGCCGAACAGCTTCTTCTAAATCCATCACTTACGATTACAGATGTTGCGATACAATCTGGTTTTGCAAGCATCTCAACATTTAATCGCGTATTTAAGACATTGAAGGAGTGTACTCCTACAGAATTCAAATATATGTATCGACAAAAAAATCAATAATCTATGAGGTGACTTATGAATTACGAAGCCGTTTCAAATCCACTTTTAGCTGGATTTTATCCTGATCCATCCATTTGTCGTGTTGATGATGACTATTATTTAGTTAACTCGACATTTTCCTATTTCCCTGGTGTTCCAATTTTCCACAGCACCGATTTAATCCATTGGGAGCAAATCGGAAATATTCTTGATCGACCAGAACAACTGCCACTTGATGGTGCTGGTCATTCAGCAGGTATTTTCGCGCCAACACTTCGCTATCATGATGGTACATTTTATATGATTACAACCAATGTATCTGGTGGAGGAAACTTCATCGTAACAGCAACTAACCCTGCTGGCCCTTGGTCAAACCCTTATTGGATTGAAGGAGCAGCTGGTATTGATCCTTCTCTTTTCTTTGATGATGACGGAAAAGCCTATTATTGTGGCACGCAGGATCGTCGGGAAGGCCCTGCCTTTTACGGTGATAATGAAATTTATCTTCAAGAGATTGATTTAAAAGAAATGAAGCTTATCGGAGAATCTTATGCCCTTTGGCATGGTGCCTTAAAAAATGCCGAGTGGCCTGAGGGTCCCCATATTTACAAGATTAATAGCACTTACTATTTGATGATTGCGGAAGGCGGAACAGGCAGCAACCACGCGATTACCATGGCAAAGAGCGATTCACTTTTTAAACCATTTGAAGGTTGTAAGCGTAACCCCATTTTTACACATCGTCATTTAGGGTATCATGCGAAAGTAACCAATACAGGTCATGGTGACCTTGTTCAAGCGCCAAATGGCGATTGGTACATTGTTTTATTGGCCTCTAGACCATATGGCAATGTTGAAAATTCACAGCGCTATTGCAACTTAGGTCGTGAAACCTTTTTAGCAAAGGTATATTGGGAAGGCGAATGGCCTACCATTAATCCAAGCTGTGGCATGTTAACCGATGAGGTACTTATTCCAGTAGAGCTTTCTACGCCGACAAATGAACTAGCCTTTGCCTCTTCAAAAAGCGAGGACTCACGTACATATACCTTTGAAGCTCCGCATCCAATTCATCATGAATCATTTATGCCAGCTCTTCCATATGAATTTATTTATTTAAGAAATCCCGTTGCAACAAATTATAGCCTTTTAGCTCATCCAGGATTTTTGAGCATTTATTCTTCTTGTGTAGAGCTATCAAAACAAGAAAGCCCTAGTGCTATTTTCCTACGCCAAGTAAGCCCTTCCTATCAATTTGATACAACACTTTTTCTACCTGCCGTATCGAATATTCTACACACAGGTATTACGGCTTATCAAAGCAATGAATACTATTATCGATTAAGCCTACGCTTGCAAGCTACTTCACTGATTGTTGATATCATCGCTTGCCACTACAAAGAAGAAACAGTTCTTGCTTCTTTTTTGCTTGATGAACATTATGAAATGGAATCAAGCATTACCTTGTCACTTCGTCAAGAAAAGCAAAACCTTTCTTTCTTTGTTCATTATAAAAATGAGCAACATACAATTGGAAAGACCTATGATGCTTCGATTTTATCGACCGACATTGCGGGTGGCTTTGTTGGTACATGCTTAGGCGTATATAACGTTGGTGCAGGCGATGCCATTAAAATTCAAAAAATGACCTATACGAAAATATCGTAAATAAAAAGGCTTTGGTGCAAACATGCATCAAAGCCTTGGTCAATTCGGATACTCGTAATCCACACTGCTAACAGCAGTGTTACTTGCGCGCATTGTGAAACAATGCGCTAATAACCCTTTATTTCTCTTCTATAAGGTTATATTTGCGTGAATTTCTTGTAACGATAATATCGGTCTGTTTGGATGCTTTTTCACATCTAAAATTCCTTCTACCGCTGCTTTTGCCGCCGCCATTGTTGTAACATATGGCGTCTTATTTTTGATACACGCTTTTCGTATGTAGCTATCGTCATTTCTCCCTTGTGAATTGATTGGTGTATTAATCACAATTTGTACTTGACGATTTGTAATAATATCATTTACATTTGGTCGTCCTTGATGAAGCTTGAAGATTTTTGTTGCATCCATACCAGCTTCCGTAATCAAATCGCACGTTCTTCCTGTCGCCATAATCTTAAAGCCAGCTTTTACAAAACCTCTTGCGATATCAACTACTTCTTTTTTATCATTATCATTTACACTAATTAATACGGTTCCTTCTAATGGAAGTGTTGTTTGTGTCGCTTCCTGTGCCTTGTAGAAGGCTTCACCATAAGACTCCGCCATTCCTAACACTTCGCCTGTGGAACGCATTTCTGGGCCTAATAATGGATCTACTTCTGGGAACATATTAAATGGGAATACCGCTTCCTTTACGCCATAATGCTTAATCACTTTTTCTTTAATACCTTCGATTGGTGATGGGCGATTGGTAATTTCTGAAGTAATAATATCTGTCGCAATTGGCACCATATCGATATTGCACACCTTCGAAACAAGTGGCACAGTTCGTGAAGCACGTGGATTTGCCTCAATCACATATACTTTGTCATCTTCAATGGCATATTGCATATTCATCAAGCCACGAACATGCATCTCTTCTGCAATCTTGCGTGTGTATTCTTTGATTGTTTCAATGTTTTCCTTACTAATATGCTTTGATGGAATAATACAAGCTGAATCACCTGAGTGAATTCCTGCAAGCTCGATATGCTCCATAACCGCTGGTACAAATGCATGAACGCCATCACTAATAGCATCTGCCTCTGCCTCTACTGCATGTTTTAAGAAGCGGTCAATTAAAATTGGACGATCTGGTGTTACGCCAACCGCTGCTTCCATATATCCTTTGATACTTTCTTGGTTATAGACAATTTCCATACCACGACCACCTAATACATAAGATGGACGAACCATTACTGGATAACCAATGCTTTCTGCAACGGCAATCGCCTCTTCAACGTTTGTTGCCATACCTGCCTCTGGCATTGGAATTTCTAATTTATCCATCATCTCACGGAACAAGTCACGATCCTCTGCTAAATCAATTACGCTAGGAGGTGTCCCCAAAATCTTCACGCCGTTTTTCTCAAGTGCTGCCGCAAGATTCAGTGGTGTTTGTCCACCAAATTGGGCAATGACACCTAATGGTTTTTCTTTTTTATAAATGCTAAGAACATCTTCTAATGTTAATGGCTCAAAATACAAACGATCCGATGTATCGTAATCGGTTGAAACCGTTTCTGGATTACAGTTAACGATGATTGTTTCAAAGCCCAATTTGCGAAGCGCCAATGAAGCATGAACGCAACAATAATCAAATTCAATACCTTGTCCAATACGATTTGGTCCACCACCAAGAATCATAATTTTATTGTTTCCACCACTTAGTGCAACCTTATCCTTTGCATTGTACGTCGAATAATAATACTTGCTATTTTCTGTTCCACTTGCATGGATTTCATCCCAAGCTTCTTCAACGCCCAAGGCAATTCTTCTTTCACGAATAGAATCTTCTGAAATTTCAAGTAATTGGCTTAAATAATTGTCCGAGAAACCGTTCTTCTTTGCGCTAATGAGGGCGTCATCTGGAAGATTGCTTCCTTTATAAGATTTCACTTGCTCTTCTTCTTCAACTAATTCACGCATTTGCTCAATAAAATATGGTTTGATTTTTGTTAAATCGATTAGTTCTTGATTTGTTGCACCCTTTCGAATGGCTTCATACATCACAAAGTGTCTTTCGCTTGTTGGGAAACGAAGAAGTGCTAATAGCTCCTCTTTCGTCTTTTTCCCAAAATCCTTTGCTCCACCTAAGCCAGAGCGACCAATTTCAAGACTTCTAATGGCTTTTTGGAATGCTTCTTTGTATGTTTTTCCAATGCTCATAACTTCGCCAACGGCACGCATTTGTGTTCCTAGCTTATCTTCTACGCCTTTGAATTTTTCAAATGCCCAACGCGCAAATTTAATAACGATATAATCGCCACCTGCTTTATATTTATCAAGTGTGCCAAATTTACCGCATGGAATTTCATCTAGTGTTAATCCACATGCCAACATAGCAGAAATAAGGGCAATCGGGAATCCTGTTGCCTTTGATGCTAATGCTGAAGAACGAGATGTTCTTGGATTAATTTCGATAACAATAATTCGATTGGACACAGGATCATAAGCAAATTGTACATTTGTACCACCGATAACTTCAATGGCTTCAACAATTTTATAAGCTTGTTCCTGTAAACGCATTTGAACGCTTTCTGGAACTGTAAGCATCGGCGCTGAACAGAATGAATCTCCTGTATGAACGCCTAGTGGATCAATATTTTCAATGAAGCAAACCGTGATCATTTGATTTTTTGCATCACGAACTACTTCTAATTCAAGCTCTTCCCATCCTAAAATAGATTCTTCCACAAGCACTTGTCCTACTAAGCTTGCTTGTAAACCTCTTTGGCAAACGGCTTTTAGTTCATCAATATTATATACTAAACCACCACCTGCACCGCCCATCGTATATGCTGGACGAAGAACAACTGGATAGCCCAATTTATCGGCAATAGCAAGTGCTTCATCAACCGAATACGCCACTTCACTTTTCGCCATCTCAATACCGAGTACATCCATTGTCTTTTTAAATTCGATACGGTCCTCACCTCGCTCAATGGCTTCTAGTTGAACACCAATTACTTTTACATCATATTTTTCTAAAATGCCTGCCGAGCCAAGCTCACTACATAAATTAAGGCCAGTTTGTCCACCTAAGTTTGGTAAAATCGCATCTGGTCTCTCTTTTGCAATAATTTGCTCTAAGCGTGCCACATTCAATGGCTCAATATACGTTATATCAGCAATCCCTGGATCTGTCATAATTGTTGCTGGATTTGAATTCACCAATACGATTTCATATCCTAAGTTCTTAAGTGCCTTACAGGCTTGCGTACCGGAATAATCAAATTCACAAGCTTGACCAATAATAATTGGACCTGAACCAATGATTAAGATTTTGTTAATGTCTGTTCTTTTTGCCATACATGACCTCCTAAATCTCTCTGCCTTTTTGCTCACATTAATTTATATCATACATTTATCTTTTTGTCATATAGAAAATTGAATTTTACGAACTTTTTTCGCAAAAAGAGCGTGCCAAGCGACACGCTCATCATTTTATACGGTAACTGTTACGTTAATTGGCTCTTTTCCATATAAAGAAATGCTTCGTGCGTCAGGTTGGAGATCTCCCAAGCTAACCATATACTTTCCTTTATTTAGAATAGAAACGCCATCTTTATTAAATAGGGCAAATGCATCTTCGCCTAATACAATATCAACGACAACGGATTCATTTGGTTGTAAAAACACTTTTTTCAAGCCTTTTAGGGAACAATTTGGAGCATCTGCCACATCAAGCGCCTTCACATATGCTTGAACTGTACATCCACCTGCCATCTTTCCTGTGTTTGTGACTTTTACCTTATATGTAATTTCACCACCCTCACAAATCGTATCACTTGATTTGCTAATCAATTCTTGATCAAATGTTGTATAACTCAAACCAAAACCAAATGGATATAGCGCTGCATTTTCGATATAACGATAGGTTCTGCCTTTCATATTGTAGTCTGTAAAAGCAGGTAACTCTTCACTTGTGCGATGGAAGGTTACTGGCAATTTGCCTTCTGGCGAAAATTCTCCAAATAAAACGGAAGCAATTGCTCTACCACCTTGTGCACCTGGATACCATCCTTGAATAATCGCTAGAACATGCTCATCCGCATATGGAACAGCTAATGCACTGCCTGATAATAGCACTAATATAACCTGTTTTCCTGATTCACAAGCTACTTTAAGCACTTCTTCTTGTAAACCTGGTAGGGCAAGATCTTTTTTATCACCACTTGCAAATTCATTTCCTTGGTCACCCTCTTCTCCTTCAAGCCCTGGATCAAGTCCCAAACAAACCACTACCACATCACTGTTGTCACACACTGCCTTTACTTCGGCAATACGATCGTTTGGTTGGCCAAGACCTTGAATTCGATCATTGAATAGATGACATCCTTCTGAATAAAATACACGTGCTTTTCCTTCTACAGCTTCTCGAATACCCTCCAAAATTGTCACGTACTCGCTAGCGCGCCCTTCGTAATTACCTACAAGCGCTTTTCGGTTATCGGCATTTGGTCCAATTACACCAATTGTTTTTATTGAATCCTTATCTAAAGGTAATGCATGGTTCTCATTTTTTAATAAGACAATTGTCTTTTTTGATGTTTCGATATTGATTGCTTTATGCTCATCGCAATCAACTACATCATAGCCAATTGAATTATAAGGAACCTTATTTGTCTCTTCAAATAAACCAAGCTTAAATCTTGTTGTGAACAAGCGCACCAATGCTTCCTCGATTGTTTTTTCTTCGACTAAGCCTTGCTCTACTGCTGAAATAAGATTAACAAAAATGTTTCCGCAGTTAAGATCGCAACCATTATTCATGGCTAGTGCAACACTTTCAACGGCATTGCCTGTTACCATGTGAAATTCATGGAAATCTTTAATTGCCCAACAATCACTCGTGACATGTCCCTTAAAGCCCCATTCTTCACGCAGAATATCCTTTAATAATGTTTTGCTACCACAACATGGCTCGCCATTTGTGCGATTGTAAGCACCCATTACCGCTTCGACATCTGCTTGCTGCACTAACGCCTTAAATGCTGGCAAATACGTTTCACGCAAATCCTGTTGATTAACAACTGCATCAAAGCTATGTCTAATATCCTCTGGCCCTGAATGAACAGCAAAATGTTTTGCACAAGCTGCTGCTTTCAAATATGTGTCATCATGTCCTTGAATACCATCCACAAAACGAATACCTAAACGTGAACTCAAATATGGATCTTCACCAAACGTTTCATGCCCACGTCCCCAACGAGGATCGCGGAATATATTCACATTTGGCGACCAAAATGTGAGCCCTTTATAAATATCTGTGTCACTATATTGTTGTTGCGCATTGAACTTTCCTCGGCCCTCTGTCGAAATGACATCTGCCACCTTTTCAATATGGTCTTCGTCAAATGTTGCCGCCATACCAATTGCTTGAGGAAATACAGTTGCTGTTCCTGCACGTGCGACACCATGAAGTGCCTCATTCCACCAATTATATGATTTTACGCCTAATCGTTCAATTTGAGGCGCTGGATGAAGTGTTTGAAACACCTTCTCCTCCAATGTCATTTGAGATACTAGTTTTCTTGCTCTCTCTTCAAATTGAGCGACTGCTTCTTTTGTTATCATCTTACTATACCACCTTGTTTATATTCGTTAGAAATCCATAATTGAATAATATGCTTCTTTTGGTCTCTCATCATCATGAAATAACAATGGCCAGTTTTTCCGCTCAAATACCGGGAAATAATTCAACCATGATGTTTCGTCGGTTACACCCCACAAGGACACCGATTCAATAACATCCTTATAATAACGAAATACTTCAAAAAATTCTTTATATGCCCTTACTTGTTCGCGCACCATTTCAGTTGTAGGTGCATCCATTCTTGAATGATCTTCAAAATGAAACATTGAAACATCCATTTCAGTAATATGAATTTTTACACCAAGTGAAGCGTATAATTCAATCGCTCGTTTTAATTCATCAAGAGCTGGATGGACAATACTATAATGCGCTTGCATACCAATCCCATCAATAGGGACATCGTTTTGTTTTAGATTTTTTATATACTCATAAATCTTCTCTGATTTGATTGGATCCGTTTCATTATAATCATTATAAAACAAATCTGTTTTAGGAAGTGCTTTTTTTGCTTCTCTAAAAGCCTCTTCGATAAAATCTTCACCAATGATTTTTGTCCATTTTGACGGGCGAAGTATGAAGTTGTTTTTATCATCTATTGCTTCATTAACAACATCCCAACACGTTGCTACCTCACGATAACGATCCGCCATAATGTGAATGTGTTCTTTCATACGATGAAGTAAAATCTCTCGATTCGCTGATTCAAATACCCAATCTGGTGTTTGATTGTGCCATACTAAGGTATGTCCACGAAGCGACATATTGTGTTCCTTTGCATAAGCTGCAATTTCGTCGGCTTCATTAAAATTCGTCTTATTGACAGTCGGTCTAACACTTGAAAACTTCATAGAATTCGTACATGTTATGCTGTTAAAATGTGCACTTATCAAAGCTCCATGCTTTTTTAGCGTTTCACCAGAAACTGCAGCACCGATCTGAAAATAATCTTTATATTTTTCTTTTAGTGTCATTGATTTATTCCTAATTCGCAAATAATGAAATACTCTCGTCTTGAGCAACACCCCAGAACGCTGGTTTTGGTTGTAAGTATTCATCAAATAATAATGGATATTTTGAAACGCCATCATTTAGCCATGAGTTTTCATCTGATAATCCCCATATCGTAACGTTCGTGATATTTGCTTGCTTTGCATCCATTACATTGGCATACATATTGAAGATTCGACGGTATTTTCTAGCCATCTCCATCTGTCCTTCTTCAGTATTGAGTGTTTGATCAATATCTAACTCTGTTACGTTGATTTCTAATCCTAGCTTACCTAATGTGACAATACAATTCTCATAATCTCCCATAGAAGGTGAATTCACTTTTAAATGGCTTTGTACGCCAATACCATCAATAATACCTTTTTGATTTAGCTTATCACATAAATTATAGATCGCATTAAGCTTTACTTTTTCAAAACAGTTATAATCATTGTAAAATAGTTTTGTTCCTGGCTCTGCATATTTTCTAGCATATTCAAATGCTTTTTCGATAAAATCTGGGCCAGCAACTTGATACCAAAGGCTATCACGTAAACCACCATCAATTTTATCAGGTGTATTGATTGCCTCGTTTACAACATCCCAGCATACAACAATGCCTGGATAGTTTTTCGCGCAATACTCAAGCACTTGCTTGATATAGCTTTCCATTCTCGCTAACATTACTTCGCTTGATACATTTGGTGCATCTGCTGTGTTTGAGTAGCCTTCTTTAAAGAACCAATCTGGTGTTTGGCTATGCCACACAAGCGTATGACCTCTCATCGCCATATTATTTTCTTTGGCAAATGTCAACGCTTCATCAATGTTTTCAAAATTAATAGCTGGTTCTGTATTATATTTTTCAATATCACTTGCACTTACTGAACGATTAAGTAAATTCTCTGGTTTCATTTCATTGCCCATTGTAATGCTATTGAAATGCTTTTGGATAATCTCTACACGGGTTGGATCTTCTAATTCAAGTGCCGATACTGCTACACCTAACTTGAAATAGTTTTCATATGTTTTATGTAAGCTATCGATAAGTGGTACTTTACTCTCTGTTGCTAATTCAAATAATTCTACATTGTCAACGTATAAGTCGCACAATGCTTCTTCGTACATATTGTTATAGTCTGTTTCAAAATACAATTCTGCTTTTGTTGTATCATTTCCAATCATAACGGTTCCTACGATTGGTGTCCATACACCCGGTTCACATTCAATTGAACCGACATCAATGTAATTTGATCCATTTTGTTCAACTTTACAATCAATCTTTACAGCAAACTCTGCTGCCTCGGCAAGCATAACATATGCCGAAACTTGATAGCGCTTTCCTGGTTGTAAATCTTCTGATAAATTGATTTTTGGACCATTCCAATTCTTAGCTCGTCCTGAAGAATGCAATGAAAATTTGCTGTTATTGTATGTCGTATCTGCCGTTAATGCAGTTGTTTCTTCGCCTCTTGAATAAAATCCATGCTCCTCGTCTTCAAAATCTTCCGTATAAATACGTTTATACTCGATTTCCGATTCGTAATCACTTGAATATTTAGGACCATTAAAACGCCCACCTGCTGTGTTTCCATCTGTACTTGCCGATGTATTTCCATCGTCTGTTACACCAATTGTTGTGTCAGCATTTTTTGTTGGCTCTGTTTTATCCTTATCTTTTTTACCACAAGCGCTACTTGATACTAATAGCACTACTGCTAGCATACATGCCATCCATCTTTTTGTATTCTTCATATTACTACCCCGTATTTGCCAAAGCAAATTATTTTATTCCTAATTTATTAGGTTTATTCTCATATCAAATTGTATATATTATTCATTTAGTTAATAAGCATCCCAAAAAGAAAATCAATGACTTTCTTCTTGGGTATTTGCTTATGATTAACACTTATTGTTTAGTTATTCTTTTCCTAAGATATCTGCGTTCAAATCATCGATTGCTGCTTGCCATGCTGGCTTAACTTCTTCGATTTTTTCTGCAGGTGTAGCTTCTCCAGCTTCTACTCCATAAATGATATCGCCTGTTTCGATTCCTGTATAAGCTTCAACACGGATTACTTCTTTTGCTTCATTACGCATCATTGTTAATGTTTCATCTACAGCTCTTGTATCTCTGTATGCTGAGTAATATGCGTTTTTCCAATCCTCGCCATCTTCATATCCTGGAACAGGATTTGAATATAGGTTGTAAGCGAATGCAATTTTGTTTGCTGTTTCTGCATCATAGCTTGCAGGGATAATTAATACGTTTTCACGTAAGATTGAAGTGTAGTTATCTGCACCAGGAGCTTTAGGGAACATAACAAATCCCCAATCATCCTTTAATCTCTTCATATCGCCTTTAGCATATTCTTCTGCACAACGCATTGCTGTTTTGCCTGTAAGGAAAGCAGGACCAAACCATTGCCAGTTATCAGCTGCATCTTCAGGTGGAAGCATATTGTAACCTGCATCATAGAAACTACGTCCCCATTGAAGAGCTTCTAAGAATTTAGGATCATTGATACCTAATTCAAATAAACCTGTATCTGCATTTTTTGTAACATATGATGCACCATTTGAAGCAACACAGCCAGCAAAGAAATCTTTGTTAAAGCTTGCGATTGCGTATACGTCTGTTACACCATCTTTGTCATGATCAATTGTTAGCTTCTTGCAAACGTCTGTGAACGTATCCCAGTCCCATTTACCTTCTTTTTGAAGATCATATGGTAGTTCTGCGTCAAGATTTGCTTCTTCATATAATCTCTTATTGAAGAAAATACCTGTTCTAGGCTCTGAACCAGATGCGAATCCATAAATACCACCTTCAAATGTCATAAGCTCTTTAACTGGCTCATTCCATTTGTCTTCGCCAAAATCAAATGCATCTAATGTTGAAACATCATAGAATAAGTTCTTTGCTAATAATGCTGGAACAAATGATGAATCAAGTACATAGATTTGTGCACGAGGTGTACCTGAAAGGATATCTGTTGAACACATTTCTTGAATATCACTCCATCCACCAATATTTTTTTGGCTAATCGTGAAGTTGTATTCTTCCATGATGCTTTCACGGTATGCTAATAAGTCTTCCTCATAGGTTGTTTCTGGATCAGGAGTTTCTGCTTCTGACCACCAGTCACCAATAACGATTTCCATTCCACCTAAATCCATTTCGATAGGTGCTTTTGTTGTATCTCCTTCTGTAGGAGCATCTGTTTCACCTGGCTTATTTTCGCCTGGTTTTGTTTCACCTGGCTTATTCTCGCCAGCTGTTGAAGGTGCTTTTGTCTCTTTTGGGTCTTCTTTTTTACAAGCAGCAAAACTTGTTAATGAAAGAACCAACGCAAGTCCAAGAGCAACAATTCGTTTTTTGTTAATCATAATTAACCTCCTTGTTTAATAATATATACGTGTTATTAGGAGCTTTCTCCTACAATAACCAATTACATTTTGATACCCGTTTGGCTTAAGCTTTCTACGAAGCCTTTTTGTGCCACTAGGTAAATCAAAATAAGTGGAGCGATGAACATCAACAAACCTGTTGCGGTCATCATTTGTGAATAAGCGACGGTTGCTGTTGTACCTTGTCCGTAAATTCGAACTAGGTATTGTGAAAGACCATCAGGAATTGCACGTACCGTTGCCGATAATAATTTAATTTTGGTGAAGAAAAATGATGAATACAATGAATCTGTCCATTGCCATACATAAGCAAATAAGAAACATGATGTAATCATTGGTACCGCATCTGGAATCATAATCTTCACAAATGTGCGGAACACACCACACCCATCTACATATGCTGCTTCTTCTAATTCTTTTGGTACACCTTTGAAATACTGTCTTAGTAAGAAAATATATAATCCACTTTTAAGACCCATACATGTTGATACTAGTATAAAATATGGAGCGACAGAATTCAAGAGGTTTAGCGGTTTTCCTGTAATCAATCTGAAAATACCGAAAATATCAAAGAAACGGAAATTCAAATATAATGAGCTCATAAAGGTTTGTGGAGGTACGATAATACATAGCATTACACAGGCAAACCAAAATCCTTTAAATCTAAATTTGAATCGTGCAAATCCATATCCAACAATTGTACAAGCGACTACTTGACAAATGGCAACACCCAGCGATGAAAATACTGAGTTAATAAGTGCTTTTTGAAAAGTCATCAATGTTGATGCTAGCTTATAATTTGCCGTTGTAAAGTTTCTTGGAATCGTAATAATGGTTGGATCGTACAAATCGTTTTCTTCCATAAAGCTTAACGCTAATTTATTAAGCAATGGTTGTAAAATCAAAAAACACAATCCGAACAAAATGACTATCCGTAGTAGTCCCACAGACCATTGACGAATGGTTGATCGTAATAATAAGCCACTTGATTGGCGATTTCGTTCCCAGAAGTTTTTATAACGACTAGGAGGTTTTACTGTCTTCTCTTTTTTAGTCATAATAATACACCCTTCTCGAAATAATCGCTGATACTACTAGAACAATCACGGCAATAATGACAAAATAAGACCAAGCCATTGCTGAACTAAAGGAATAATCCATGTGTGTTCTCATCTCAATTTGAATCTTTTCCATTACTTTATTATCTGTTCGCAAAGAATAATCAATAATCGAATAAATAACATTTACTAAAATCATTGAACTACTCATTGGGAATGTGATTTTCCAAAAACTTTCCCATGCTGTACATCCTTCGATTTTTGAAGCTTCATACATGCTTCCTGGAATCGTTTGTAGTGCCGAAAGGAAAATAATAATTTGAATACCAGAAGCAATTGCAATATCATATACGTGATTAACAATTGTAAATATCATTTCCATCAGGCTTGTCATCTGCTTACCTAGACCACCAAATTCAACCAAAATCGTATTGAGTGTCCCTGTGACACTTGTACTTGCTGCGGCAGAATCTTTGATCATATCAGACATTCCTTGTAGCAAGGAGTTGTTAGTCTCTAATCCTACGATAACACCCGATGATAAAATAACTGGTAAGAAGAATACGGCACGTACAAGTCCTCTTCCTTTAAACTTCTGATTCAAGAGTAATGCGATAAAATAACTAAATATCACAATCGCAATAACATCTGTTACCATCCCTGTCAACTCTTCTACGAGCAAACGGTTAAATTCCGGATCCACTGTAAAGACCTTTTTCAAATTCGCCATTCCAGTAAATTTCAAAGAAAATCGATTATTTACAAGATCCATGCCAACTTCACTAAATACCATTCGAAAGGATTGGAACATTGGTACAACCATAAAGAATAGAAAACCAATAATAAATGGTGATATAAGCAAGTAGCCAATTCGTGCATCTCTGCTCTTTTTCGTACTCACCTTAGAGCGTTTTTTCTTAGGCTGTTTGGTTGGTGTAACAATGGTGTTTGTTTCTTGAGTAAGATTTGTATCGTTCATTACTTTTTCATTTTCCATATTACTGACCTCCCTTCGCCTTTACTGCATAACTTCCTGCTAATACGGTAATATCTTCATAGGTTATATCGCTTTTTGAGTAGTTAATCAATACTTCTGTTCCATCTTCATAGGTTGTGATACGCAATCCATTTTCTAGAATCTTATGATCATCAATAAGCTGTGATGCAAGTGGTGCAAAATCGTTGGAATACTGTTTGTAAACTTCATCAGCAAGAGTACTCCATTTTTCAAAATCGGCACCAAAGAATTGTGTATAATTTGTCTCTTGAATTTCCTTTGTAGAAGCATTCATGAAGATAAAATATAGCCCAGCGCCTGTTTCAGCAGTTGCAAGTAAATTTTCCTGATAGTTATCAGAAATATTAATTGCCTCGCCTGTATAATTTACTAATCCATGAAGTGCAATTGAGAAAAATGGTACGTCCTCATCAAAAATCAAAAATCCTTTTGAATTAAGTGGCATATCATTAACCATATCCATGTATGGAATCGCATATGCATTTCCTACATAACCGTTTAATCCGTAACCATCTTCTTTTAATTGCTTAAACATTTCTTCTTGCATGTTCATGCTATCTTCACGCGATACAAATTTCTTATCATTGTAGTCTGCGTATAATAAAGAACCATGACTTGCAAATCCGATATTTTTAACATTTAGGTCTGAAATTTTATTTGCATAGGTATTTACCATGTTTTTCGAAACGGCTGGTCGAGCAAGATAGGCAAGTCCTAAGCTATCATCCTCTCCAAAATAAACGTTTGAATAATGATAATGTTCAATAATCTCTCTTGTAATCAATCTACTCGCATCGCGATTCTTTACGAATGAGTTGAATGTTGTATCATTATATACCCTTTGTAATTCGGCTTCTAAATACAATGTACTATTTGTATTATTAACAGCGCTTACAAGCTCTTTAAAATCTTTTTTGCTTCCGAGTTTTTTAATAAGCTTTACGTTATTTGCAACTGGATCGTTTTGAATACCATCATTGAACCAACCACGATATTTGTAAAGAATATTGTCCCATCCCTTATCGGATAAGGTAGCAATCATATCCTTTGCTTCATCATAGGTTGTTAGTGGACGAACAACGGTTTTTGGCATACCAAAGCGTTGCTCCGTTACATCAATACCACCAATTATATCAACTGCTGTCGCGAGATACGTTTGATCTAGTTGTGTTAGATTTGGATATTGCTCCATGAAATATTCACGATAACTCTTCGCCATAGCTACGTAACCACTTTCCTCACAGAAAACATAACGTTGTTTTAGGCTGATTTCTGGCAATTGCTTTTCGTGCATTGCCATGATTGCTGCTGACTTTGACGAAATATCTAATGCTTCGCTATGAATCAATTGATATTTTGCAGCTACATAGTTGAAACCATTTTTCTTACCACTAATATCGGCAATAATACTTGCCAAGGAACTTCCTTCTTCAATCACTGTAATAAATGAATTTTCATTTTTACTAATGCCATATATAGGGAATTGAGCCGTATTGTCGCTAATGACAACACTTCTTAGCAATCCATAATCATAGCCATATACGTTTGCGTAGTAACTATCCTGTGCTGTTTTACCGTTGTTGAAGTTAATTAAGGCACCGTTTCCATCTGGAACAAATAAAAATCCTTCATCTTCAACATAGCCAGCTCCAAAGTATGGGTATACTTGAACGGTTGCCATAGGAAACGCTTCTGTATAGCGAACTTCTTCTAATGGAACATCAATCACTAACTCATCTTCGTCAAGAAAAATATTTGCCACGATATTAAATACCGCATCTTTGCTTTCTTTTTCTGTCTCGAAATTCTCCATATCTTTATCATAATCTTCTTTTGTGTAGCCAGCTTTCTCTAATAGCATTTCGGCTTCAGCTTTTAGATATGGAGCAATATTGCCACGAAGTTCGTATATAATTTCATGTTCTGCTTCTGGATATTTTTCAATAATTGCGGCGATATCTTTTTCCTTCATTTTTGAAATATCATAACGCTTAAATACGTTATTAAGAAGCTTATTTTGTCCATTCTTCTCCATCTGATCAAGAAGTGGTCGTAATCGACTTTCTGTAATCATCACTGGAATAAGATACACACGCTCAATTTCGCCAATTGTGAATTTTACGCGCACGCCATTTTCAATTTCTTCAACTTCGTAAAGTCCTTTTTCTACACTGTGCTTAAATGTATTTAACTCTGTTAATGTTCCAGACTTATCTGCATATTGCATAGTAAAAGCTGCTTTTATACGTTGGATGCTTTGTGAATCGGCTGTTGTATCTGCATCAAGCTGTGTTGGAGTTGAATACCATGTTTCATTTGTTTTTTTATCAACTACATAAAAATGCGTCGTCGAAGCATCAAAATGTAGTTCTAAGGAATCGTTTTCCACAACGATCATTGTTTCTTCTTCGTATTCTGAAGAGTAATATTCAACTTCTTTTAATTCAATTTTCTTTGTGCATCCTGCAAAGCTTAATAGCATAATACCAACACACATTGCAATTAGTATTCGTTTCATCGGAATCGTTCCTCCTTTCTACATTTTCGTTAATACATTCTGACGGCAATTTCTTTGTAAATTGATACAAAGTATGCAATTCCATCACTAATCAAACTAAAGAACAAAATTAATATAAATACGATAACGGCAATACCTACAATTGTGATAATACTTGAAAATACGGCTTTTCCTAATGAATAATCATGAATCATCATCATTGCCGATAAGACTAATAAGATCGACCAAATCAGTGCAATTTTCTCTAACGTGAAATAAATCGCTCCCTCATCTTCTGTAAGTACATGACTTAATATAATAAGTGGATAGCCAATCAGTATTTTAGGCGTAAATGCGTACATTGTTGCCATATATACATCCTGCAATCGTCCTTTACCATCCATAAGTGTTGTTAAGCTCCAGTTTGAAAGAGCCCACAATAATAATGGAAATACAACACCTGCTGCTACAAACCAAATATTAATAGTTGGTAAGTACACATTGACAAATACAAAACTCGATAACATCAATCGAAAAACTTCTTGGAATACAAGCAGCAGCATAATAACATTAGCGGCAGCAAGTGAACCTTTTTTTTCTCTTGTAATGTCCCAGAATCCATCAAATGGATGAACACAGCAATAAAGTGCAAACTTTAGTGATTTACCTAGGCCCGAAAACCATTCTTTTGTAAACATTGATTTTGTATTCATGCTTCGGCAATCTCCTTTCTCACTTTATTTACGCGTTTTACAATCATAGGAATTAGGATCGCTGCTACTACAAATGGCAATAATTTAGGAACGATGTCTTCCATTGCTTCTTTTCGATATTGAAGGAATGCTTTTGAATAATTTGTTGTATCATGCTTTAGCTTGAAATATTCCATCGCTTCTTTGTACTCACCCTTACGAAGTAGGGCGCGACCAATACCGATATAGCCTAAATCATAGTTGCCATTTAGGCGAATAACTTCTTCCCAAATCGCTGCTGATTCATCATAATCACCTTCTTTGTATTTTCCAAGTGCATCATTTATTAATTGCCCATATGGAGTAATATTAAAACGAGTAATCACAGCTTTTGATGAGTCAAGTGCTAATAAGGAGTTATCTTCAACCTTATCAAGAGCTACTGAAAAACCACTTGTAAAAGTCCCTATACTATTACCAACACCGCCAAAAGCATATAGTAAATGTCCTTGGTAGTCATAAGCAAATATACGACCTCTAACTTTATCTAAACAAT
>CAZMHF010000033.1:0-18830 GCA_964566025.1 uncultured Lachnospiraceae bacterium | reverse complement strand
TGGTTGGGAACTTCTTTTCAGAAGTCGTTTTCGTTTTGGTATTCTTTTTTATGGCTGATGGAGGATTTTGCATCCTACCAGATAATTTATCGTCAAGCATCTTCACGATATCCTCTTTGATGAGCGGATATAAAATGATTATATTAGCAACGATTGCAATGAACGAAGCTAAACAATTTAACCAAGTAAGTAAGGTTAGATTCGTAATGATGTTGTAGCGATAAAACACTTGCATAAAACTTGCAACAAACAAAGATGCTAAAGGTAATGCAAAAAACATTGGTTTTAGACGCTTCGTCATAATGTAGAAAACCGATAAAAAGAGAGAAACATAAATAATAAAATATAAAAATTGATAAATACCGATGGATAAAAACGATGAAATCGATTGGGTTAATGTTTCGTAAATGCCCTCCGCCGTCAAAAGAACTTCTTCGGTGTTTTCATTGGATTCAAACATAGGAATTAGCTTTGCATGATTCGCTAAATAAACGGTGTAAATAGTCATAATCATGTTCAAAAGAAAAGAAAGCATGATGTAGAAGCCATAGCCAAGGCCAAAAAACGCGGCTTCACCGATGGTGTGGTGATTGCGTGGAAGAATAAGCTTCTTATAAATGAAATACAAAATCGCAACAAGAATAATCATCTGGGTAAGTAAAAATACCAATTGCTCACCAACGATAAGAGCCTCAATCGTTTCTTTTAATCCGCTATTTTTCAACTCCATGACAATCCAACGCATCAATACATAGTAAAGAGGTAATATGATTTGATTTACAATGTAATAAACGAACAAGCCATAGAAAAAGTATTTGAAGCCAGCTTGTGTTTTTTTGCGAATTATAATAAGCGGAGCAATGATCACAATGAGCGAAACTATCAAAAAGATAATAGAAGCTGCATTTAGACCGCTTGTAATCGGGATATTGGCATACTTATCAAACATATAATGTGTCTCCTCTAGTTTTTATAAAAATCGGCTAGCTTGCGAAAAGCTTCTAATGATCGAATAACTTTCTCAGTTGGAACACAATAAGCGATTCTAAAATGGCCTGTGCATCCGAAGCTATCGCTAGGAACTAACAATAAATCAAATTCCTTAGCTTTTTCACAGAAGGCATTGGCATCTGGTATTAAGGCTTGAGGGAACATATAAAATGTACCACCTGGTTCTACACAGGAAAAGCCCATCGCTGTGAGTTCACGATATAGGATATTTTTATTTTCTTCATAAACGGACAAAACGGACGTATCACCCGCTGTTTTGGCAACAGCTAATTGAATAAGTGAAGGAGGACAATTGTGTCCAGTAAAGCGTGAAATTTGAACGCATACATTGACAAAGTCAGCATAATCATCGCATTCGTTTGTAACAGCAAGATAACCAATTCGTTCACCAGGAATCGATAAGGATTTGCTGTATGAGTAACAAATAACGGTATTGTGATAATACGAAGCAATAAATGGAGCATCGGTTCCTTTGAATAAAATCTCGCGATATGGCTCATCAGAAATCAAGTAAATCGTATGACCATATTCTTTTTCTTTTGCGAGAAGAATTTCGGAAAGTCTTTGGATCGTCTCCGTCGTATAAACAATTCCAGAAGGATTGTTTGGCGAATTGATTAAGATGGCCTTCGTATGTTCGTTGATTAAGGACAAAAACGCATCAAAGTTAATTTGAAATGTTGTTGTATCTGCTGGCACGACTACTAGCTTTGCGTGACTGCCATCTACATAAGGGGCATACTCAGGGAAATGAGGGGCAAAGGTAATCACTTCTTCGTTATTGTCTGGGGTGATCACAGCACGTAGTGCATGGGAAACAGCCCCAGCCGCACCGCTTGTCATAAAAATATTATTAATCGTGTAAGAACAACCAAAGCGTTTGTTCAAATCGTCTGCGATCGCTTGTCTAGCAAGAGAATTACCAGCATTTGGGCTATAGCCATGGATGGCAATAGGGTTCTCGTTTTTGATAATGTCAAGAAGCGCTTCATCAAAGCTTTCTGGTGGAGCAACGCTTGGGTTGCCTAAACTATAATCAAATAGATTTTCATAACCAATTACTTTGCTGCGCTCCATGCCATACATGAAGATTTTTCGAATTACGGACTCCTTAGAAGTCATGTCAAGATATTTTTGATTAAGCATATTGTAACCTTTCAAGATGTGTAATAATTGAGATATAATCTTAGCACAGTAACGTGCAAAAGTCCATAGTGCCATAAGGATTGGTGGGTAATGTCGCAAAAATTATAATTTGTAGTTGACAAGAGATTGGATATCATGTAAAATCAATTTAACGATTAAACAATCGTTTAATCGAAAATAAAAAGAGGAATGTTCTATTCATTCAAACATTTTAACCTCCCACTGAAATAGCAGCGAAGCTGCTGGGAAGGAGGTCACTAGAAAGTAGCGAAGCGGATTTCGAGTATCCGAATTGACGAAGGAAGGTATTTTATATGAAAAAAGTATTTAGATTAAAAGGATTAGAGTGCGCAAATTGTGCAGGAAAGATTGAAAGAGACGTACAAGCAGCAAAAGGCATCATAAAAGCAGAGCTCGCATTTATGACTCAGCGCTTTAGCGTAGAAGCAGAAGACACCTTTAGCGCAGAAGAATTAAAAAAATTGGTTGTTAAAATTGTGAAAAAACATGAGTCGGATGTAGCAGTCTGCTGATTTCCGAAAGCTATTGATTTCTAAGGTAAAAAAAGCTTCATGTGATGGAGGTTATGATGAAGAGTCGATTAAGTAAATATAAAAAGGCGTTAATTCGCATATTGGTGGCAGGGTTTTTCTTTGTATTAGGATTTTTAACAAAGGGAATTTTAACGATAAAATTTGCCGAAGAAATTTCGATTGCATTATTTTTAATTAGCTACGTTATAATCGGTTGGGATATATTATTTAGTGCTATCCGCAATATTTTCAAAGGACAAATATTTGATGAGAATTTTTTGATGGCGATTGCGACAATTGGCGCTATTGTATTAAAAGAATTTCCAGAAGCAACAGCGGTTATGCTATTTTATCAAGTAGGCGAGTTGTTTCAATCCTATGCGGTGTATCGCTCGAGAGAGTCCATTACAGAATTGATGGATTTATGTCCTGATACAGCAAATGTCAAGACAGACGAGGGCTATGTTGTAAAGGATGTATATGATATTGGGGTGGATGATATTCTATGCGTGAAGGTAGGAGAAAAAATCCCACTTGATGGCGTTGTTATTGAGGGGAACTCTAGTATTGATACGTCAGCATTAACAGGCGAATCGGTTGCACAATTTGTCAAAGAAGGCGATGAAGTGATTAGTGGTTGTGTGAATCTATCTGGCACATTCTATATGAAAGTGTTAAAAGAAGCATCGGAATCAACCGCCACAAAAATTCTTGAATTAGTAGCCAATGCAAGCTCTAAAAAGGCGAAAACAGAGCGTTTTATTACGAAATTTTCTAAAATATATACACCAGCGGTTGTTCTTTCGGCGGCATTGCTTGCCATTGTGCCCCCATTGTTATTTGGCAAGGAATTTAGTATTTGGATTTATCGAGCATTAACTTTTCTAGTGATATCTTGTCCTTGTGCCTTAGTGATTTCAATTCCACTGGGATTTTTCGGTGGAATTGGCGGAGCATCTAAGAAAGGTATTTTGGTTAAGGGAAGCACCTATTTTGAGACCTTGTCCAATGTGAGTACCATACTGATGGATAAGACAGGAACATTAACCACAGGAAAATTTATTGTATCAAAAATTTTGACAAATACTATTACTGAAAAAGAGTTGCTTTACTATGCGGCACATACCGAATATTTTTCAAATCATCCAATCGCCAAATCAATTGTAGAAGCCTATGATGGCGTGATTAATGAAGAGGATGTGAAGGATGTTGAAGAAGTTGCTGGACATGGTGTAATAGCGATGGTTGACGGCAAAAGAGTTATTGTCGGAAATGCAAAGCATATGGAGCAAAACAATATTGTATTTGAAGAAAGTAACGAACCATTATCATGCTTCTATGTGGCGATTGACGCAAATTATGTAGGCTGTATTTTAGTTGAGGACAAGATTAAGGATGAAGCTAGAGAAGCAGTTTTACAATTTGAAAAGCAAGGAATCAAAAACGTTGTAATGCTTACAGGAGATAATGAAGCGATTGCAGGCTATGTCGCTAAAAAAGTAGGTATTAAAACCTATTATGCAAAACTCTTGCCACAACACAAAGTTGAGTTGTTGGAGAGTTATTTATCAAAGCTAAATGAAAACGAAAAACTTATTTTTATTGGCGATGGCATAAACGATGCACCTGTATTGGCGCGTGCTGATATTGGTATTGCGATGGGTAGCTTGGGAAGTGATGCAGCCATTGAAGCATCTGATGTTGTGATTATGGCAGATCAATTAACAAAAGTAGGCGAGGTTATAAAGATAGCAAAAAAGACAATGAAAATTGTCAAACAAAACATTGTCTTTGCATTAGGGATCAAGTTTTTGATTTTAGGAATGAGCGTGTTTGGATTAAGTAGTATGTGGCTAGCCGTATTTGCTGATGTAGGTGTATCCTTCTTAGCAATTTTAAATAGCATGCGAGCATCACGTACTTAATGTGAAATATTAAAAATGGCATCAACACTTTTGTGAAGTAATTGAGCTTTTTCAGTGTCGGCGAGGGAATAATACATTTCCTTGCCGACTCTTTTATTGACAATAATGCCTGATTGGCGAAGATGGCGAAGGTGGTGTGAAACAGCAGGAGCACTCATGCCAACGATAGAAGCAATGTTGGTGACACATTCTTCGCTATGAGAAACAAGCCATAATATTTTTAGGCGCGTACTATCGCAAAGCACTTGAAAAGTGTCGCTTGCCATATCAAATTCTTCTTCAGAAGGCATCGACTCAATTGAAAACGTATCACCTTCATGGTGATGAATGCGTTTTGGAGCAGTTGTTTGTTCGGTTTCTTTTTTATTCATAGCGCCTCCTATGGTTTAGTATTTATAAATGAGTTTTATGTATGTTCAATAAAGAGCGAGTCTTTATGTGTTATCGTGATATGGCCATTTGTAGCATCTAGCATCTTCTCGGCAAATGAATCCGCCAACTCATGAGGGACATTGACAAGAAGAATCACTTTGTCACTATATTCAACTGAAAAATCATTTAACGCCAAATTGGCTAGAACATATTGAAGCTTTCCCAATAAAGTATAATCGAAGGTTAGTGAAAAGGGAACAGCGAGTTGATAGGTGGAAATGCTTGCGTGCAAAATACCTTGTTTAGAGGCCTCTTGATAAGCACGAACAAGGCCACCAGTACCCAATAAGGTGCCACCAAAGTAGCGAACAACAATTAGTAATACATTAGAAAGGGCAAAGCTATTTATAATTTGTAAAATGGGTTGTCCTGCAGTACCAGATGGCTCGCCATCATCACTACAACGCACAATTGGATTTTCATACCCAAGGACATAAGCGAAACAGTAGTGGCGTGCCATCGGGTGCTTTTTGCGAACTGCCAACCGACAGGCATCAATGGATTCTTCAGAGTCAATAGGAAATAGGCAAGCAATAAACCTCGATTTTTTTTCAACAATCTCAAATTCAGAGTATTCATTCACAGTTTTATAGGATGTAATCATAAAATAGGCCTTTCTCGCGAAGATATAACACTATTGTATCACTTTTGAAACACTTTTGGCTTTTTTTCTTAACAATTTTAAGTTATAATTACTCAAAGAAGTACGTTTCGAAATAGAAAATGTATGATGGAGGAAATGATGAATTTCAATAAGCATGAAATCGAAAAAAAATTAAATGCGTTATATTCAAATAAATTTAGATATGGGAAAAAGGCGGGAATTACGGTTTTCAAATTATGCGTAGCGATTATTTTGATAACAAGCATCATGATTGGCAATGTGGGATATGGTGCATTTTCAGCATTGATGGCACGCATCCCTGATGCCTCATTGCAAGATATTGCACCAAGTGCATTTGCGACATCCATTTTTGATATAGAGGGCAATGTGATGGCAACACTTGTGACGGCTGGTTCAAATCGAGAAGAGGTATCGATTTCAGATATTCCTCAAGACATGATTGATGCCGTTGTTGCGATCGAGGATGAACGTTTTTTTGAACATAACGGAATTGATTTAAAAGGTATTATACGTGCAGGTTTTATCGGAATCAAAAATGGTAGCTTTATGGAAGGTGCAAGTACCATTACACAACAGCTTATTAAAAATAATGTATTTGGTGGTGGGTTAGAGACGACTTTCGGAACACGCTTAGAACGGAAAATTCAAGAGCAGGCATTGGCATTAAAATTCGAGAGACAATTATCTAAAAACATTATACTTGAGAATTATTTAAACACCATTAACCTCGGAAACAATACGCTTGGAGTGCAAATGGCATCAAAGCGTTATTTTGGAAAAAGTGTTGATCAATTGACTTTATCAGAGTGTGCTGTGATTGCGGCGATTACGCAAAATCCAGTTGCCAATAATCCGATTCGTTATCCTGAAAAAAATCAAGAGAGACAACAGCGTATTTTGGCAAAAATGCGTGAGCAAAATATGATTAGCGAGTTAGAATATCAAACAGCAAAAACGGATGATGTTTATGAGCGCGTGCTAGAAACGTCAACAAATAATACCTATGCTTCGTATTCATATTATACGGAAGTCGTTATTGACGAAGTGCTAAAAGCACTACAAACGGAATTCGGTTATACACAAACACAAGCAAGTAATTTATTATATGGTGGCGGTCTTAAAATTCATACGGCAATGGATCCATCTATTCAACGTGTAGTTGATAAAGAAGTAAACGATCCAAATAACTATACGATTACGCAATATTCACTTACATATCGTCTTTCGATTTTAAAAGAAGATGGAAGTACATTGCATTACAATGAAATCATGTTGAACGAATTTTTAAAAGATCATCCTGATTTTAAAGATATAAAAAACCTGATTTTTGATACGGAAGAGCAAATTGATGAAGCAATTGCTCTATACAAAGAATTTCTTTTAGAAGAAAGAGATATTATTGTAGGCGAAGTCAAAACAGCTATTCTACAACCACAAGCATCGATGGTTGTTATTGAACAAAGCACAGGGCTTGTGAAAGCGCTTGCAGGCGGACGTGGTGAAAAAACAGCAAACCGTACATTTAATCGTGCGATTGATGCAATGCGTTCTCCAGGTTCTTGTTTTAAGATATTAGCAACCTTTGCGCCAGCGCTAGATACGGGACGTGCGACATTGGCAAATGTATATTATGATTCACCAATTTCAGCAGGAGATAAAAATTTTGCGAACTGGTGGGATGAAGATACATTTTTAGGATTTGTCAATATTCGTGATTCGATTGCTTTTTCAATGAACTTGCCAACCATGCATTGCTTGATGGAAACGGTGGGCGTGGATACGGCATTTCAATATGTTCAAAAACTAGGAATCTCTACATTAGTGGAGCGTATGCCATTGGAAGATGGGACCGTTTTGACAGATCGTGTTCCTTCAATTGCCTTAGGTGGTTTGACAAAGGGTGTTACCAATATTGAGATGACATCAGCCTATGCAGCTATTGCAAATGATGGTATTTACAATGAGCCAATTTATTTTACAAAGGTATACGATAATAACGGAAAGCTTTTAATTGAAAACAAAACAGAGTCAACAAAAGTACTAAAGAAAACGACAGCGCAGCTTCTGACATTGGCTATGCAATCAACAATGGTGACAAGCAATGAAAGTGCGTATTCGAGTATCCATCCAGACATTTTACCAACAGGAAATACCTTTGATTTCCCAGGGCAAGCGATTGCAGGAAAAAGTGGTTCCACGACAAACAGAAATGATTTATGGTTCGAGGGATACACACCATATTATACATGTGGAATTTGGTCAGGCTATGATAAGGACCAATCACTAGGTAGCTCGCAATCATACCATAAGAAAATATGGAAAAAGGTGATGGAGACGATTCATGAGGGAAAAGAAGATCGTGGATTTAGTTTATTAGAAAATATCACGAGTGCAAAAATTTGTAGCAAATCTGGTCTGCTGGCAATTGAAGGTGTGTGTGATCATTATACAAGTAATGCACAGGTGTACGAAGAATATTTTGCTGAAGGAACTGAGCCAACAGAATTTTGTAAATGCCACGAGATGATTTCGATTTGCCAAGAGTCGAAGCTACTAGCCAATAAATATTGTCCAAAAGGAAAGATTACCGAAAAGGTTTCCATGATTTTGGATAGCAATTTGTTGAGTGAAGAGTTTCATACCAATGACGAGAAGTATGTGAATCGTGTTAAAAAAACGTGCGAAGTTCATAAAGAAGAAATTGAAAAGACAACAGAGGCACAAACAAAAGAAGAAAAAACGACAAAAGGAACTAACTAGAAAAGAAGGGGATGGATGAAAGAAAAAGAACAAAAATCAAAAGGCAATTTTGCAAAAATATGCTGATGACAATGGATTTGCAAACACAAAATTTTTTGTGGAAATGAAAATCTCTAAAATGATACAATTTGAAAATATGAATCCTCGCCAAAAGGCTAGAAATAAAGGCTTCTGACAAATTCGGTGGTGTTGGAAGCCTTTGTTTTTTTTGCTCTGGAATTTGAGAATAAAATATGGAGTTCACATTTGAACCCCCTCCTTGTCCGTTTGAACCCTCTAAAATACTGTTGAACCCACCTCAAGGGCAAAATCAAAAAGTATAAGCCTAAATCTATTCAAACAAAACTAAAACCTGTTGACTCACTTAAATACAAATCAACAGGTTTTATTATAGTGGAATTATCCTAAGATTTTCTTCAAATCCTCTTCAGGGGTAGAAATAGGAGTAAGTGCGTAATTTTCCACAAGGAAGTTTAGAATGTTAGGTGAAACAAACGCCGGCAAGCTAGGCCCTAACAAGATGTTCTTAATTCCAAGATGTAGAAGTGTTAGCAGAATACAGACCGCCTTTTGTTCATACCATGAAAGAACAAGTGTTAGTGGCAACTCATTCACGGTACAATCGAATGCTTCGGAGAGTGCAACAGCTACCTTTATAGCGGAATAGGCATCATTGCATTGTCCCATATCCATAATTCTTGGTAATCCACCAATTTCTCCGATATCAAGGTCATTAAAGCGATATTTTCCACAAGCGAGTGTCAGAATAACAGTATCGTCTGGTGTTTGCTTTACAAAGTCGGTGTAATAATTGCGTCCCGGTTTTGCTCCATCACAACCGCCAACAAGGAAGAAGTGTTTTATATCTCCCGACTTCACTGCACCAACTACCTTGTCAGCAACGGATAAGACCGTCCCATGTCCAAAACCGGTTGTTACAGTTTTACCGCCATTGATTCCAGTAAATTCTGTATCTTTTTCATATCCACCAAGATCCAAAGCCTTATTGATAATAGGCGTAAAATCCTTCTTCTCATCAATGTGAACAATACCAGGATATGATACTACAGCGGTCGTAAACACACGATCACGATAGCTATCTTTTACTGGCATTAGGCAATTTGTTGTAAACAGAATGGGTGCAGGAATATTGTCAAATTCTTTCTGCTGATTTTGCCATGCTGTACCGAAATTTCCTTTTAGGTGAGGGTATTCCTTTAATTTAGGGTAACCGTGTGCGGGAAGCATTTCGCCATGTGTATAAATGTTGATGCCCTTGTCCCTTGTCTGCTCAAGGAGCTCTTTTAAGTCAAGCAGGTCGTGACCAGAAATAACAATGAAAGGGCCTTTTTCAACAGTCATAGGAACAGTTGTTGGCACAGGTGTACCGTAGGTTTCGGTGTTTGCTTTATCAAGCAATGCCATGCATTTAAGGTTCACTTCACCCGTTTCAAGCACTAACGGTAAAAGCTCGTCCATACCATATTCTTCTTCCCCAACAGCAAATAATGCTTTATAGAAGAAGTTGTTTACATCGTTATCTGTATAACCTAACACATATGCATGATAAGCATATGCAGCCATACCACGAATACCAAACAGAATCAGTGACTTTAAAGAACGAATATCTTCATTTGCACCCCAGATTTCATTCATGTCTGCATCGTCATTTCTAACACATTTTGAGGTACAAGCGGCACAAGCGGAAATTAGTTTTTCTTTCTCTTTTTGAATTTCCTCGATTTTCTGCCTTAGTGTGTCGTTGTTGAAATTAACATTGGTGATGGTAGTAAAGAGTCCTTCTAACATTACCTTATTTGTGCTTTCGGTTGGTGTATTGCCATTAACTGCACGGGCAAGACCAATCAATGCACCTGTAAGTTCATCCTGAAAATTCGCAGTGGTATCCTGTTTTCCGCAGACACCTGCTTTTCCAGTACAACCAGTTCCTTTCGCTGTTTGTTCACATTGAAAACAAAACATATTGCTCATAATAAAATCCTCCTGTATAATATTTTTTATTTAATTTTTGATTTCGATAACCCCAACCGGACAACTTTTTGATGCTTCGTCAACTTTATCATTTATTGTCTCGTCTGGTATGAAATATACTTCTGCTAGGCCATCCTCAGCCATTCGGAAAATCTCTGGACAGATTTCAGCACATAATCCACAGCCAATACAACCATCACGATTAATTGAAACAATCTTATTCATTTTTAAATCTCCCTTAAAAAGCTATTCTCTCGAAAACAGTTATCTGTAAAGTCTTGGGCTAGGCGCCTTTACAACGAAGAATTCCACTTGATCTATATCATTGTTACGAATGTTCATCGTTATATTGCCTGGAATGTTTAAGATATTTCCGTTTTCATAGCGTTTTTCGGGTTCATCCGCCAACTGAATTGTTAGTGTTCCTCGCACGATAATCATATATACATTTGAGTTTGAGTCGTGTTTGGGTAATGCTTCGCCCTGATTTAATATCATATGATTAATCATTGCAACATCATCGTCCAAAATTTTTTCAATCAGCTTATCAGTGGATTGATTGAATGAATACACCTTTTCCATATTATATTGTCCTCCTTTTTAAGAAAATTATACTGAATTTCTTGTGTCATATTTATAGCCATAACACATTGGTAGTGGCTCCTTTTGTGAAAGGATTAAGCCTCCTCAAAATCGTCCTTTCCTACATCGCACAATGGACACACAAAATCTTGAGGGCCATCGCCCCAAGGTGTGTAAAGTGCAATACATCCCTCTGGGTAACCTGTTTTTTCTTCATAGGATTACCCCTTTCTTAGTATGATTGATATCTAATTTTTAACACCAACCTTTCTGTATCATTTATCCATACCGCAACTGTAGCATTTAACACTTGAAATTCGTTCATTTTCTATCATTGAATAGAAACGATAACCACCGGCGAAGTTATAGCAATCATATCCGTTGCCGATTAGTATTCGGCAAGCGATATAACTTCTTATTCCGCTTTGGCACATTACATAGATTGTTTTATTTCTAGGAATTTCATCAATTCTCACACGAAGGTCATCAACAGGAATGTTGACAAAACCCTCTGCGTGACTGTTTGAATATTCTTTTGGCGTTCGTGTGTCTAGGAAATATGCGTTACTGTCAAGTTTTAGTGTATTAATATCTTCAAAGTAAAATTGCTTGACTTTTTGGCTAATTATATTCTCTGCCACGAAGCCAACCATATTAACGGGATCCTTTGCGGAGGAAAATGGCGGCGCATAGGAAAGCTCTAACTCAGAAAGTTCGTTTACTTTCATTTTAGAACGAATAGCGGTAGCGATTACGTCAATTCGTTTGTCGACACCATCAAACCCAACGATTTGTGCGCCAAGAATTTTGCTTGTTCCCTTTTCAAAGATAACTTTTACCGTCATAACTTTTCCGCCCGGATAATATGTTGCGTGAGATAGCGGAGAGATAATCACTTTTTCATATTCGATTTCAGCCGAAGTCGCTTGACGCTCATTAATTCCCGTTGTTGCAACAGTCATATCAAAAAGTTTTATGACGGATGTTCCTTGTGAACCCTTGTATCGACTGTCCCCGCCTGCAATATTATCGGCGGCGATTCTTCCTTGTTTATTTGCAGGGCCCGCAAGCGGTATTAGTGCTTTATCTTTTGTTATAAAATGCTCCACTTCAATCGCATCACCGACAGCGAAAATATTAGGCTCTGAGGTTTCCATTCGGTCGTTCACAATGATACTACCCTTGATTCCTGTTTTCAGATTTGCACTATCCGCTAGTGTGGTGTCAGGTGTAACCCCAATTGCAAGCAAAACAAAATCTGCAGAAATTTTATCGCCATTGGCAAGTGTGGCAGAGATTTTGTTTTCAATCTTCTCAAACTTTGTTACGATTGTGTTCAAAACGATATTTACTCCATTTTTACGGAGAACGCCGTGTGCTTGTGGTATCATATCACTATCAAGAATAGAAAGAAGTTGTGGAGATGCCTCAATAATGGTTATGTCTAGTCCCAAGTGCCTTAGATTTTCAGCCGTTTCTATGCCGATAAATCCACCGCCAACAACGATTGCTGAGTTTGGAGCGGTTGATTTTATGCTGTCATAAATTTTAAAAGTGTCCTCAACAGTACGGAGCGTAAAAATATTATCTAAATCAACACCAACAATGTTTGGCACAACTGACTTTGCACCCGGTGAAAGCACAAGTTTATCATAATTATCTTGAAATTCATCGTCATTTTTTAAATTTCGCACCGTTACGGTTTTTGCTTTGGTATCAATTGCAATTACTTCATGATTCACCTTGGCTTGAATATTAAAACGCTTGAAAAAGCTTTCAGGTGTTTGCAAAGTTAGTTCCGATTTGTTCGTTATAGTTTCACCTATATAATAAGGCAAACCGCAATTTGCGTATGATATATATCCGCTTCGCTCATAGATTGTTATTTCCGCTTTTTCGTTTAGTCTTCGTAATCTAGCGGCTGTGCTTGCACCACCTGCAACACCACCAATGATAATAGTTTTCATTTTTGCACCTCACTTTCGAGGTTTCCTGTATAGGAACTGATTCCTCCAATGTTTTTTACACTAGTATACCCCATATTTTTCAATGCACTCATGGCAAGTTCGCTTCTTGACCCGCTGTAACAATAAATGAAAATAGGGGTAGTTTTATCTTTAATAAATAAACCAACGGTATCTATTTTCTCGAGTTCAATATTTTTGCTTCCCGAAATGTGACCTTCTTGATATTCTCCCTTAGAACGCACATCAAGTAATACAGCATCAATTGTGCCTTTAAACTCTAAAATTTCTTTATTAATATCCTTCTTTTTTAACAAGCCAAACAACATCTTCACCCTCCTTCTTGACTTTATATGATCATTATACTATATTAAAATCAACAAGTCGATTGTTAAAACAACAGAAACGAGGAAAAATAAAAAACATTTATAGCATTCTTAAGAAATGCCCCTTATTTATAGGGATTTCTGAAAAGGATATAGAGTCGTTACTTAAATGCTTAGATGCAAGGGAGAGTAGTATCAAAAAGTAGGGTTCTTTTTTGTTTTGCGTTATTACAATAAAAATATAAATTTCTATTTCGTTGTTATAACAACAGACTTGAATAGAGCTTATATGATATATTGAAAATAATATAAGAACTTACTTAAGTACTTATTTATTAGGAGAATATTATGAAACAACGAAGACTTGCTATAGTATCAAAAGAGTGTGTTGCTTGTGGGAATTGCGTGAGGTATTGTCCAACACAAGCAATTATTATCAATAGGGGAATTAGTGCAGTGGTTGATGTACAGAAATGTGTAGGTTGCGGAAAATGTGCGAAAGCTTGCCCAGCAGGAATCATCACAATTGCAGAAAGGGAGGCAAATCATGAATAAGAAAAAGTGGTATGACTATTTGTGGATTTTTTCAATTCTTTACTTGGCTCTTGGCTTTTTCAACATTTTGTTTGCTTGGTTAGGGTTGGCTTGCTTTATCACACCGCTCATTATTTCAATTACAGGTGGTGGTAAAGCATACTGTAACAAATATTGTGGGCGTGGTCAGCTATTTGAATTGCTTGGCGGAAATTTAGGTATTTCAAGAAAAATGAATCCCCCAAAATTTCTATATTCAAAATGGTACAGATATGGATTTCTAACATTCTTTATGACAATGTTTTGCTTGATGATATACAACACATACCTCGTTTTTAGTGGGTTGGCTCTTAAAGAGGTAGTTACACTATTATGGGTATTTAAGTTACCTTGGCAATGGACGAATACAGCTATGGTTTCACCATGGATTGCGCAGTTTGCGTTTCGTTTTTATGGCGTTATGCTCACTTCGACAGTACTCGGACTGATAACTATGATTTTATTTAAACCACGTTCATGGTGCGTGTATTGCCCTATGGGAACCATGACACAAATGATTTCTAAAATCAGAAAGTAAGGGGTTGTTGATTTGGAATATTTTATCACTTTTCTAGAGGGAATAATAACATTTATTTCACCATGCCTATTGCCAATGTTACCAATTTATATTTCTTATTTTGCTGGTGGTAAAGCAGAAAATAAAAGAACAAAAACAGTGAAGAACGCAATAGGTTTTGTTCTTGGATTCTCAATTGTTTTTGTTGTTCTCGGTGTGTTTGCTGGTACAATCGGACAATTATTATCAAAATATCAAATAGCAGTTAATATTATTTCTGGTTTGGTTGTGTTGGTTTTTGGATTGAATTTCATCGGAATATTAAAGATATCTCTGTTGAATAAAAGCTTGAAATTAAAAACAGATACTAATGATTTAGGATTCGTTTCCTCTTTTGTATTTGGCGCAATTTTTTCTGTTGGTTGGACTCCTTGCGTTGGTGCATTCTTGGGTTCAGCACTTATGTTGGCATCACAACAGGGCTCAATAGTTAAGGGTGCTGTAATGATGATTTGTTATTCGGTGGGGTTGGGGCTCCCCTTCATAGCAACTGCTCTGTTGATTGATAAATTAAAATCCACATTCGATTTTATCAAACGAAACTATAGAATTATAAATATAATCTCTGGTGTCATGTTAATATTAGTCGGAATATTAATGATGACCGGATACATGAATTGGTTTTTGTCATTGATCACAATTTAAGGAGGTTAGATATGAATCCGAAATTAAAAACAGTAATTTATATTATTGTATTCGTTATTATTATCTTAAGTATAGTGCCTATTTACAATAACCTGAAAGATAATACAAATTCTTATCCAAAGTTAGAAACACAGCGGAAAAATCCTCAAACAAGTGAAAGTGAGGAAAACAAAACTAAGGCTCCTGATTTCACCGTATATGATTTGGGTGGAAATTCAATTAAACTTTCAGATATTGAAGGCAAGCCAATTGTACTGAATTTTTGGGCGAGTTGGTGCCCTCCGTGCAAGGGCGAGATGCCATATTTTGATACGGTATATCTTGATATGGGAGATGAGATTCAGTTCTTAATGGTGGATTTAGTTGATGGCAATCGTGAAACGATTGAAAAAGGGATGGATTTTATCGACAGTGAGGGGTTTTCTTTCCCAGTATATTTTGATACCACTAATGAGGCAGGGAACGTTTATGGAGTTCGTTCTATTCCGACCACATATTTTATTGATAAAGATGGTTATATTGTTGCAGGCGTTCAAGGAGCAATTGATGAAGATACACTCCGTAAAGGAATTATGTTAATACAATAAAAAAGAGTGCAAAAGAAAGGATGATTGTAATGGCATTTAAATTAACAACAAAAACATTTGAAACAGAAATATTATCTCAAGAGGGGAAAGTGCTTATCGACTTTTGGGCACCATGGTGCGGTCCTTGTCGTATGCTTGGCCCAGTGATTGATGAATTGGCTGATGAATTGGAAGGACAAGTTAGAGTGTACAAGGTAAATGTTGATGAAGAACCGGAACTTGCTTCACGTTATGGAATTATGAGTATACCTACAATCGTGGCTATGAATGATGGAAAAATAAGTAAGCAGATGGTCGGGGTACAATCCAAAACAGACATATTGAAAATGTTTGAGTAATGGAGGAGGTATATAAAACATGGAGGAAAAAGCAAAGCAGGTTGCAGAATTGCTAAAAATTCTTTCTAACGAAAATCGATTACTAATTCTCTGTGCATTGCAAAATGGGAAAATGAATGTTGGAGAGATTGCTAGCCATGTACAAGGAATTACAAAGCCTGCATTATCACAACACTTAACACTTTTGAAAACAGCAGGTATTTTGGAGTCAGATAAACAGGGCATGAATGTTGTATATTCTTTTGCGGACGTTCGTGTAAAAGAATTATTTAACACTTTAAGAAGATACTATTGCGACTGATAATATCAATAAAATTAATAAAATAACTGTTGTTATATTTGGAAAGTGGTAAAATCACTATTAATGGCGGTTTGAAATAATTAAGCCGCCGTTTTTTCTATAAAAAAGAATAACGGAGGGTGTATTAAGTGCGCTATTTGTGCAAGCGTAAAGCTAAAGTTTTAGAGAAGCTGAAAAAACTGCGTCCGCAATGCCATGACTTTTTCATAGATGCTTGAGATTACTTGCATGAAAGCTTCGTCGCCTTTACCGCTGGGATCATCCAATCCCCAGTCTTCACGATACTTGCACGGAAGATGCGGACACTGTACATTGCAACCCATTGTAATTACAAAATCTACTGGCGGAATTGCAGAGATAAGTTTTGGCTGCTGAGTTTCTTCCATATCAATGCCGTATAGCTTTTTCATAAGCCGTACCGCCTCTTGATTTATTTGTGCTTTTACCTCCGTTCCCGCTGAATAACACTCGAATATATCGGAAACAAGATGCTTTCCAAGTGCCTCGGCAATCTGGCTACGGCAGGAATTGTGAACGCACACAAAAGCGATTTTTTGTCTTTCTTTCACTATGATGTCAACCTTTCTAAGAACGGACTTTTTGCAGCAGTTTTACCACTTCATCTGTTTTTAGGACTTTTCCGTACGATACCACCTTGCCATCTATCACAAGAGCGGGTGTGGTCATAATGCCATAGGCGGCAATCTGAGAAAAATCAGTTATATGGTCAATGGTAGTGTCCATATCAAGCTGTTTGAGTGCTGCCTTTGTGTTAGCTTCCAGTTCATTGCACTTTTTGCAACCGGAACCGAGAATCTTAACCGTTGCACCTTCGTTCTTTGTCACCTGTGCTTTTTTTACACTTTCAGCGTTTATATCGCAGCAATCGCCACAATCATAAGCAGATGCGTCCTTTTTCTTCTTTCCAAACAATGCCATAATAATATCCTCCTAAAATATGAATTGAAATGCATTAAATAAATATCCTACAATAATAATGCCGACAGTGCAGATGCCGATGAACAGAGCCAGCAACTTCGGCTTCACGGCCTTACGCAGCATAATCATAGATGGCAATGACAGCGTAGTCACACCCATCATAAAGGCGAGTATCGTTCCGAGCTGTGCTCCCTTTGCATAAAGTGCCTCGGCCACCGGGATAGTACCGAAAATGTCGGCGTACATGGGAATGCCCACCAGCGTAGCCAGAATAACCGAGAATGGATTGTTGTCGCCAAGCACAGATTCAATCCAGCTTTCGGGAATCCAGTTGTGAATTAGAGCACCAATGCCAACGCCAATCAAAATATATGGAAACACTTTTTTGAAAGTATCGCGCATTTGCTCCCAAGCATATTTTAAACGATCGTGCCGGGTCAAGTCTGTGGCTTCTATGTCAACAGCACTAGCTGATGTGATGTACTCCTCCACATATTTTTCCATGTGCAGTTTTTCGATAACTGTGCCGCCGATTACAGCAATCACAAGACCGACCAACACATAGGCAATCGCAATCGGTGCGCCGAAAATGCTCATAAGCAACACCAGTGAGCCAAGATCAACCATTGGGGAAGATATGAGAAATGAGAAAGTTACGCCTAGTGGCAGCCCTGCGCTGGTAAATCCGATGAAAAGAGGTATGGATGAACAGGAGCAAAAAGGCGTCACCGTTCCGAGCAGAGCAGCCACGCAATTTGCACCGATGCCCTTAAAACGCCCTAATATTTTCTTGCTGCGCTCCGGTGGGAAGTAGCTTTGGATATATGAAATTCCAAAAATCAAGATACAGAGCAGCACCACGATTTTAATAACATCATAGAGGAAAAACTGAACGCTGCCGCCAATCCTTGTTGTAATGTCTAATCCCAAAATCGTGAGCAGGCTGCCAATTAGGTCGTTCAGCCACTTCATACCAAGGATTTGTCGTTGAAAGAAATCCCACACTATTTGCATACAGTATCACCTTCGCTTTCCGCCACAGCCATTATGGTTGTCAGCTTAATAAGAAGTGCCTTGGCGATTTTTGCGCCTTCTTCTGAGATAGAATAGTGTGTCCACTTTCCTTCTTTGCGACCGATAACAATGCCGCTTTCACAGAGTATTTTCATGTGATGCGATAGCGTGGACTGACTGATATTTAAATGCTCTAGCAGAATACAGGCGCATTTTTCTCCGCTCTGTAGCTGTTCTAGAATTTGCAGACGGTTTTCATCACAAAAGGCTTTGAATACTTTTGCATTATTTGTATGGTTGTTTTTCAAATCATTCACCTCGTATTGAAAAATTTTGATTTATTATATTATATGCGACAAATCGAAAAATGTCAATATGTACACAGAGATTTGCAAAAAATCAGATTTGAACCCCCCTCTTACCCAAAATCAAAAAGTATAGGGCAAAATCAAAAGGTTTAAGGCAAAATCAGATTGTATCAAAGACGGTATTTACAGGGATGCCACTGATATATTAGGACTAAAGCAAAACCCGACAAAACGGGCGTCGCTTTAGTCCTA
>CAZMHF010000032.1:0-19799 GCA_964566025.1 uncultured Lachnospiraceae bacterium | reverse complement strand
CCGCCTCTTAGGCGGTGGGTGGAACTTCCTTGTTTCAGTGGGAGTTCAAGCTCCCGCTGAAATAGCAGCGAAGCTGCTGGGAGGGGTTACCAGCGCATTGTTGCACAATGCGAGAAAGTAGCGAAGCGAATTTCGAGTATCCGAATTGACGAGAATATCGGCATAGTTAGATTAATTTCTGGCTATGCCGTTTTTGTGATATAACCGATTTCAAAAAGCTATACCGTTCCTATCTTTTAGGGCGTGGATGATATTTGTGGCACAGTTAAGTCGCTTGTCTGCGACTTGAATTGTCTTACCCTTGACATTGCCGCGCGATTTTAACCTATCAATCATCGTGCGAATAACAGGCTTTTTGTTCTCTTTTGAAGATCCCTTTTTTCTAGAATCATCATCTTTATCAACTTCAAAGTAGAAAAATGCATTTTCTCGTGATATAATAAACAGTAATAATGCCGAGGTGGAAAAATATGCTATGTGTTGGATTGTAAAATATTAAATGGTTCCACATAATCATTGATAGAAAAGGTATGCGCCTGAATACATTCATTAATTATTATCCGGATTTTATCGTGCTCAAGGATGAAGAACTTGGTATGGATAGTGCTTATACTTTGGACAAGTTTGTCGAAATGCTAAAAGAATTATAAGGAGGGCTGTTTTTTGAACAATAAACCTAATACAGATATTGTTATATACACCACCGAGGATGGTATGACTAAAGTGGAAGCAACATTTGATAATGATACCGTTTGGCTATCCATTGACCAAATGGCAGAATTGTTTCAAAGAGATAAATCTACCATCTCTCGTCATATAAAAAATGTGTTCGCAGAGGGAGAACTTATTAGAGATTCAGTTGTTGCAAATTTTGCAACAACTGCCGCAGACGGGAAAACTTATCAAGTTGATTACTATAATCTTGATGTTATCATTTCTGTTGGTTATCGTGTGAAATCTGTCCGTGGTACACAGTTTCGTATCTGGGCAACAAGTATTTTAAAAGAATACATGAAAAAAGGTTTTGCAATGGACGATGAACGTCTCAAAGGCAATGGCGGTGGGCAGTATTGGAAAGAATTGCTCGACCGTATCAGAGACATCCGGTCTTCCGAAAAAGTGCTTTACAGGCAGGTGCTTGATCTTTATGCCACCAGTGTGGATTATAATCCAAATAGTGAGGATTCGGTGCATTTTTTTAAAATAGTGCAGAACAAACTTCATTTTGCTGCTCATGGACATACAGCTGCGGAAGTTATATATGAGAGAGCTGATGCTGAAAAGCCATTTATGGGATTAACATCATTTTCGGGTGAAATTCCTGCACTAAAGGATATCGGAATTGCGAAGAACTATTTGCAGGAAAGTGAATTGCGAGTGTTAAACAATCTTGTATCCGGTTATTTTGATTTGGCTGAAATTAATGCCATTGAACATAAGCCGATGTATATGAGTGATTATGTGCAGCAGCTTGATTCCGTTCTTTCTTCTGGTAACAGGAAGTTACTCCAAAGCAAAGGAACTGTCAGCCATAAACAGGCTGTGGAAAAGGCGAAGACTGAGTACCGCAAATATCAAGAAAAGACTATTGCTCCTGTAGAGCAGGCATACTTGGATAGCATTAAAACTCTTGAAAAAGAAGCAAAGAAAAAAAACAGAGAATAGTCTTTATGTACTCTCTCCGTTTAAAGACCGTCAGTCAAAACTCATTTATTTTCATAAATCCCCAATACCAACTCTCTTTAGGGTTGTTGTTTTCGTGTTTTTTCGCTATAATGGACTGTGTTCAAACGATAGAAACAGAAGTGAGGAGATAGAAAATGATTACATTATCAAAAAGCGGAGCATACTTGATCAACGGAACGGACGTAATTGAAGATAATTCTCAAGCATTAAAAGAGATTGAATCAAAGATTGGTACAGCCGTATCGAAAGAAGAAGCAGCAAAAGGTACGATGGCCTATCATATTTTAAAGGCACATAATGTCTCAGGAAATATGGATAAGCTTACGATTAAATTCGATGCATTGACATCTCACGATATAACATTTGTAGGTATTATTCAAACAGCTAGAGCCAGTGGATTAAAAGAATTTCCTGTGCCATACGTATTGACAAATTGTCATAATAGCTTATGTGCAGTTGGTGGAACGATTAATGAGGATGACCATATGTATGGGTTATCATGCGCAAAAAAATATGGTGGTGTATATGTGCCAGCGCATCAAGCGGTTATCCATCAATATGCTAGAGAGATGCTTTCAGGATGTGGGAAGATGGTTTTAGGTTCGGATAGCCATACACGCTATGGTGCATTAGGAACGATGGCAATTGGAGAAGGTGGCCCAGAGCTTGTAAAACAAATTTTGTGCAAAACATACGACATTAATATGCCAGAAGTAATCGGCGTTCATTTAACAGGAAAACCAATTCCTGGTGTAGGACCTCAAGATGTGGCTCTTGCCATTATAGGAAAAGTGTTCGCAAATGGCTATGTAAATAATAAAGTGATGGAATTCGTTGGTGACGGAATTGCATCCTTAAGTGTCGATTTTAGAATTGGAATTGACGTAATGACAACAGAGACAACATGCCTTTCTTCTATTTGGAGAACCGATGCGGCTGTTGAAGAATTTTATGAAATTCATGGCCGAAAAGGCGAGTATAAAACAATGGAGCCAGAAAAAGTGGCGTATTATGATGGGATGATTTATGTGGACTTATCGGCAATTAGACCAATGATTGCTATGCCATTCCATCCAAGCAACACCTATACAATTGATGAGTTGAATGCCAACTTAGAGGACATTTTAGCAGATGTAGAGAAAAAGGCAAAAGTAAGCTTAGGCGATGCTTGTCCAGATTTCTCCCTACGCGACAAAATTAAAAATGGCCGTCTTTATGTAGAGCAAGGTGTTATTGCAGGTTGTGCAGGTGGTGGTTTTGAAAATCTTTGTACGGTTGCCGAGATGCTACAAAATCAAAGCATTGGCGCAGATGAATTCGCATTAAGCGTTTATCCAGCATCACAACCAATCTTTATGGAGCTTGTGAAAAACGGTAGCATTGCAAGCATTATGGGTGCGGGGGCGACAGTTCGTTCCGCATTTTGTGGTCCATGCTTTGGAGCGGGAGATGTTCCAGCTAATAAAGGATTAAGTATTCGCCATTCGACACGAAACTTCCCAAATCGTGAAGGTTCAAAGGTTCAAAATGGACAAATTGCTTCCGTTGCACTAATGGATGCCCGTTCAATTGCAGCAACAGCAATGAACAAAGGCTATTTAACATCAGCAACAGATGTTTCACAAGAAGATTCAAAAAAGAAATATTTCTTCGACAAAACGATTTATGATAATCGTGTTTATAATGGTGTTGGCAATCCAAAACCAGAAGAGAAAATTAAATTTGGTCCGAATATTAAGGATTGGCCAAAAATGATTGCCTTGACAGAAGATGTACTACTAAATGTCACATCGGTGATTCATGACCCTGTTACAACCACAGATGAATTAATTCCATCAGGTGAAACTTCGTCATTCCGTTCAAACCCATTAGGGCTTGCTGAATTTACGCTTTCTCGTAAGGATCCAGATTATGTGCCATCTGCGAAAAAGGTAAGAGAAGTTGAAGAAGTGCGTGTTGAAAAAGGAGCTATTGAAGAGCCTGCTTATCAACAAGCATATGATGTGATAAAGAAACAATTCCCTACAACACAAATCGAAAATATCAGCATTGGAAGCACGATTTATGCAGTAAAGCCAGGAGATGGTTCTGCTCGTGAGCAAGCGGCTTCTTGCCAAAAAGTATTAGGCGGATTTGCCAATATTGCAAGCGGTTATGCGACAAAGCGTTATCGTTCAAATCTTATCAACTGGGGAATGCTACCATTCATATTGGATGTAGACCATGAAGCATTACCATTTGATAAAAATGATCTGATCTTTGTACCAGGCATTCGCCAAGCAATTATCGACAAAAAAGCATCAATGGATGCCTATGTTGTACGTGATACATTGATTCCTTTCGAACTAAAGATAAGCGAGTTGACCGATGATGAGCGTAAAATTATATTGGCCGGATGTTTAATCAATTTCTATGCTGAGGAAAACAAACAATGAGGTAATACAAATGAATAAAGCTAATTTCAATGTAAGCGGTATGTCTTGTGCAGCCTGTAGCGCACGTATTGAGAAGGAATTATCCAAGACGAGCGGCATACAAAAGGCAACAGTTAATCTATTATCCAACCGATTATATGTTGAATTTGATGAACAACAAATCGACATACAAACGATAATAGACAAGGTGGCAGCGGTTGGTTATGGCCTTGCATTAATTAGCGACGAAACTCTAGCAGGGAGTGCAAAAGCGAATTCAACGCAAAGCGAACAAGCCTCTAAGGTGTCGGAATCAATGAAATTTAGACTGATTGTTTCAGCCATTTTTACATTGCCACTATTTTATATATCAATGGGAGATATGCTAAATTGGCCACTCCCATCATTTATAACGGGTGTTCAAAATTCGATGGTATTCGCTCTTACGCTGATGCTTCTTTGTATTGTTGTTATAGTTGTCAATCGAACCTATTTTATTAATGGGTTCAAAAGCCTATGGCGTTTAGTGCCGAATATGGATTCGCTAATTGCGATTGGTTCGGCGGCGGCCTTTGCGTATGGCCTTTATGCAACCTATCGAATTGCGGCGGCGCTAGGAATTGGCGATATGAAAACGGCGCATCATTTTATGATGAATTTATATTATGAATCATCGGCTGTTATTTTAACGCTTATTACATTCGGTAAATATTTGGAATCAAAAGCAAAAAAGAAAACAACGAGTGCCATTGAGAAATTAATGGACTTAACGCCAGAGACAGCGATTTTGTTGCGTGATGGACAAGAAGTGACGATCTCTGTGAAAGAGATAAAAAAAGACGATATACTTATTGTAAAAGAAGGCGCTTCTGTGCCAGTAGACGGCACGATTTTAGAAGGCTTTGCCTCGCTAGATGAATCATTGATAACAGGTGAAAGCTTGCCAGTTGATAAAGCGCAAGGCGATTTAGTCATTGGTGGAACCATTAATCAAGCGGGTTATTTTACAATGGTTGCAACAGAAGTGGGCAATGATACGGCGCTTGCGAAGATTATACAGCTTGTTGACCAGGCGACATCAACAAAAGCACCTATTGCAAAACTAGCCGATAAAATTAGCGGTGTTTTTGTCCCAATCGTAATTGGCATTGCACTGATTGCCTTATTTGCATGGTTGCTACTTGGTTACGGCTTTGAATTTGCCCTAACAAATGCCATTTCTGTATTGGTTATATCCTGTCCATGCGCCTTAGGGCTTGCAACACCAACCGCGATTATGGTTGGAATGGGCAAAGGTGCGTCCAATGGTATTTTGATAAAATCAGCAGAGGCACTAGAACAGCTTCATCATACGGATGTAATCATTTTAGATAAAACAGGAACGGTGACAGAGGGCATGCCATCGATTACCGATGTGATTCCAACAGGAGCAATGGATCAATTACTAAGCGTTGCCTATTCGTTGGAGAAATTATCAGCTCATCCATTGGCAAAAGCGATTATTACATATTGTGAAGAAAATGAGATTTCATATAGCGATATACAAGAATATGAGCTTGTTCCGGGAAATGGTATCAAGGCAACAATGGAAGGTGAGCAATGCCTCGCAGGAAATTATAAATTATTTGCAGAGCATGCATTTTCACTTGAATCATATGAGAAGCAAGCAAATGCCTTAGCTGATGAAGGAAAAACCGTCTTGTATTTTGCAAAAGGTCAAACACTTTTGGGGATGATTGCGGTTGCAGATGCCATTAAAAAAACAAGCAAGCAGGCAATTCATAAATTACAAGCACTTCATTATGAAGTAATTATGGTGACAGGTGATAATCAAAAAACAGCCAATGCGGTAAAGAAACAGCTTGGATTAGAGAGAATTATTGCAGAAGTGTTGCCAGAGGAAAAAGAAGAAATTGTTCGCAAATTCCAGGATGAAGGCAAAAAAGTCATTATGGTCGGTGATGGTATCAATGATGCACCAGCATTGGCAAGGGCAGAGGTTGGAATTGCTATTGGAGCAGGAACGGATATCGCCATTGAATCAGCCGATGTTGTATTAATGAAAAATGATTTGCTAGATGTCGTTGGTGCTGTCTCCCTAAGTCGTGCCGTGATGCGCAATATCAAGCAAAATCTTTTCTGGGCATTCATCTATAATGTGATTGGTATTCCAATTGCCGCAGGTGTATTTTATGGAATAAATGAACTACTTCTAAATCCGATGCTTGGTGCAGCGGCAATGGGCTTTAGTTCCGTCTCGGTTGTCATGAATGCATTGCGATTGAAGTTTTTTAAATTCAAAAAAGGTGAAGTCAGTGCAGAAAATGCGATAACGAGTGAGAAAAAACAAGAGATTAAGAAGGAGACGATAATGAATAAAACATTAAAAGTAGATGGTATGTCATGTATGCATTGTGTAGGAAGTGTAACAAAGGCGTTAGAAGCACTTGAAGGCGTTTCAAAAGTCGTAATTGATTTGGACACAAAAAATGTTGACATTACACTAAGTAAAGAGGTTGCAGATAGCGTGTTGAAAAAAGCAATTACAGACGCTGGCTATGAAGTAATTGAATAGACTTTTTTAGGCAATTTTATTGCATAAGAAGTTTGCGTGTGCTACAATAGTTTAGTTGTTAAATAAACCTGAAAGTTGAGGTAGTTTATGAGAGCAATTGGAACCATATCAAGAGGCGTTAGAGCACCAATTATTAAACAAGGTGACAATTTAGCGGAAATCGTAGCAGTGACTGTGTGCAACGCTGCAAAGGAAGACGGCTTTGAATTAAGAGATCGAGATGTTGTCGGTGTAACAGAGTCTATTTTGGCGCGTGCACAAGGAAATTATGCGACACTCGAGCAAATTGCAAAGGATGTTAGAAGCAAGTTTCCAGAAGGAAAAATTGCATTGACATTACCGATTCTTAGTCGAAATCGCTTTTCTCAATTACTTCGTGGAATTTCAATGGGTGTTGATGAATTATACATTATGCTAAGCTATCCATCCGATGAAGTAGGAAACCCTCTTATTAGTTGGGAGATGCTAGACGCTAAAAAAGTCAATCCATATACAGACGTTTTCACACAAGAAGAGTTTGAAGCGCTTTTTGGGAAAATCGAGCATCCATTTACAGGTGTTAATTATATTGAGTATTACAAAGAACTAACAGGTGGCAAGGCAAAAATCATTTTGGGAAATGATCCAAGAGAGATGCTAAAATATGTCGACAATTTTATCGTTGCCGATATTCATACAAGAGAGCGTTCTAAGCGCATTTTGTTAGAAGCAGGTGCCAAAAAAGTACTATCTTTAGCCGATATTCTAAATGAATCAGTAGACGGAAGTGGTTTTCATCCTCGTTATGGTTTGCTAGGATCCAATCTTGCAACAGACAATTCGGTCAAGCTATTCCCTAGAGATGCACAAGCATTTGTTGAAGATGTTCAAAATCGCATGAAAGCCATTAGCGGCAAGAACATTGAAGTGATGGTTTATGGCGATGGTGCGTTCAAGGATCCAGTTGGCGGTATTTGGGAACTGGCGGATCCAGTTGTTTCTCCAGGCTTTACATCAGGCCTTGAAGGTACGCCAAATGAGCTAAAACTCAAATATCTTGCGGACAATGAAATTGGCGAGAAGAGTGGAGAGTCAGCAAAGGAAGCGATTCAAGAAATGATTAAACAAAAAAGAGATAATCTTGTCAATGATATGTCTTCTCAAGGAACAACACCAAGAAGACTAACAGACTTACTCGGCAGTCTATGTGATTTAACAAGTGGAAGTGGCGATAAGGGAACACCAATTATCCTTATCCAAGGTTACTTTGACACATATGCAGATTAAGAAGTAAAAATAAACGAAAAGCAGATGCAAATGCATCTGTTTTTTTGTGCGCACAAATGGTAAAAACCATTCTAAGAATGGTCAAAATTATTTTTACAAAAACCTGCGCTCAAAAAGGCGACATTGTTGGAAAGTACCAAGAAAGAAAAAGGAGCGTTTCGCATATATTTAGCACTTTTTCATAATTGACTTTGGAATCGAATTTATTAAAATGGGTGATACACAAGATGCGAAGGAGCAGATGTGATATATCCGATTTTGTTCATTGCGTGCCTAAGTGATCTAAAGTACCAAAAAGTATTTAACTCATTTCTGTTGATTTCATTTGTTATTCTATTTATCGAAGTTATTCTTTTTTGTCCAGTAAAGCAAATGGTTCAAATAATAGAGGCTGGGATAGCCTTTGTTGGAGTCACCTCTCTAGCGTTACTCATTGCCTTCCTCCTATATTGTACTCGCGCGATTGGTGGTGGAGATGCCAAATTGTTGGCGCTATGTGCCTATTCGATAACACTTAAAAAATATGGTGTATTACTTATTCTAGCTCTTGTTATTGGAGCTTTTATGGGGATGATTTCTTATCTTATTAAAAGAAAAAAACAGCATCTTGTGGCTATGAAAATTCATTTCACCATTCCCATTTTTCTCGCCTATATATTTCTTAAAGGAGGTTTCTTATGAAAGATCTAATCGTGCTGGTTGATTCGTGCCAAGAATACGCAAAAAAGTTTAGCGAATATGTGAACTCACGAAATTACTTGCCATTTGAAGTGATTTTCTATACAGACTATGAGGAAGCAAAAATTCAAGGGTTTGACGCGGAGATTGCACTTATTATTGTAGAGCAAAATTTCATGGATGATTTCCTAAGAGAATTTAGCTCCTTATGCGAAAAAGTAATCTGCCTAGTTGAAGAAGAGGTGACAAAGGATCGTTGTGTAGTGTGTCGCTATCAATCGATGGAAAGAATACTAGAGATAGTGGGAAGCTATCATTCGCAAGCAAAAACGGTGCAGATAACGCAGTTTCTAAAAACAACGGCAACATATAGGATGATCTATTCGCCTATAAATCGATGTTGCAAAACGACATTGGCGCTATTGATGGCAAAAGTTTTAGCGAAAAAGGAATCGGTACTTCTCGTGAGCTTAGATTCAGTAGGTATCCTGCATCAACTATTGCGTGGAAAGGCACGTGAAAGTCCAAAGGGGAGAGGAAGTCTATCCGATGCGTATTATTTTTATGAACATGGAGATGGCGAACAAGCATTTGTGCAGGAAGTGTGTAAGAACGGCAATATTGATTATTTGGCAAACACTTATGTGCCAGAGGATATTAAGCAAATGAATACACAAAAGTTATGTCAAATGATTGACGATCTATGTGAGGAAAAGGCTTATCAGCACGTCATTATTGATGTTGGAAATGAAATTGGCGCATTGGAAGTGTTATTAAATAAAGCAGATACAATTTATATGCCAAGTTTAAAAGATATGATTTCACAAGAAAAGCTAATATCTTATCAAAATTATTTGATAGCAAAAAAAGAAAATAAAATTTTAGCGCGGTTAAAAACGGTGCCAATGGACGCGATTTTTTCAGCCCAGTCTAGCTTTAAAGACGTTCAGACATTTCACAATTATGCAGATACAATTTTGTGGGGTGAGTTAGGAGACTATGTGCGAAGTACAATGGTATAATTTTGAGATATTAAAAAAAATGAAAAGCGAATTTATCGAACAAGTCAATTTAACGCAAGAGCTATGCGACGAGGAAGTGAAAAAAGGAATTAAGAAATTAGTTCGATCGTATGCAAAAGAAGAAGCGTTGTCTATTGCGGAATCACTTCGTTATGAAAAACAGCTATTTGATTGCATTCGGGGTTATGACATTCTAGGAGAATTATTGCGAGATGTAACCATTACAGAGATTATGATCAATGATTTTCATCAAATTTTTGTTGAAAGAAACGGAAGAATTGAAAAAATGCCGTTCGGTTTTGAATCAAAAGAAAAGTTGTATGATGTTATTTGGCGTATCGTGGCGGGTGTTAATCGGCAAGTAAACGAGAGAAATCCAATTGTGGATGCAAGACTAACAGATGGTTCGCGTGTCAATATCGTCTTGCCTCCTGCGGCGATAACGGGACCAATCGTTACGATTCGGAAATTCTCAAAAACACATATATCACTAGAGGATATGATCGAAAAAGGTAGTCTTTCAAAGGAACTAGCCGATCGATTTGTACAATTTATTCACAAACGGAAAACTATTTTTATTAGTGGTGGTACGGGAGCAGGGAAAACCACACTTCTAAATGCCTTGTCAGAGTATATACCGTCTAGTCAACGAGTGATTACAATTGAAGACTTGGCAGAATTGCGACTTTACAACACACCGAATCTTGTGCAACTGGAAGCGAGAAATGAAAACACAGAGGGAGAGGGTGCGATTACGATACGTGATTTAATTAAGTCAGCTTTGCGGATGCGACCAGATCGACTTATTATCGGAGAAGTTAGAGGAAGTGAGGTAATTGATTTATTGCAAGCACTTAATACGGGGCATGTTGGTTCATTTTCAACAGGTCATGCAAATCGAGCAGTCGATATGCTTAGTCGCTTAGAAACGATGTTTCTGATGGGAATGGAGATGCCATTGGCGGCCATTCGTGCACAAATTGCCTCAGCAATCGATATTATTATTCATGTTACAAGAACAGAGAAGGGAACACGCATTGTGGAGGAGGTAATAGAGGTAGAAGGATATGAAAACGAAAAATACCAATACAATGTCTTGTTCAAACATCAAACTATCGCTTAAACAGAAAGTGGTTTGTGTTGTCATAACGATAGGATTGCTTTTAATGATTGCATATTGCTTTTTTGATGCGATGGAAGCAGTGGGTATATTAGCTCCGCTCGGAATTCTTTTTTATCGCCATGCTGTTTCAAAAGTAAAAGAAAAAGAACAGCGATTGCAAAAAGAGCAATTAAAGGAGCTACTCATTGCAATGAGTAATAATTTATCGGCAGGGTATTCTCTGGAAAATGCGTTTATTACAGCAGGGAAGGAGCTTTCTGCGTTGTGGGGAGATAAAAAAGCAATGAGCAGGACGTTAATGATGTTCGCAAACCGCCTATCACTTGGTGAGAATTTTGATCAATTATTTCGCGAATTTTCGCTCCAACTATCAGAAAAAGAAATGCTGACATTTACACATATGATAGCGCATGCAAAAATAAGCGGTGGCGATTTGGTGCGGCTATTCAAACAACAATCGTGGCAGTTTCAAGAAAAGCAAATGGCGCTTGAAGAGAGCATGACACTTATTTCAGGGAAAAAATACGAATATCAAATTATGGTGTTGATGCCAATTGCCATTATCCTCTACATGCGTATATCATCAATTGATATTATGAATGCTTTGTATAGCACAGTAGTGGGAAGAGTCGTTATGAGCATTGCTTTGATATTGAATATCGTCGCGTATTATTGGGGAATGAAAATCGTATCAATTAAGGTATAGTATATGAAAAAATGGTGTATCAATAAAAAATATATAGCATTGAGTATTCTTATGGTTGTCTCCTTTGCATTTATTTTAAGAGAAACGACGGGGAACATGAATGAAAATTACGAGATTATTCGACCATCCTTTGAAGAAGGTTCTAAAAAGGTGCCGCTATATGTTCGGACAGAAGATGGAGAAAAAAGAAGGATTGATTTAGAAATACATGAGCAAGTACCAAATGAGATAGAGATGGAGGCAACGCAAAAATCCTTATATGAAGAAATAAAGACAAAAGTCTTAGGTGAAAATATGAGTTTTGATTTCATTACAAAGGATTTGAATTTTGTGAATAAAAGTGCGAATGGCTACCGAATAAAGTGGGAGGTAAGCCCATATAATCTGTTTGATGTGGAAGGGCATATTCTAAAAGACAATGTGCGAAAATCACAAGAATTTGCGCTGAGTGCTTATGTAAGTATATATGATGAGATTAAGCAATTTGATTTTGTAGGTTATATAAGTGTGGAAGCTGCAATAGAAGAAGTGGATTTACTAGAGGAAATTAGACGAATAGAAAAGGAATCTTCAACAGAAGGAATTTTTCGATTGCCGAACGTGGTCAATGGGCAAAACGTCACGTATGAAGAAAAAAAGGAAAGTAAGTTGGGATTTTTAATACTTTTTTGGCTTACTATATGGGGATGTCTTTTTGGAATAAAGGCGGAGGAAAAAAAGAAACGTAGGGAAAAGCTAACGCAAGAATTGCTTAATGATTATCCAAGTGTCATATCGCTACTTAGTATTTTAACAACGGCTGGAATGACATTGGCACAGGCATTTGAAAGAATTACACAAGATTACGAAAAAAACAATTCCGTCATCCGCCCAGGCTTTGAAGAAATTAAAAAAGCATATTATAAACAAAAGAGTGGAGTAGAGGAGCAAAAAACATATCTTGAAATAGGGCAGGAATCCAATTTGCATGAGTATCGAAAGCTAGGAAACTTGCTCGAACAAAATTTGCGAAAAGGGGTAAAAGGTCTGTCCCAATTGCTTGAAAGTGAACTACTACATGCGTTTGAGCTGAAAAAACAGCTTATCAAACGAGAAAGTGAAAAAGCAACATCAAAATTGCTTTTTCCGATGATGCTATTACTAGCGATCGTATTAATGATTATTTTGATACCATCGATGATGACGTTTATGTGAAAGGAGTACAGTATGAGAAGATTACTAATGGATTTTTTGAAAAATGAAGATGGAATAGGTGTTGTAGAAGTTATCTTAATTTTAGTTGTTCTGATTGGACTTGTTGTGATTTTTAAAAGCAACATTCAACAGATTGTACAGTCACTATTTGTGGAGATTACCAATGCGATGTCGGGCCTATTCTGATTATCGAGGAGTCATAACAATCTTTATGGCTTGCCTATTGCCAATTTTATTATCCCTTGTTTTTGTTACGCTTGAATCGGTATATCTTCGAGCGAAGAAGATGAGCTATCAAATTATTGCGGACACAACCGTTGATGCGCTATTTGCTTCATACGATAAAGAATTATGGTCAAAGTATGGGATTTTATTATTTCATCGCGATCATTTAAAAAAGATGGAGTCATTGCTTTTGCAAGAAGAAGGTGTTGAGAGTGAAATGGAAGCTTTCAATGAGATTTATGCGATGGATGACGATAATGCTTATATAGAATACGAGATTTTGGAATATATGAAATATGGTATATTTGAATCCGTAAAAGATAAGATTAAGAAGTATGAGGAATCGCAAGATGAGGTGAATGACGCAATTTGGCAAAATGAAAATCAAAAAAAGAAAGCGAAAACAACGAGTTCCGCACAAATTACAATCGCACCAGAGGGCAGTGTGCAAAATGTAGCATTTAGTCAATTCGGATACTCGAAATCCGCTTCGCTACTTTCTCGTAAACTCCCAGCAGCTTCGCTGCTATTTCAGTGGGAGCTTGAACTCCCACTGAAACAAGGAAGTTCCACCCACCGCCTAAGAGGCGGGGGACTTCCTTGGGAGGTTAAAAAGCTTTCAAGTGAAAGCGTGCAAACTACATCAGAAGATGATTATCAAGAGGACATTGATAAAGCACAAAAAGAGTTTGAAAGCAGTGATGTAGGATTGGTAGATCAAATACTTGAATGGACGCTCTTTCCGTTATTTTTTAAAGATCCAGAAAAATTATCCGCCTGGAATGTTGACTTAGATAATTTTCCTTCAAAGCAACAAGGTGAGACGAAAAATGAATTGAGTAACAAAGGGTTTTTAGAAGGGACAGAAGCAAATTTGCTTATCGGCGAATATGGAATTCTTTTTATGAAAAATATTTTGGATGTAAAAGCAAGCAATGAAGAGGCAGAAGGATTGCAGTATGAACAAGAATACCTAGTTGGAGGATTTAGTGGTGATAGAAGCAATTTATTATGGGTGCTCGGTGAGATGTTAATTATGCGACAAGGGTATAATCTAATGCATATATTAACGGATACACAAAAAAGAACTCAAGCATTAAATTATGCGCGATTGTTTGTTGGATGGATACCGATATCTGGCCTTAGTGAAATGCTGGCGGCGACAATGATGAGTGCGTGGGCACAAGGCGAGGCCATTTTGGATGTACGAGCCTTGCTAGAGGGCAAAAAACTTCCACTAATTAAAACAAAAGAAACATGGACGCTTCCCTTGATGGATATGACTAGGATTTTGTTTTCAAAAGAAAGCGGAAAAACGTCACAAGAGGGCGGGATGTCGTATGAAGACTATTTGCGCATCCAGCTTATGCTTGTTAGTCGAAGTAGAAAAGTAAAGCGAATTATGGACATTATCACCTTGAATTATAGAAGAGAAGATGAAAACTTCGATTTCAGAAATATGGTGTATGCGATCAATATGTCGTTGGTTGCTGAAGTTAAGCCTTTGTTTTCACGTTTTATCTTTTTACTAGAACCACATCAAAAAAGCAAGAAATATCAATTTGTTTATGTGACCGGAAGAAGCTATTAATCATGCATTTATAAGCAGTCCAATATAGATTAAAACCTCTCCAAGTAAAAAGAAAAGGAGTCTGTTTATTGATGAAAAAACTAAGAGGCAGCATTGTTCTTGAGGCATCGTTAGTGTTGCCAATGTTCTTATTTGTCGTGATTGCATTTCTATCATTGTTTCAATGGGTAGGGATTCGTATGGAAGTTCATAGCATACTTGATAGTGGACTAGAACAATTAACAGGTTATGAAAGTTTTTTGAATGACAAAGAGCTTACAAACGACGTATTTATTAATCTATATATGCAAACGATGCTAAGCGATACAAATACGAGTGGATTTGCGATGGGAGAAAACGCTATTTTATGTACGACAGATACCATTGAAAACGATAAAAAGAAGGAGATAGCTGCCTCGGCTAGTTTTTTATATAAGATTCCCTTCCCCTTTGGAATACCCATTCGAATACCAACAACTGTTAAGTCGCAGCGAGTGGTGTGGATTGGAGAAGAAGTGATTCATTCTTCTTATGCAAAAGAAGAGGAAAGCGAACAATTTGAAGGAACAGTTTTTGTGACAAGGTATGGGTCGGTGTATCATATTGATCAGAAATGCTCGGTGCTTTATCGGGATATAAAAGAAGTATCGCCAACCGAAATCATATCTATTCGCAATATGGATGGCGCACGATATTACGAATGTGAGCTTTGCAATGATACGAGTGCCATGAACTATTTTGTTACGCAGCGGGGTGAACGCTATCATATGAGTGATACATGTCATGTGCTATTGAGGTATATAGAGGAAGTAGAATTTCATTCGATAAAAGGGATGAGTAAGTGTTTTTATTGTGAGAAAAAGGAGTGAATACATGATGGAACAAGCAATGATGTATGGTGTGGTGATTCTTATAGTGGCAAGGGTAATTCGCCAGGATCTTAAAACGAAAACGCTTTCTAAAAGTTGGCTCTACACCCATATGGCCATTGTTGTTTTTATAGATATTTTATTTCAACGATTCTCAAATTTATTAAGTGGATTGCTATTGGGTGGAATTCTAATTTTATTTTCTCTTGCTACAAGGCAAATGATTGGATTAGGTGATGCGTTACTATTTACCATCATCGGCATGTATTTTGGTTGGGTAATACAATTGACTATTTTATTTATTAGTTTATTCGTGAGTGGAATATATAGTGCGATATTGCTCTTGATGAAAAAGGGAACCATGAAAAGCCAAATTGCATTTACGCCATTTATTTTGATAGCCATTTTGTGTACGGCGATTTTATAATGATTGAGGTGGCTTTATGAAAAAGAGGCTGAAAGGAAGCATTACCGTAGAGACAACCTTTGTTATGTGGACAACCTTGATGGTGATTTTTTTTATGATTACATTGACCTTTATCTTGCACGATTGCGTGGTTATTCAATTAGATGCAGCTATGTGTGCAAGACGTGGAGCTCGTTATATTGTAGAGGATATTTCTCTTGGAGAAGGCGAAATTGACTGGAGGCAATGGGAAGAAAAGGGCTTGCTATGGAGAGTGGGAAAATCATATGAGAAGGAAGCGAAAGAAATAGAAGAGGATTTGTATAATGAAATAAAGGAAGGTTTGCTTGCCTTGACGGTGACAGAAATCAGAGTAGAAGCGAAATATGAAAGGGTTACGATTTTTGTGGAAGCAAAAATGAAAGCAGCTGTATTCGAGCGCTTTTTTAAAGCATTTCATATTCGTCCGTTTAATTATCGATATCATATAACGGGAACATGCTTAGAATCTGAAGAGAAACTAAGATTATTTCGTGGCATAAATAAAGTATTTAAGAATGAAAAAGAAGGAGAGGAGGAGTAAAAGCGTGAATGTTGCATACGAGAGAGAGCAAGATCGATGCTATATCGTTATCAATAATGAGATTGAAAGTTATCAGGTGAAGATGGTTTCAAAAAACAGACCTGCTGGATTTTTGCCAATGAATGTAAGAAAAGAAAATGGAAAGCAATTATTTTATTATGATATTGCTGGAAAAGAAACATTAGAAACGATTTTAGAAATTCAGAAGATCAATCTTAATGAAATCAAGGAAATTATCAAAGCAATAAAAAAAGCATATGATATGTGTGAAAACTATTTGTTATCAACAGAGTTTATTTGGCTTTCTCCAGAATATATTTATAAGGATTTAGCAACAAATAACTTTGAATTTCTATTTGCCTTTGCACCCGAAAAACAAAAACGGCATCCACTTAGCTTGTTTATCGAAAAGATGTTAAGTTATATGGATTCAGAAAAATATTTAGAAATAGGATTGTTGTATTCTGCTTATCAAGAAAGTTTGGGAGACAATTTCACCTTAAATCGCTTAATTGCGATTATGGGAATTGATTATACGACAGGGCTTCCCATGGTGTGTGAGACACCAACGATATATGATGAGCGTGTCGAAAAAATGATAAATGAAAATGAAAACCGAAAAAAAGAAGTAGTTGAAAATAAAAAACAAAGTAAAGCGGGATTGTTTTCAAGAGGATTAAAAAAAGCGTATACGCAACCTAAACGAAAAGAAGAGTGCATAATAGAAAGAGCAAAAGAAGAGGAAGAATTAGCACATAAAAACATCAATGCGTTAGAAGTGGAAAACGGGCATTACCTCGTTGCTTTATTTGAAAATGGTGCACAAAATAAAATTCGAATTAGTCATTTTCCTTTTTATATCGGAAGTGACCCTAAGCAATGTGATTGCGTGCTGCCATACGAAGAAGTTTCAGCAAGGCATTTAAAATTAGAAACGAATGGAATTAACGTGTTTGCTAGTGACCTCGGAAGTAAGTATGGGACAAAATGCAACGATAATACCATCAATGGAAAAGGTATTATACCTTTAAAAGAAAATGATAAAATTGAAATAGGGAGATATGGATTTCGCTTATTCTCTTTGATGAAATGAACTATAATGCTGGTGGGGGAGGGAGTTATCTTTGGAAGGCTGAGGTGGTCAATTCGGATACTCGAAATCCGCTTCGCTACTTTCTAGTGACCTCCCTCCCAGCAGCTTCGCTGCTATTTCAGTGGGAGCTTGAACTCCCACTGAAACAAGGAAGTTCCACCCACCGCCTAAGAGGCGGGGGACTTCCTTGGGAGGTTAAATTAAAGGGTAGAATAACAGCAATCAATACTCTTGGAAACTAATCACTTTTGTTCCATTTCGTTCGCTCTCCAGTCACTTTTGGTTTCATAACTTAAAGTTTAACTGATTGCGTTCCGAAATGGAACGTCTTTTTTTGCGACGATTTATTTTACAACTTTACAGATGGGTAATAAAATGTTAAAAGAGATTGACGAAGAAAGCACTAAAGGGTATAATTATTAAAGGTTTATCGCAGTTTGAAATAGGAAATATGAGGGGACATTGGTTGGAGAGTATTATGGAAAATAAATTTGCAGTGTCTATGTTTGGACAAAAACGTCTATCCCGTGAGGGCGGGATAGAGATTGTGGTAAAGGAACTATGCACCAGAATGGCACGAGATGGATGTCGAGTTACTTGCTACAATAGATCTGGCCATCATATGAACGGTGCAGAGTACGGCGATAAAGTAGAATATGACGGAATCTGCCAGAAGTTTGTTCCGACCATTAAAAGAAAAGGAGCTGCGGCTGTAAGCTCCTCGTTTTTTGCAGCTTTCTATAGTGCAGTTGGGAAATACGATGTGGTACATATCCACGCTGAGGGACCAGCGTTTTTCTCGTGGTTGCCAAAGATATTTGGAAAAAGAGTTGTGGTTACTATCCATGGGATAGACTGGCAACGTGAAAAATGGAAATCTGGTTTTGCTTCTAAATTCATTCGCCAAGGTGAAAAAAACGCTGTGAAATATGCGGATGAAATTATTGTTTTAAGCAAGGGCGTTCAAAATTATTTCGAAGATACTTATGGTAGGAAAACAAGGTTCATACCAAATGGTGTGAATAGACCAGAGATGCATATAGCGAACCTGATTACCGAAAAGTTTGGATTAACAAAGAATTCATATATATTGTTTCTAGGCAGACTTGTCCCAGAAAAGGGCATCCGATATCTGATTGAGGCATTTAAAAATGTTAAGACAGATAAAAAGCTGGTTATCGCTGGTGGTTCTAGCGATACGACATCCTTTATGAATGAGGTGAAAAAACTGGCAAAGGAAGATGAAAGAATCCTCTTTACTGGCTTCGTTCAGGGGCAGATGCTGGATGAGCTGTATAGCAATGCTTACATTTACACCCTGCCATCCGATTTGGAAGGTATGCCATTGAGTCTTTTGGAAGCAATGAGTTATGGCAATTGCTGCATAGTTTCTGATGTGCCAGAATGTGCGGAGGTTGTGGCAGATAAGGCGCTAACCTTTAAAAAGTCTGATGTAAATGATCTTAGAGAGAAATTACAAGATGCTTGTGATTGTCCTGAGAAAGTTGCTGAATATAAAGAGCAAGCGGCTGACTTTATCTGCGAAAATTACAACTGGGCTGATGTTGTAGAAGAGACGATGAAACTATACAGGAAAAAGTGATAGATGAAAGTACTAATGATAATAATCTTCGCTAACCAAACGACAGTAGTGAAACCAAGTATATAAAACTAAGGAAAAATAACATGAGAATGCTGATTATCAATAATCTCCTCTAACCGAACGCAGGTAGTGAGATGTACATAGTGAAAACGCCTGAAAAATAGCGTGTTTACGGCACTTTTTGAGAAACGGGTGAAGCTGCGAGAGCGGTTTTTATCTCGCTACCTAGGTTCAGCAACAGCAGATGAAATTATCATAAGAACTTTCAGTATCACTACCTGCGTTTGTATGGAGCACTCTGGTTTATGAACAATACATTGGAAGTGCTTCATCTGAACAGAGGTAGTGAAATAAAGTAGAGCGCATAAGGAAAAATAACATGAGTAAGCAAATTGCAGCAAGAACAAGAGAAAAATGGGTGGATGATGTAAAAATAATCGCCTGTATATTGGTTGTGGTGGGGCATTTCTTCCAAAGTATGGTGAAGGCAAGTATCCTGCCAGATAGTGGTTTATGTGAGTGGTTTATTACTACAGTTTATTATTTCCATGTGCCGCTGTTCTTTATTTGTAGTGGATACCTTTATCAGAAGTACAGCAAGGTAGACAGTGTGGAAAGCTGGCACAGAAATGTGGCTAAAAAAGCGCTGGCGCTCGGCGTACCCTACGTGACATTTTCAACGGCTGCTTGGATATTAAAAAAGGTATTTTCGAGTAGTGTTAATAGTCAAATTGGTGGATTGGGAGACACCCTGTTATTTCATCCTGCTTTATCATATTGGTATCT
>CAZMHF010000031.1:0-20993 GCA_964566025.1 uncultured Lachnospiraceae bacterium | reverse complement strand
TTCACAAGTTCAAGGCTCTGTTCACCAAGCATCCGTACAGCATGTACGAGCTGAAGATCTGCCGTGACTACCGTGATGGTAAAGTTACCAAAGAGGATCTGGACAAGTGCAGCACCTGCGATATGAACTGTGTGATTAACAATGGTCTGAGTGAGGCATCCAGAGAGCAGCTGAAGCATAAGACCGGCGAGGAAATCGTGGATGCTGATATCGCACAGCAGATGGAAAAGTAAAAGGAGAGGACAAATGGGAAAGAAGAAAAGAATTGAATGGGTGGACATAGTTAAGTATGTCTGCATCATAATGGTGATGCTTTCCCATCTTGAAACAAGAACAGAAGTTTGGAGAGCTTTTTATACACCTTTTTTCTTGACGGCTTTCTTCTTTACGGCTGGGTATGTATATAAGCCAAAAGGTAGTTTCAAAGAATTTATTTATAAAAAGTTTAGGCAGTTATTTATACCGTGGTTGGTTTTTAGTGTTTTTGACATTGTGCTTTCGCAGATGATTTCGTTTAATGCACATGAGAGTTTGCTTGAAGAACTAAAGTGGAATTTTCTTCAAATCAGAGGACAAGGCGACTTGATCTGGTTTGTAGCGGCGTTATTTGTAGCGTTTGTGCCATTTTATTTCTTTATTCAATGGTATGAAGATGAAGTTGATAAAGTAAGCGGGGGGGGTACAGGAGCAAATGCATAATACTAATCATAATTGCATGGCTTCTTTCGCTTGCTAGTATCCTGTATACACGACTAGTTCCAGCAAATATGTTTCCATGGAATAGTACAGCGCTTCCTTGGCACTTGGAGTATATGTTTCAGGCTATGTTTTACATGGTTACTGGTTATATGTTTCGACGTAATATGGAAACTGAGTTTGATAAGTGCAATACACAAAGGACGAGAATAGCAGTTCTAATAGTATATTTGCTCTTAGTTTTTATTCCGTTTTTTGGAAAAATTGAACTGCCGATGATAGCAGATATCCTGTATCGGTATCTCTTGTCGGTTGTGGGAATTATTGAATTAGTGTCGATAGCAAAAGTTGTAAGTACTAACAGATATATCAACTATGTAGGACAAAATACTTTGATTTATTTTGCTCTGCACGGAAAAGTGTATAGCGCTATCCAGACGCTATTAAAAAGGTTCATGGCATCTTTTTATGCAACTGTTTTGAACAACGTAGTAGCATCATCAGTATTTTGCTTGGGATTGTCACTTGCTCTGTCAGTGATTTTGATACTACCTGCATACATCATAAATAGATGGTTCCCCTTCATTGTAGGGAGAAGTAAATGAGGATGAGTTAAATGAATGAAAAGGCAGCGGTAAAAGTAAGAGAAAAATGGGTCGATGATGTAAAGGTTATTGCCTGTATATTGGTTGTGCTAGGTCATTTCTTCCAAAGCATGACGAAGGCAAGTATTATGCCTGAAAATGATTTGTACAAATGGTTTAACACAACGATTTACTACTTCCATGTGCCGTTATTCTTCATTTGTAGCGGATACCTTTATCAGAAGTACAGCAAGGTAAACAGTGTAGGCAGTTGGTATAGAAATGCAGCGAAAAAGGCGTTAGCACTCGCCGTACCCTATGCCACTTTTACAACTGCTACATGGGTGTTGAAAAAGGTATTCTCAAGCAGTGTTAACGATCAGATTGGAGGCCTTGGTGATACACTACTCATTCATCCAACGGCTCCGTATTGGTATTTATACGCACTGTTTTTTATCTTACAAGTGCAGCACCTGCGATATGAACTGTGTGATTAACAACGGTCTGAGTGAGGCGAGCAAGGAGCAGCTGAAGCATAAGACCGGCGAGGAAATCGTAGATGCCGATATCGCACAGCAGATGGAAAAATGATAACTTTGTGTCTAGATAAATATGAAAATTGAGATATTTATAGAGGGAAAGCGTGTAAAAGGTATAATATGAAAAAAGTAGCGATTGTTGCTCAAGGGCTAGGCGATGGCGGTGCTGAAAGAGTTGCTTCAATATTAGCAAATGGATTGTCAAAATACTATACAGTATTATTTGTAGCGGCTTATTCATCGGATAAAGAATATGTCCTAAATGATCATGTTCAGTATACATATATTGATGTTTCTGCTAAGAATGGGATTGAACGTTTGGAAAAACGAAATAAGAGAATTAAGAAGGTTATAAAAGAATTTGGGGCAGATGTAATTATCTCATTTGTGATTAACGAACTGTTATACTGTAATTTAAGTAACGTAGCACCAATTATTTATTCCTTGAGAATAGACCCTGCAAAAGTTTTAAAACAACGTATAAAAGGAAAAATGTGTTTGTTTTCGTATAGACGTGCGAATGCAATAGTTTTTCAGACGAGGGATGCAAAAAATAGTTTTGAAGAGAAAATTCAAAAAAAGGGGGTTGTTATAGGCAACCCATTAACGAGTGATTTGCCATACTGGAATGGTACTAATTGTAAAAGAGAAATAATTACTGCCTGTAGGTTGACAGAACAAAAAAATATCCCATTGATGCTAGAGGCATTTTCTGAATTCCATAAAACGCATCCGGAATTCAAATTAAAAATATATGGTAAGGGTCCTGAACTTAATAGACTTCTAGGTATGGTAAAATCGTTACAGCTAATGGAGTTCGTTGACTTTCCAGGGCATAGTACTGATATTCATGAGATTATGTCTAACGCAATGATTTTTACTTTGACAAGCGATTATGAGGGACTTTCAAATTCAATGCTTGAAGCATTAGCTATAGGAATACCAACTGTATGTACTGATTGTCCTCCGGGAGGAGCAGCAGAATACATTACAAATGCAGAGAATGGTTTTTTGGCTCCTGTTGGAGGTAAAAAGGAGATAGTGGAAGCTTGGACTAGATTAGCTAAAGATGAAGATTTGAGATGTGCGTTTTCCAAAAAATCTATGACGATTAGAGATGAGCTGGAAATGAATAGAATAATTGAGAAATGGCATTTGCTAATCGAAAATATCTTTGGAGGAAAAAATAATGAGACTATATGTAGATGGCGATAAGATTATAACACCAAATACAGTGTTTACCCTATATTTTACTCTAATGTTTTGCCTGTATACAAATACATATGTTCAGTTGATTGCCCAAATAATGTTAATAGCATATGTCTTGATGCCTCTGTTGAAACGTGGCTATGTAAGAAAAAGTGAAATTAGTAATCTTCCTTTTTATATAGGGTGGTACGGAGCTTTTACCGTATTAATGTTTTTGTCAAGAGGTTGGGCATATAGCGTATATAGTGATTCGAAAACGCTGATTACAGTGTTTAGAATATGCATTATGGGATTTGTGATTTTTATATATGCAAATTCTAAAGATCGAGTAATCTCGATAATGCAGAGCTTTATTATTGCTTGTAGTGTAATGGGCGTAATGGCACTTTTTACGACTGTTCTTTCGGGTGGAACGATTGGAACGACTTCTTTTGGCGTTGCAATTGGGCAACACAGAAATCAGATAGGCACTGTGGCGGCCCCACTATCCGTCTTATGTGCATATTTAAAAAAATACTGGAACATGAAATATGGAAATTTATTGTGTGTATATTTCTTGTTTTTAACTGTCTGCACAGGATCTCGCACATCCATTCTGCAGATTATAGTGATTTATGCAATTTGTATACTGCTAGAGAAAGATGCAAAAGTGGCGATAAAAAAGATTGCACTTGCAGTCCTTGGTATGATAGTAGTTGTATTTTTGGTACAATCAATTCCGTATCTGTATGATATGATTTGGCTTAGATTTGAAAACGCAATTAATACAGTACTTGGTAAAGATTCATCTGATACTAGTGCAATGGGAAGAGATTTCTATAAAGCAATAGCTTTTATCATGTTCAAACAAAAACCATGGATTGGATACGGTGTGGATGGATTTGTTTGCTTTTTACGAGACCATCCTACAATTATGGGTGTGTATATGAAGCCGGTTTATTCTCATTGCAATTATTCAGAGTTGGCAGCAAATTTTGGAATTGTCGGACTGCTGTTATGGTATATCCCAATAGTGAGAATTTTCTACTGGGGATGGCAGACTAAATCAAGTGGTTATATTGAGGGGTGCATTTATGCGATTTTTGTATCCATTGTCATTTCGGACTATAGTAGATTTCCATGGAATACACATCTTTCAATGTATTTATTATTCATTATTGTTTTACTCATAAGATTTGATTTTTTGGATAAGAAGAGAGGTAATACTTAAATGGATGTTTTTAGAAAAGCAATATCTTTTATTAATCATAGAGGTGGTTTTGATTTTTTAAGTGATGAGTTGTATCTGAAGCTAATATATTGGCAGAAGATGGGGAAGAAATTAAATTTAAAAAATCCAAAACGCTTTAACGAGAAGTTACAATGGTTGAAACTGCATGATAGAAAGCCAGAATATTCTGTAATGGTTGATAAGTATGAAGTAAAGAACTTTGTGACGAGTAAAATTGGGTCTGCGTATGTTATTCCAACATTAGGGGTGTGGGACAAATTTGAAGATATTGACTTTGGAGAGCTTCCGGATAAGTTCGTTTTGAAGTGCACACATGACAGCGGTGGACTTGTTATTTGTAAAGACAAAAATAAATTAGATATGAAAGCCGCAAAAACCAAGATTAACAAATCGTTGCAAAATAATTACTATCTTCAAGGACGTGAATGGCCGTATAAAAATGTGAAACCGCGTATTTTGGCAGAAAAGTATATGGTTGATGAATCAGGATTTGAATTAAAAGATTATAAAGTAATGTGCTTTGAAGGCGAACCAAAATTGATCCAAGTTCACAGTGGGCGTTTCGCAAGTCATACGCTGGATTTTTATACTACAGAATGGGAGCACCTTGCAATAACACAAGGAGTACCTTTGTCAGATATACAGGTTGAAAGACCGGCTTGTTTACAAGAGATGTTGGAGATGTCTAGAATTTTAGCAGCAGGATTACATCAAGTCCGAGTAGATTGGTATTATGTTGAAGGGCAGCTTTATTTTGGTGAGATTACTTTTTTTGCTACGTCTGGATTTGATGATTTTGAACCAGATGAGTGGAATGAATTGGTGGGAAGTTGGATAAAAATCTCTGTTTAAAGAACGTCAAGTGTAATTGAAAAAAGTGAGGTATCCAATGTGAGAAGTAAAAAAGCACTAATTAATTCAATATCATCATTGCTAAGTCAATTAGTTACAATTATATGTGGCTTTGTTTTGCCACGATTAATATTGAGTCAATTTGGCTCTAGTTATAATGGAATAACGTCATCTATTACCCAATTCTTGAACTGCGTGATTTTACTACGTGCTGGAGTTGGAGGTGTGACGAGAGCAGCATTATATAAATCACTTGCTGACGGAGATAATAATCAAATTAGTGGAATTGTTAATGCAACTCAACAATTCATGAAAAAAGTATCCGCAATTTTCAGTATTCTATTGCTGGCGTTTGCTATAGTTTATCCTTTAATGGTTTTGGATGAGTTTGACTATTGGTTTTCTTTTTTACTTGTAATTATTTTAGGAATTAGTACAGTTGCTCAAAACTATTTTGGAATAACATATCAAATGTTAATTCAAGCAGATCAACGACAATACATATATTCAATCTTAACAATCGCGACAACAATACTAAATACTATTATTGCGGCCATTTTGATTTTAAGCGGGGCTACAATTCACGTTGTTAAGCTGGGTAGTGCGATTGTTTTCATTATTAATCCAATCATTCTTAATCTTTATGTGAGAAAAAAATACAATATAAATAAAAATGTAGCTGTTAATAATACAGCAATTTCACAGAGATGGGATGCTTTTGCTCAGCAGGTTGCTGCATTTGTAAATAATAATACCGATGTCATAGTTCTGACGATGTTCGCAAACATTAGAGAAGTTTCTGTTTATACTGTTTATTATATGGTTGCAAATGGTTTAAGAAGAATAGAAGAGACATTGACAAACGGAATTGATGCTGCTTTCGGTAATATGATTGCAAAAAAAGAGGAAGATCTACTTAGAACAAATGTTAAATTAATGGAATTTATAGTGTTTTCGTCAGCAGGCTTTGTTTTCCTTTGCGGAGCACTTTTGATAGAACCTTTTGTAATGGTATATACAAAAGGAATAGACGACATATCGTATAGTAGAATTTGGTTCGGTGTATTGATGTGTTTAAATCAATATCTGTTTTGCGTGAGACTACCGTATCAAATGTTAGTTGAGGCTGCTGGCCATTTTAAGCAAACGAGAAATGGTGCAATTGTTGAGTGCGTTTTAAATATTGTTATTTCGGTTATTCTTGCTATAAAATGGGGGTTGATTGGTGTTACTATTGGAACATTTTGCGCGCTAGTTTATAGAACGACTCAATATGCAATATATTCATCAACCCATATTTTGCGGCGTAAAATATGGATTGCGGGTAAGAATGTTTTAATTAATATTATTGAAGCAGTTATAGTTATTTTTATAATTAAATGTATGCCCGTATGGAATGTAACTAGCTATTTGAGTTGGTTGATTTATGCGGTTGTAGTTGGGATGATTACAATGTTTGTTATTGGTGCGTCTTCATTTCTGTTTTATAGAAGTGAAATTTCTTTGTTGAGTCAAAAAGTTAAAAATGCTTTAAAAAGGAGATGAAATAATTGAATGTTTGTATAGTGACCGTATATAATAGCGAAAACTGCGGGAGTTTTTGGCAAGCCTATGCATTGGGAAAATATATTGAAATGATGGGTCATAATGTGACTTATTTAAAGCGAAGCTGTATCGGAACATCACATGATATAAGGAAAACATTAGAATTTAGCGTTAAAGCAATAGTTAAAGGGAGAATTGGTCGAGTCAGGAGATATATAAGAACTTACAGATCATTTGAAAAGGCAATTCAAAACTTTTCAGTACGAGAAGATATTGAATCGGATGTGGACTATGTCATTTACGGAAGTGATACTATATGGGAATTAAGTAATTCTTATTTCTATCGAAAGAGAAATATTTACTGGGGAAACACGGCACCTAAAGGTGTGAAAAAAATTTCATATGCTCCATCGATTGCAAATACAATGGAAAATGTGTTTGAAGAAGAAAAAGAGTTTTTAAATTGTTTGGATACATTTAGCGGAATCAGTGTTAGAGATGATTATTCATATGAAACACTGAAGAAATATACAAAAAATGAAATTGATGTAGTTTGTGATCCAACTCTTCTAATGGATAAATTTTTTTATGAGAATTTTATTACGCAAAAGGTGCATCAACAGTTTCTTTTAGTGTATTGGTTTGGAATAATTCCCAATTCAGTTATGCGACAAATACAAGAAATCGCAAGGAGTAAAAATTTAAAGATAGTCTCTTTTGGCGAAAGTTTACGTGATGCCGATACAAAATTAGAGTTTGATCCTTTTCTGTTTGTTTCTTATTATTCAAAGGCGAATTATGTAATAACAAACACCTTTCATGGAACGATTTTTTCTATAATATTTCGTAAGCAATTTATTGTAGCTGCTACCGGGAAAAAGAAAATACTTGAATTGCTAAAAAAATTCAAACTGGAACAAAGAAATACAGATACCAATATGTATGAGAAGATTAACGAGGAAATTCGTTATTTTGAAGTTGAAAAAATCTTGGATAATTATAGAAATGAATCGAAAGAGTTTTTAAATAAAGCCTTAAAGGAGTAAAATGATGGACATATTTACTAAATTGAATATTTATAGAAATGCCATAAGGCATATTAATTTCTATTTCTCTGAGGAAAAGAAAGAAAATGCATTACCGGGAAAAATGATGGGAGAAATAATTAGAAATGTTCATTCTATCGAAAAAGGATTGTCGCTGGAAAAACCAAGAAAATTTTTTGGCTACAAGAAGATAATGGACATGTTTGAATTGCTTGATTCCTATGTTAAATGTGATTTTTACGAAGAAGAAGTTGTATATATGGCATTAGATGCTGTGAAGGAGTATCTGGAATTTCATAAGAGTGATAGCAGTGATAATCGTATTCTTGAAATCCAACGTAGATATGAAAACTTAAAGCAACAACATGACCATGATGATGGTATAAAATATGGTGGTACGCTTTTGGTAAAAAAAGATACTTCAAAACATATAACAGTTGAGAAAGCTATTCAGGATAGACATAGTATTAGAGACTTTAAAGCCGGTGAAGTGTCATTAGAGGCACTAAAAAAGCAATAGAATTGGCTTACAGATGTCCCACCGCTTGTAATCGACAAGGCGTTCGCACTTATGTAATATCGGGAGAAAAAAAGAACGCTCTTAATGATTGGGTGGCAGGTGTTGGTGGATTTGCTGAAAAGGTAGATAAATTTATAATTATTACCGGAAAAGTCAGTGAATACAGAGATGATGAACAGTTTCAATACGCAATAAGTGCGAGTATTTTTGCAGGCTATCTTTCTATTACATTACAAACGGAAGGAATAGGGGCTTGTATTATTCAGAGGCCGATTTTGCTGTGCAAAAAATGGAAGAAACTGCAAAAAGAATTTAATATTCCGAGTGATGAACAAATTGTTTTGATGCTTGGGATTGGAATTCTGAAGGATGAATACAGAGTGCCAGTTTCGCACCGACTGAGTGTAGATAAACTTATTACAATGATTGAGTGATAAAACTTGGATTGGGCAAGTAAAGTAGAATAATTTCTTTTGAATGATTTTGCTAATGAAATTGAAACTTTCCAAAGCCTCCGTCACCTCGTACCTGCCATATCGGAAAGGTGTGTACTTCCCAAGCACAGCAGAAAAAGGAAAGATCAGTGTCGGAGCAGAGCGGCAGCGGAGATATAGAGCGATGAAGCGGTGGAAGGCTGATCCGACAGAAGAAAACTTTTGGGGAGTGGTTTTGGCTTATGCTGGTGTGAAATTCAAAACTTACTCCGGGTTGCCATTCTCTTACGAAAGTCAATTCGGATACTCGAAAGCCGCTTCGCTACTTTCTCGCATTGTGCAACAATGCGCTGGTAACCTCTCCCAGCAGCTTCGCTGCTATTTCAGTGGGAGCTTGAACTCCCACTGAAACAAGGAAGTTCCACCCACCGCCTAAGAGGCGGGGGACTTCCTTGGGAGGTTAAAAACATTGATGTATCAAATCTCAATCATAAGTATTCAAAAATTCTTTCAAAAAGTGCTTGCATTATTTATGTGCGTGTTTTATAATAGCAACGTTGTTTGAGCGCGATTAGCTCAGTTGGTAGAGCACCTGACTCTTAATCAGGGTGTCTGGGGTTCGAGCCCCCAATCGCGTATGTATAACGAAAGCAAGCCTATCACGTTAAGTGATAAGGCTTGTTTTTGCTTGACAACAATATCAAAAGTGCGTTAAAGTAAAGGTATTCTTGAAGAGAGTGAAAGGGGAATTTATGGGGAATTTAAAAAGTAAAAGAGTTATATGTGTCATATTGGTGATTATGATGACAATAAGCGCAGTTGGATGTGCAAAAGACAAAAAGGTAGATGAAAAGGGCGATACATCTGCAGCACAAAATTCATCTTCTCAAAATAAGACGGAATCAAAGGAAACAGAGTTAGAAGGTGAAACAGTAGCGCACGAAAGTACGGAAGTACCATTTGATCCAGAAAAGATGAAAGAATTAACAAAAGATGATGTAGAAAAGTATATAAAATTGGCAAATGAAAAAACGGGCTATATTAATAAGACTTCGCATGGTGTACCAGCATGTGTTGGAGGGAAATACGCCAAAAAGATTGTGATAAGTAAGGAGTTGCAGGAAGAAGAGAAAGAGACTTACGAACCAGAGATTCCAACCGAGGAAGAAACGACTAGAAAAAATGAGTTTGAAGTCGTATTGGATGAATTTCTTTTGAACGGAAGTGATTTGCTAGAAAAGGTGCCACATCGTATTGCAGGGAAAGCAGATACACTATATGTAGATGTGAAAATATTTACAGAAGAGTGTCATCCGTATGATGCAAATTGTCGCATGTTCACGTATGAGTATGATGAAACGCTAAAAGAAATCTATTTGTTTTCATATGCAACAGAGGTGTTGATGGTAAAACTGACATTAGAAAGTAAACGTTTTGAGCAATTATATGATTCCTATCATTATCTATTTGCGCAGGGAACTATGCAATGTGATGCGCCATTTATTGAGGATGGGGTAGTGTGGATACCATTTTTGCTGATTGCTGATATGTATGATATGGAGATTAACGTTGTTTATCAAGGGGATTCTCTATTGAAAGAAGATATGGCAGATTATGACAAATACTCATATGTGATGGGAGAATAGAAATGAACCGAATTGAAGAAGCAGGTGAGCGCTATGAGAAAAAGCGAAAACAAACGAATGTTCTATTGAGAATCGTGTTTGGTGCCGCATTATTAGTGGTAGTACTTTTTCAGGGCACCTATGCCAATAAGTATATACGTTATGGGCATAATCCTGTGCGAAGAGCAGTGCCTTATTTCGTAGAGGACAATTTGCATATTACGAATGCAAGTGGAAAATATGCAGAGAAAATTGGTGGCTACACATATGCGGGAAAAGACTATCAATTTTTTGTATATCGTGTAGGGAAAAATAAGAGTCCAATTTACTATTTGTGTGCGATTGAAGCAACAAAAGAAGAGGCCAATACATTTACCAAAAAACAGTATACAATGGGCGGTCGGCTTCATAAAATCAAGGAATATAATGAAATGGATTTAGAAAGAATTCTTGAAAATCAGCGAATTCCTGAGAAAATTGATAAAGAATATATAATTTTATTAGAGGAAAAGGATTTGCCAACATATCCATTTTATATATACTTAGGTCTTGAAATATTGTTTGCGGTGGCTTTTGCTTGCACGTGGTTTTTGAAGGTGAACGTTTCGAAACATATTGTTCGTACTGAAATGGAAAATGCAAATTACGAATTGCGCAAAGAAAAGAAAAAAATAAATCAAAGTATTAGTGATGAGGTTGGAAAACGAGAGGGCATGATTAAACATGTATCTTATCGTGGTACTACACAAAAAGAAATTCAGGATCCAGAAATCATTTATCAAATTGAGCGAGCATTAATTTATGGAGAATACATAAAAGAGGGAATGCTTGAGTGGGAGGAAAGACAGGTTGTAGCAGATGATACGATTCAAGCTATAGATGAGGAAGAAAAAAAGTCTCCAAAAGAGCAAAAAGAAGCGAAAAGAATAGCGGATTTGGTGTTGTCATATCCTGAAAATAAGAGGGTGTCAATAACGTTATTTGAGGATAAAACAATCCAAGCGCTAGGAAGCTTGTGGGAAATGGACGATTTTTATTTCGGAGAAATCATGGATGCTTTAGATAAAATAAATGCAGAAGGTGATAAAGAATAATACTATGAAAAAAGATTTTGAAATATTAGCGCCCTGTGGTTCGTATGAATCGCTTGTGGCAGCGATGAGAAGCGGTTGCGATGCCGTATATATTGGATCAAAGGAATTTTCGGCGCGTCATAGTGCCGAAAATTTTGAATTCAATGAAATGAAAGAAGGTATTCGTCAATGTCATAAGCGCAAAATTAAAGTGTACCAAGCAATCAATACCGTGGTATTTGATTTGGAAATAGAAAAGCTAAAGGAAGAAATAAAGACAGCATGTGTATTAGGGGTAGATGGTATTATTTCGCAAGATATGGCAGTGGCAATCTTAGTAAAAACGTGTTGTCCCGAAATGGAATTGCATGCTTCTACTCAAATGACCATTCACAGCGAATCAGGGATTGAATTTGCGAGGAATATGGGATTTTCGCGTGTTGTTGTTGCGCGCGAGTTATCGGGTGATAGAATGGGGGAAATGAATGGTACGGATATTGAACTAGAAGCATTTGTGCATGGAGCATTGTGCATGAGTGTTTCGGGACAATGTTATATGTCGGCAATGATTGGATCGCGAAGTGCTAATCGTGGACGATGCGCACAACCATGTCGTTTGCCATTTCGAAATACATCAACGTGTGAATATGCATTATCATTAAAGGATATGAGCCATGTTGATTATTTGGACGAATTGAGAAAAAAAGGGGTGTATTCATTTAAGATAGAGGGGCGCATGAAGCGTCCAGAGTATGTTGCACAAGCCGTACAAGCTTGCTACGATAAAATGACAAAAAATCAATACGATCAAAAAAGTTTGCGTGCTGTGTTTTCAAGAAGTGGATTTACGGATGGTTATTATACAAATCAATTGACGAATATGTTTGGTGTGCGACAAAAAGAGGATGTTACTTCGGCGAAAGATGTGTTTGCAACGATAAGAAATTCTTATCACAAAGAGCGAAAAGTGACGACTATTGACTTTGAAATAGCTATAAAAAAAGGTATGCCAATTGAAATGAAGGCAATGGATGGCGATGGGAATTATGTGATCGTTAAAGCGGATCAACCAGTAGAGGCCACAAGTGGGGAAGTTTCTCGCGAAAAATTAGAAAAACAATTGCGGAAATTGGGTGATACCATTTATGAATTCGGTGGATTGGAAGCGACAATAGACAATGGCTTGTGGATTCCCGTAAGTACAATGAACGATTTAAGGAGACAAGCGATTTGTGCATTGGATGAGCTTCGAATTTCGAAATATACAAAAAATATTTCTTTTGTCGATTGTGCTAACGAAAGCATTGCCAAAAGAGAAGAAAGAGAAAAAGAAATATGGTGCGATTTTGCTTCTGCAAAATATGTGAGCGAGCGCATTTTACAAGAAGTTGAAAAGGTGATTATTCCAGTGCAAGACTACGAAATGTGTTTGCCATATGACAAGGATAAAATCATATTATCTCTTCCAAGATGGATGGACTGTGAATCGAGTCATTTGCATAATTTAGAAAAGGCAAAAGAGGCGGGTTATACAAAGGTGATGGCAAGCAATGTGGCACATATCCTAATGGCAGAAAAAATGGGAATGGATTGCTATGGCGATGCAACACTAAATATAACCAATTCATTAGCGATCAAAGGGATGACGATGCTCAAAATGAAAGCGATTACCGTATCAATCGAATTGAAAAAAGGACAAATCAATCATCTTAATAGTGACATTCCAAAGGGAATTATGGCCTATGGTAAGTTGCCACTTATGATGACTAAAAACTGTCCGATTTCCTCAAAAGGTGTTTGTAAACATAAGAAATGTGAAACAATCAATAGAAAGATTACGGATGATACAAATCGCTGTTTTGCCATTGCTTGTAAAGAAGGAAGGGACTATGTTGAAGTCCTAAATAGCGAAACGCTTTATTTGGCAGATAAAATGGATGAATTTATAGTTGATTATATGGTTTTGAAATTTTATGAGGAAAATGAAAAAGAAATCATGCACGTTATCCGACAATATAAAGAACGAAAAAAAGAGGAAGATAAAAAATATACAAGAGGTTTGTATTATCGTGGCGTATTGTAGAAGGTGAAGTGGGAAGGCGTATTTTTGACAAAGAAAAAACAGCGATAAATCGCTGCATACGTATACTTTAGTATACGAGGTATACCAATATAAAATGCGCATCTCGCTTTGTGAACTCATCATAGACGTTACCATAGTAGTTAACTCGGCTCAAGCGACCTCACGGCACATACAAAATTCCACTTAGTGCTGCTCCATTCCTGGCCTGACACGGTTCGTAGGTTCATATTGCGTAAGACTCAAACGTCAACATCACTTGCTATGGGCAGCTCTACAAAAAAGAACCCGAGGCGAGATATCACTCTTGCTATAGCGGATTGCAAGTACAGGGCACCGCTAACTCCCCAGCTGCGCATAGTTATCTTACAAGATAAATGAATAAAAGTCAATGAAAGATTCTTAAGAGTACATAATGACAATGCATGTTTATTATGGTAGAATAAATGGAGGAAGCGATAAATGCCAAGCGTAGCATGCGCTTAGTAATGCAATAAAAGAAAGTAGGATAAAGGATGTCTTATATTGCTTTATACCGCAAGTGGCGGCCAACAACCTTTGACGAGGTAAAAGGACAAGATACCATTGTCACAACACTAAAAAATCAAATTAAAAATAATCGAACAGGCCACGCATATTTATTTTGTGGAACTAGAGGAACGGGAAAGACGACGTTGGCAAAAATCATTGCCCGCGCTGTTAACTGCGAACATCCAAAGGATGGAAATCCATGTAACGAATGTGCGACCTGCCAGTCTATCCTAAAAGGGAATTCGGTTAATGTTATAGAAATTGATGCGGCTTCGAATAATGGTGTTGATAATATTCGTGAAATTCGCGAAGAAGTAAAATATACACCAACAGAAGGAAAATATCGCGTCTATATTATCGATGAGGTTCATATGCTTTCGACAAGTGCGTTTAATGCATTATTAAAAACATTAGAGGAACCCCCATCGTATGTGATGTTTATTTTGGCAACAACCGAGGTGCATAAAGTGCCTATTACCGTAAAATCACGTTGTCAGCGTTATGATTTAAAAAGATTCTCATTGCAAACATTAGAAAAACAAATCGCAGATATTTTAGAAAGCGAACATATCGAGGCAGAAGAGAAGGCAATTCGTTTTATTGCACAATTAGCGGACGGTTCCTCGCGTGATGCGTTGAGCCTACTTGAGCAATGTCTTTCGTTTTTATATGATGAAAAAATTACCTTCGAAAAAGTGTTGAATGTATTAGGCGCAGTAGATACAAATGTATTTGGAAAGCTACTTACCTATATCAACCAAAAAGATATTGCGGCCTCTGTGCAATTGATTGATGAAATTTTGGAAAATGGGCGTGAACTCATTCAATTTACGTCGGATTTTGCGTGGTATTTGCGAAACATTTTGATGATACAAACAGCGGAGGGGGCAGAAGATGCCTTGAATTTATCGAGCGATACGATAAAGGAATTGCAAGAGATGGCAATGAACGTGTCAATTGAAACGTTGATGCGTTATTTGCATTTGATGACGATAGCATTGGCAGAGATGAAGCACGCTACGGACAAGAGAATTGTGTTAGAGCTTAGTCTTATTAAAGCAATGAAACCAGAAATCGAATACGATATAGAGGCATTGAATCAACGCATAGCGGATTTAGAGGGAATGCTTCAAACCATAAAGAAAACAGGTGTCGTTGCGTACAATGACGCCTATTCATCAAAAGAAGAACAAGAAGAAACGGATACGGAAGCCATACAAGAAGAAGCGGAAAATGTCGTAGAGGTTGTACCAGCAGATTACGAAGATTTGGTATTACTAAAAAAAGAATGGAAATGGATCGTGAATTCATTATCGGAATATCCGCGTGCAATGCTGATGGATTCATGGATTTCTTACGACCGCAAAAAAGGATTTATTGCTTGTGTGAAAGTTGAATTTAATTATCTTGTTCTTACAAAAAAAGAGTTATACCGCGCGGAATTGATGGAGAAGATTGTTGCCAAAATTCAAAAGCAGGTAGATATCCATTTCGTCCTCGTGAAAAACAAAAAGCAAGAGAGCTTTGTAAAGATAAAAGATAAAGAGGGCGAGCATTATGAAATTCCGGGAATTGACTTGAGAATCGGTATTGAGAAAGAATGATTTTTTTGATATAATAAAGCATTGTTTGATGTTAATAAGCAATTAGATGATGGGAAATGTGTGAAAGGAGACATAGTTATGGCAAAAAGAGGTGGTTTCCAAGGCGGTATGCCAGGGAATATGAATAATTTAATGAAACAAGCACAAAGAATGCAAAAGCAAATGGAAGAGCAACAAAAAGAATTCGAAGATAAAGCATTTACGGCAACCGTAGGCGGTGGAGTTGTTAGCGTAACGGTAAACGGAAAAAAAGAAGTGACCGAGGTGACATTGGCACCAGAGGTTGTTGATCCAGATGATATTGAGACATTGCAAGATTTAGTGATGGCAGCGACAAATGAAGCATTACGCCAGATGGAAGAAGAAAATCAAGCCAATATGTCCAAACTAACGGGTGGCATGGGTGGCCTTGGCGGTTTATTTTAATGAAATGGATGAATCAAATTCTACAATATATGGACGATCATGAAGAAGAGATGATTGCCGATATGATAGAGCTTGTAAAAATAAAAAGTGTATATGAACAACCGTTAGAAGGGATGCCTTTTGGCTTGGAAAATGCAAATGCATTGGCCTATATGCTAGAGAAGGCAAAGAAAGCAGGGTTTTTCACGAAAAACTACGACAATTATGTCGGAAGAATTAGCAGTGAGGAAAAAGAAATAGGGCTAGATATATTGGCGCATCTAGATGTTGTGCCTGCTGGCGATTGGGAGGAAGCATTTGTTCCCAAACGTGAAAATGGTTTTTTGTACGGACGCGGTGTTGCGGATGACAAGGGACCAGCTATAGCCGTTTTCTATGCTATGCGATGCATAAAAGAACTACAAATACCTTTAAAAAAACAAGTGAACTTTATTGTTGGTTGTGATGAGGAGCGAGGAAGCTCCGATTTAGAATATTATTTTACAAAAGAAAAAGCGGCACCATATTCGTTGACTCCAGATGCAGAATTTCCTGTGATCAATTTAGAAAAAGGGCGTTATGCGCCAGAATTTTTTTCGGTAATTGAAAAAAATCAGGGCCAACGCTATGTAGAAGCGATTATGTGTGAGGGAGCGAAAAATGTGATTCCCGCAAAAGCATTTGCTTGGATAAAGGGATTGACACCGAAGGATATGCTTTCTTTTGTACGAGATGGCGAAAGTCGATTGGGTGTTCAAATATTACTTACGCAAGAAAAAACGCGCACCAAAATTGAAGTGATGGGAATGGGTGGCCATGCATCAACGCCAAATCTTGCGAACAATGCATTGACAGCGTTATTGGATTTTATATGTGAATTGCCACTCGATGAAAACGATAGCCTTACGAAAATCAATGCTATTAAAAATTTATTTCCACATGGAGATTGGAACGGAAAAGCATTGGGAGTTGCCATGCATCATCCCATTGCAAAAGAATTAACCGTATCCTTAAATACATTTTCCTATGAAAATCAGCATATGATCGCTGCGTTTGATAGTCGTTTACCCCTAGGGGCTACCGAAGAAAATGTAAAAGATACAATCTATCAAATGTTAGCAAAGCAACAGTTGCACTTAAAAGAAGCGCAAATGTCAGCCGTACATTATGTCGATGAAAATACAAAATTTATTAAAACACTGCTAGATGTATATGAGGTGTATTCAGGGAAAAAAGGCGAATGCATAGCGATTGGTGGAGGGACGTATGTTCACCATATTGAAAATGGCGTTGCATTTGGGCCGACATCCAACGAATATGAGACGAATATTCATGGCGAAGGTGAAAGAATTAAATTAACGGATTTAAAACAATGCGCAGGGATTTATGCGCAAGTAATGATTGAGCTTTGTTCATAAGAATAACTAGAAAGAGGTTGCAAGTTGAATTATTATAGTGAACATATCACAAATTTAATAGCAGAATTTGCGCGCCTACCGGGCATTGGAAATAAAACGGCACAAAGACTTGCTTTCCATGTTATTAATATGCCAAAAACAGAGGTCGAAAAATTCATATCGCATATTTCTCAGGCAAAAGAACATGTTCAATTTTGCAAAGAGTGCTTTACGTTAACAGATCAAGAGCTTTGTCCAATTTGCAGCAGCCAAAATCGTGACAAAGGAATTATTATGGTCGTTGAGACAACAAAGGATTTGGTTGCCTATGAACGCACAAACAAATACACAGGTGTATATCATGTTTTGCAAGGCGCTATATCGCCAATGCTGAATATAGGGCCAGGTGATATTAAGCTAAAGGAGCTAATGGTTCGTTTGCAAGGAGATGTCGACGAAGTGATTCTAGCGACAAACTCAAGCCTTGAGGGTGAAACAACAGCAATGTACATTAGCAAACTAATAAAGCCTTCGGGAATAAAATGTACTCGTATAGCGAGTGGAGTGCCAGTAGGCGGTGATTTGGAATACATAGATGAAGTGACGCTCTTAAGAGCATTGGATGGTCGAACACAGGTATAAGAGGTATAAGATGGATAGGTATGTATACAAATTGAGAATGGAACGAATTCATGAGCTTGTAGAAGAAAAGAATTATGAATTGGCGGCAGAAATAGCAGACACAATGAATTTCAAAAAACTTAAGGATGTTTCGACATTATCATTGATTTCTGAAATTTACGAAAATGTGGGAAATTACGAGAAGGCAGCCAATTATCTTTGGGAAGCATATGAAAATGCGGCAATTGGAAGGCAAATTGTACATCAATTAGTGGAATTAGCGATTGCTTTTGAACGCTATGACGATGCGATTGGCTTTTGCAAAGAATACGGAAGAATTGCGAAAAACGATGCGACAATTCTCGTTTTACGCTACAAAATTGCAAAAGGAAGTGGCGCATCAAAACAACATCTTATTGATTTATTAGAAACCTATTTAGAACAATCCTTTGAAGAGGAATGGGCATATGAGTTAGTATTGCTATATGAACAATCTAACCAAATTTCTTCATGTGTCGAATTATGCGATCGTATTGCCACTTTTTTTGGATTCGGGGACTATGTGATTGGCGCATTAGAGATTAAAAGCAAATACCAACCACTAACGCAACTTCAACAAGAGCTTCTTGATGAACAAGAAATGCATCAAGCAGAATTTGAGGAAACATTGCTAGAGCAAAAAGTTTATGAGCTAAATCAATCCCAAATAGAAGTGGTGATTGAAGCGCCGATAGAAGCGCCAATAGAAATGCCGATTATCGTAGAGGAAGTGATTGTTGCAGAAGAAAATGATATAGAAGATGATTTTGCAATTTCGGAAATGATGTTGAAAGAAACAAACTTCGACGAAGGCATTAAGCATTTTGGAATTGAAGAAGTTGAAGCAAAGAAAGAATTAAGTGAAACAGACGTGACACCTGTTGTGGTGGCAAGTGCGGTTGTGCCTGAAGCAGAGGAAACAATTGATGATATTGTTGCCTCTTATATGGAAGCCGAAAAAGAAAAAGAATTAGATTTGCTTGAAAAAGCAGTTCTTGAAGAATTGGCAAAAGAAGTACAGCAAATTCAAGAAGAGCAACAAGGACAACAAGAGAAAGAAGAGCAAGAAGAGCAAAAAGAACAAGAAGTGCAAGAAGAGCAACAAGTTCAACAAGAGAAAGAAGAGCAAGAAGTTCAACAAGAACAAGAGGAAAGGGCTCAAAAGGCTGATGAAGTCGCTGACCTATTTGAAACGGTTCAACCATTAGAAGTCAAGGACATTCTAGAAGAAGCCGAAGAATTGGAAATGGCATCGGTGGATGAATCTTTAGAAATAAAAGAGACACAGAAAAAAAACAAAAAGAAAAATCGAAAACAAAGGAAAAAAGAAAAAATGCAAGCAAAAAAGGACACAGAAGAGAAAGTTGAAGAGCGAGTTGAAGAGCAACCTACCGTGCTAGTTAATGAAACTAAATCAACACCCAAAAAGCGAACGAGACGCATAAAATTAGAAAAGGGAAAAGAAAATGTAGTCATTTATGCAGAAGATCAAAACGTAGGAGTGATGTTTGCAACGAAATTAATTAAGAACTCGGTTACAGATGGGACAAAAAGGAAAATGGCGAGAGTGGATGCAACAAAGCTTAATGATTTTGGAATGGATCATTTCTATAATAAACTCGATGATACAATTTTAATGATAACGAATGCATCCCTGTTAGATGAAGAGGTTGTGGATGAAATTAGAGAAATAGATATAACGAAAAACCAACCATCATTATTTATTTTGATTGATGAGGAGGAAAAAATACGAGAATTTTTTGAAGAAACAAGAGGGTTCAAAAAGCATTTCCCAATAAGGATCAAAGCAATAGAGGAGAGGCATAAAGCGTTATTAGAAGAAATTGCACAGAGAAAGGAATGCGTATTTGAGAAAGAAACGTTGGATTTCTTGTGCATAAGAATAGACGAGCTAATTGAAGCAGGAAAAATTTTAGACGAGTCGAGTTATGAAGCAATTATAGATAAGGCAATTGTAAAAGCGACAAAACTATCATTTGCTAATCTAAAAAGAGAAAAGAGAGGAAACAGGTATAATCAAGATGGGATGCCTATTATATATAGAGAGCATTTGTTTTAACTTTCTAAGGAAATAGTAGAAAAGTGGATTTCGAGTATCTGCATTGCCCATTTGATTATAACTGATGGAGGACATAAAATGGTTTGGATGATAGGGATTATAACATTCTTAGTTGTTATGATGTTGATTGGTTTTAAAAGAGGATTTATTAATTTGGTGTTCTCTTTATTAGCGCTTGTACTTTCATTAGGTGTGGCAGTTTTTGTAGCACCAATTGCTACGGATATTATTATGACAGAGACAGAGCTTCAGGAGAAAATCGGTTGCGAAATTGAAAACTATATTAATGAGGAATGGGCAAAAGAGGACCTAAACTCATTGGATTTGGCACAACAAAAAAATAGAATCGATGAATTGCCATTTCCTAAATTGATGTTAGATGTTATCGAAAAAGCAAATGTAAAAATAAATTATGATGTGATGCACATTGATAAATTTACAGAAATGATAGGGCTTACGGTAGCGAAGATGATTATTTCATCGCTTTGTTATTTCGTAATCTTTGCGGTAGTATACATTTTTCTTATTGTTGTATTCAATATGTTGGAGTTATTTACGCGTTTCGCGGGGCTAAAACAGTTTAATCGACTTGCTGGCTGTGTATTGGCACTTGTTGAAGGCTTGGTGTTCTTATGGCTTATTTGCATTATCATAACGGCATGTGCAAATATTAATCTCTTTAAAGAAGCATTAGCACAAATTGAAAAAGTACCAGTACTAAGTTTTATTTATAACAACAATATTTTAGTAAGTTATTTGATGAAAATCGTTGGATAAATGCGAAACCCCCTTGCTATGGCGAGCAAGGGGGTGACGTAACAGCAATATAAAAACTAATCAAATCTAATCAAAAATAAGCAAAATGATTATATTTTCTTGACA
>CAZMHF010000030.1:0-21355 GCA_964566025.1 uncultured Lachnospiraceae bacterium | reverse complement strand
AAGGAAGTTCCACCCACCGCCTAAGAGGCGGGGGACTTCCTTGGGAGGTTAAATTCAAAACTATCGCTTGACTTCTCTCGTATACTTGTATACAATTATACAATATTCATTTAAGAAAGGATAACGAATTATGCAAAACCGTAAAGTGACTAAAAATCCTTCCACAAATTTATTAAACCTAGAAGAGCCAATTTATCAATTGGTCGATGTCGAACAGCCAAATGTTTTTCGTAACCTTTTCCCTTATGACGAGGTTCCCAAATTAGCCTTTAATGATCGTATTGTACCGCACCAATTGCCTGATGATATTTGGATCACAGATACGACATTTCGTGATGGACAGCAATCACGTGCCCCTTATACAACCGAACAAATCGTAACGATTTTCGATTTTTTCCATCGACTTGGTGGCGAAAAAGGCATCATTCGACAAAGCGAGTTTTTCCTATACAGCAAAAAGGATCGTGATGCCGTTTATAAGTGCCTCGAACGTGGCTATCAATTCCCGGAAGTAACCTCTTGGATACGTGCAAGCAAGAAAGATTTTGAATTGGTTAAGGATATTGGACTTCGTGAAACAGGTATTTTAGTGAGTTGTTCTGATTATCATATTTTCTACAAAATGAAAATGACCAGACGCCAAGCGCTTGATCATTATTTAAGTATTGTTCGCGAATGTCTTGAAACAGGCATTTCCCCTAGATGTCACCTTGAGGATATTACTCGTTCAGACATTCATGGATTTGTTATTCCGTTTTGTTTAGAGCTTATGAAGCTATCCGATATGTATAAAATCCCTGTCAAGGTTCGCGCATGCGATACGATGGGATATGGTGTCAACTTCCCTGGCGCTGTGATTCCGCGTTCCGTACAAGGCATTGTTTACGGATTACGCACTCATGCAAATGTCCCTAGTGAAATGATTGAATGGCATGGACACAATGATTTTTATAAAGCTGTTTCTAACTCAACGACTGCTTGGCTATATGGAGCATCTGGTGTAAACGCTTCCTTATTTGGAATTGGCGAACGCACAGGCAATACACCTCTTGAAGCCATGATTTTTGAATATGCCCAAATCAAAGGCACACTAGATGGGATGGACACAACCGTTATTACAGAGCTTGCAGACTATTTCCAATCTGAAATCGGTTACAAAGTGCCAAGTCGCACACCTTTTGTTGGAAGCAACTTCAATGTAACACGCGCGGGCATTCATGCCGATGGTTTGCTAAAGAACGAAGAAATCTACAATATCTTCGATACAGAGAAATTCTTAAATCGCCCTGTACTAGTTGCTGTTTCAAACACATCTGGTCTTGCTGGTATTGCTTATTGGATTAATACCTACTTCAAGCTAAAGGATGAGAATAAAGTTCAAAAATCGGATGAGCTTGTTTCTATTATAAAGGACTGGGTAGATGCTCAATATGAGGATGGCCGCGTTACTGTCATTGCTGATGATGAGCTTTTAGATGAAATTAATAACGCATGTGCTAAACTTGGCATCACATTAGGTTCTAATTAACGAGGTAAATTATATGAGCGAATTGCTTTTTCAAGACGATTCAATGAAACATAATTTAAGTGGCAAGGTTTTTCATATTCTCCGTGAACGCATTATTATTGGAGAATATGAAAATGGTGCCGAACTAAAAGAAAACACATTAGCAAAGGAGCTTGGTATTAGTCGCACGCCGATTAGAGAGGCATTGCGCCAATTAGAGCTTGAAGGACTTGTTAATATCATTCCAAACAAAGGCGCCGTAGTCGTTAGTCTAAGCAAGGCGGATATCGTTGATGCTTATAAAATACGTTCTTATATTGAAGGACTTTGTGCAAATATGGCTTGTCTACATATACAAGAAGAACAACTTGAGAAGCTCGAAGAAATTCAATTACTTTTTGAATTTCATATGAACAAGTCGCACTATGATGCGCTTCTTACACTAGATGACCAATTTCATCTTATGATTTATGAGGCCTCCAATAGCCGAATGTTAAAGCACGTTTTAACCGATTTGCACGAATACACGTTGCGCGTTCGAAAAATCACGCTTGCTGATAAAGAGCGTATTCAAACCTGTGCAAAAGAACATGAAGCCATTTTAAATGCACTTCGTATAAAAGACTCTGCGCTTGCAGAAGAACTTGCACGTGAACACGTATTAAAAACAATTGATAATTTAGCGCAAAAAAATATTTTAGGGTAATTCAAAAAAGTTGTTGACAAATGCGTTTTGGTTTCGTATAATATCCAATGTTGATTGAACATTTCAACGTTGATATGCACGAGTGGCTCAGTGGTGGAGTATCGCCTTGCCAAGGCGAGGGTCGCGGGTTCGAATCCCGTCTCGTGCTTTTTTTGTACCATATTTTCTTAAAGCCATGCAAAACTCCCCACGCACCAGATTTTCATCTAATGCGTGGAGAGTTTTTTCTTTTACCATTTTTTTAATTCACTTGCACAACTCATATGTGGTTTAATTGCTCGAAGCTGCACATAACAACCACAAGCCATACACATTCCATTCGTTAATAGCTCACATTCCTTACATATCAAAAGTCTTTTTTGATATATCTCCTCTTCAACACGTTGTTCAAGCGGAATTCTTTTAATATATTCTAATAAGGTTTGTGCATACTCATCATACGCCAAGTCCTCTAATAAGCACTTTTTACAAAATGGTTTTTTCATTTCGCAAGTTTGATGGATACAACGCTACAAGCTGGAAGAATAACATTTACCGTATTATTCTCTATCGTTATGTCATTATACGCAGCAATCGTTACTTCATTCGGATTTTCAAATGAATTATAAGCTCTTGCACTTTCACCCTTTAAGATTTCTGCCTTGCTATCACTTGGAATAAAACTTCCTAACTCAACGTCCATCTCAAATGTTTCTTCTAATGAACAATTTGCAAGTGTTATAAGCATATCACCATTTGAATCCATAGAAACCGATTTTGAAATAGCTGGTAAGCTTATTTCTTCTGCTTTGATTGACTCATTTTCAATGTAGCTATCAAGTAGCTTCGCATCTTGATGGTCCTTAAACATTTTAAACACATGATAAGTTGGTGTTAAAATAAGTTTTTCACCCTCTGTCAAAATAACTGCTTGTAATACGTTGACCATTTGTGCCAAATTGGCCATCGCCACAATATCCGAATGTTCGTTAAAAATATTTAAGTTAATTGCAGCAACCATCGCATCTCGCATCGTATTTTGCTGATATAAAAATCCTGGATTTGTTCCTGGCTCTACATCATACCAGCAACCCCACTCATCAATAATCAGCTTAATAGACTGATTCGGATTATGCGTAGCCATAATTTCGCTATGACGCTTAATTAACTCTTCCATTTGATAGGTTGAGGATAGCGTTTTGTAATAAAGCTCATCATCAAAATCTGTTGCCGAACCCTTTTTGCTCCAATCACCTGTCGGAATTGTATAATAATGAAGTGTAATGGCTTTTGTATGCCCTTCGTTTACAATCGATAATAATTTATCTGTCCAATCGTAATCATTTCCATTTGGGCCACAAGCAATTTTGTATAGCTCATTACCACTGTAATTTCGGCAATATGTTTGATAGCGTCTGTATTCATCTGCGTAGTATTCTGGTCGCATCGATCCACCACAACCCCAGTTTTCATTTCCAATACCTAAATACTTTAGCTTCCATGGTTTCTCACGACCGTTTTTCTTGCGCAAATCAGCCATCGGCGACATACCTTCAAATGTCATATATTCAACCCATTCGGATAGTTCTTGCACTGTACCGCTACCTAAGTTTCCAGCAACATATGGCTCACATTCTAGTTGCTCACAAAGCTCCATAAATTCATGCGTTCCAAAGCTATTGTCCTCTGTTACACCACCCCAATGCGTATTGACCATCTTTTTTCTAGTCGCTAACTCGCCAATGCCATCTTTCCAATGATACTCATCTGCAAAGCAACCACCTGGCCAACGAAGTACAGGAATACGAATATCCTTGAGTGCTTCTACTAAATCTGTACGCATACCGTTTTTGTTGGGAATAGAAGAATCGGTACCTACAAAAATCCCTTGATAAATACATCTTCCTAGATGCTCAGCAAAATGACCATAAATCTCTCGATTTATATGACTTTTTTTATGTTCCGAATGAACATACATTTTCAATTTCTTCATAATGATAAAACCTTTCTTTGTCGTTTTCATCATTATAGCACAGGTAAGTAAGATTGCAATCGAAAACTACTACTCTGCAAATAAGGCTGTTGACAAATAGCGGTCTCCACCATCTGGCAATAAAACAACAATATTTTTCCCTTCATTCTCAGGACGTTTTGCAATTTTTACAGCCGCATAAAGTGCTGCACCAGATGAGATACCCACTAATACGCCTTCGTGTTTAGCAAATTCCTGACCTTCCAAAAATGCCTCTTCATTTTCTACTACGACTACTTCGTCATAAATTTCTGTATTCAATGTATGTGGCACAAATCCAGCGCCAATTCCTTGTATCTTATGTGGTCCAGCAGTTTGCTTACTAAGAACAGGCGAATCAGCTGGTTCAACAGCGATTATTTTTACGTTCGGATTTTTTTCTTTAAGATAAGCACCTGTTCCACTAATGGTACCACCCGTTCCTATTCCTGCTACAAAAATATCCACCTCTCCATCCGTATCTTCCCATACCTCTGGCCCCGTTGTTTCAAAATGAATCTTAGGATTTTGCGCATTCTCAAATTGGCTTGGTATAAAAGAATTTGGATACTCTGTTGCCAACTCACTTGCTTTTGCAATAGCACCCTTCATGCCCTTTGTACCATCTGTCAATACAAGTGTAGCCCCATAAGCCTTCAATAATTTTCTTCGCTCAACGCTCATTGTTTCTGGCATCGTCAATATCACTTTGTATCCTTTTGCCGCCCCAATTGCTGCTAAACCAATTCCTGTATTTCCACTAGTTGGCTCAATAATGACGGTATCTTTTGTAATGAGTCCTTTTTCTTCTCCGTCACGAATCATCGCATATGCAATACGATCTTTAACACTTCCCGATGGGTTAAAATATTCAAGTTTTACATAGAGGTTCGCTGGTGCTTGTTTTGCCTCTGCATAATTACTCGCATTTAATAATGGAGTTTTTCCGATTAAATCTGTAATTGTTTCATAAATCTTTCCCGTTTTCATAATTTCATTTCTCCTTTTCCTTGTTTCCCTACAAACTTACTAGGATATGTATAGTATAGGTCGCTTCTCTCCGCATATCAAGCGCCTTTTGAAAATTTAGTCAATGCGGATACTCGTAATCCACACTGCTAATAGCAGTGTTACTTACTCGCATTGTGAAACAATGCGCTGGTAACCCTTTGTTGCAGCTTCGCTGCATATCAGTAGGTGCTTGAACACCTACTGATACAAAGATGTTACCCCCACTTTCGCTTTGCTTAGAAGTGGGGGACATCTTTATCAAGGTTATACTATTTCTTTAATAACATATCTTGTGTGTCTTCAAGTTGTTCAATAATCTTTAGTCTTTGTGGGCATTGTGCTTCACACGCACCACACTTGATACATTCTGAAATCGCTTCTCCAAGCTCAATATGCCAATCTGCTTTTCTCTCACTCATCGGCACAAGAACATTGCCGTATTCACTTCTCGCATAGTCTGTCAATCCATACACTCTGTGTAGGTTCATCAAACTAAAAATATGTGGAATGTTGATTCCTTGTGGGCAAGGCATGCAATATTTACACCCTGTACAATATAACTCGGCCAGTTTTTTGTTCTCTTCTAGCATCGAAAATACTTGTGCATACTCTACTTCACTAAGTGGCCCTTCAATCGAAGCAACCTTTGCATTCTCCTCTAATTGCTCGAGATTTTGCATACCTGAGAGAGCGACATTCACATGAGGATTGGCAATTACAAAGCGAAGTGCCATCTCGGCCGTGCTCTTGACTTCACGATTTAGCATATTTTTGATTACTGCAGAAGGCGCACCTAATCGCCCTCCTCCGACTGGCCCCATAATCACAACACCAAGTCCTTTATCGTGTGCATATTTCATAGAATCTTCATTGGATTGATCTAGTAAATTGTATTGGCATAATACCGATTCAAAATAGCCACTATCGATAATTGGTATCATATTTTTGGCATCGTCATGAAATGAAAATGAAATATGACGAATCAAACCCTCTTCTTTTGCCTTTAGTGCAGCAGAAATTGGTCCATCTGGTACATCAATATTATTACGATATGAATCTAAATTGATGCCCCACATATGATAAAAATCAATATAATCGGTATCCAATTTCTTGAGTGAATTTTCAAGTCGTTTTCTAAAATCAGCACCCGATTTGTTCTCAATAGGGTTCTTTGTCGATAAATAAACGCTATCACGACAACCTTTGATGGCTTTTCCAACAGCGACCTCGCTATCAGACTCACAATAATACGGTGCGGTATCAATATAGTTGACACCTAACTCAAATGCTCGTTTCATCAAAGGAACCGCCAAATCATAATCGACAATTTTCTTATCACCTTTATCAATCATAGGCAAACGCATCGCGCCAAACCCTAATGCTGAAAGTTGTATTCCTGTATTACCAAATTCTTTATATTGCATATCCACTTCCTCCGTTCTTTCTACTTATTATTAGAACATATTTAAACACGAAAATCAAGATGCCTTTATTATAATATATTAACATTTGCTAAAAGATACGAAGAAAGCCCGCCAAAAATACTCTTCACAAGCAATGGCAGGCTTTTTGTTTATCTATCTTTCTCTTACATTTCACTTGAAAGAGAGGCATCTTTTCTATTACTTATAGCAATTTTGTTGAAAAGGTTTCGCAATTAATCGTTCGCGTAACAAACTCCTTATAAAAATCAGGCTCATGGCAGATCAAAAGAATACTGCCTTTATAGGCTTTTAGGGCAATCTTCAATGCTTCTTTTGCGTCCACATCAAGATGATTTGTTGGCTCATCCAGTAGCAATACATTTGTTTCACTATTAATCAATTTGCACAAACGTACCTTTGCTTGCTCTCCACCACTAAGAACACGCACTAAGCTTTCTATATGCTTTGTTGTTAAACCACATTTCGCTAAAGCGGATCGCACTTCATACTGTGTATACGACGGAAATACTGTCCAAATTTCTTCAATGCATGTATTTCTCGACTCTTCACTTATTTCTTGCTCAAAGTAGCCTGGATATAAATAATCGCCCAATTCTACATCACCAGACAGTGGTGGAATTAGTCCTAATATACTTTTTAGTAATGTCGTTTTTCCAATACCATTGGCTCCTACAAAAACCAGCTTTTCGCCTCTTTCCATGCTAATGTTGATTTTACTTGAAAGTGGTTCATCATAACCAATCACTAAATCATGTGTTTCAAAAATATAGCGCCCAGCTGTACGGGCTTCTTTGAAATGAAACTCTGGTTTTGGTTTATCCTTTGACAATTCAATCACTTCCATTTTATCAAGCTTCTTTTGTCGTGACATCGCCATATTTCGAGTTGAAACACGCGCTTTATTTCTAGCAACAAAATCTTGAAGATCGCTGATTTCTTGTTGTTGGCGCTTATATGCTGCCTCCATTTGTGTTTTCTTCACTGCGTAAACTTCTTCAAACTTTGTATAATCACCCACATATCGCTCAAGTTTTTGATTTTCCATATGATATACAATATTAATAACGCTATTTAAGAAAGGAATATCGTGCGAAATTAAGATAAATGCATTCTCATATTCTTGCAAATAACGCTTTAGCCATTCTATATGAATCGTATCCAAATAATTTGTTGGCTCATCCAACAATAAAATATCTGGTTTTTCAAGAAGAAGCTTTCCTAGCAACAATTTCGTTCGTTGTCCACCACTTAATTCATTCACCTCACGCTCAAGCCCTAGTTCTTCCAGTCCGAGTGCGCGAGCGATTTCCTCTACCTTTGATTCTAAAACATAAAAATCGTGCGCATCTAATAGGTCTTGAATCTCTCCAAACTCCTCCATCAATGCACTCATGCGCTCTTCGCTAGCTTCAGCCATTTCCTCACAAAGCTCATTCATTTTCTTTTCCATATCAAATAAATCTGAAAATGCCATTTTGAGTGTATCACGAATCGTCAATCCTTTTTCCAAAATCGTATGTTGATCTAAATAACCGACCTTCACATTTTTATTCCATTCGATTTTTCCCTCATCAGGCAATAGTTTTTTCGTCACAATATTCATAAAGGTAGATTTACCTTCTCCATTTGCACCAATCAAACCAATATGCTCACCTTTTAATAAACGAAAAGAAACATCGTCAAAAATTGCTCTATCTCCAAATCCATGTGTTAAGTTGACCACATTTAAAATCATATATGCCTCCAATAGTCTCATATTATACGTTTTTTCCATGCGTATATCATAAAAATAATAAATGGTTTTTGCGAAAATGTAAAGAAGAAAAAAAATAGTTTGACAAAGCCTTTTTTTTGTGTTATTCTTTTAAAGTATTCGCAAGTACTATTTTCTACGAGATCTATGTCATCAACAAACTGCAATCTCGATGTTATAATGTACGGGATATAATTAAAGTTTTTAAGGAGGTACTCATGAATAAGGGTACAGTAAAGTGGTTCAACGCAGAAAAAGGTTTTGGATTCATCAGTGATGAAAACGGAGAAGATGTATTCGTACATTTCTCAGCAATCAATATCGATGGTTACAAGACATTAAACGAGGGCCAAGCAGTAGTTTTTGACGTAGAACAAGATCCAAAAAATAGCTCAAAGTTCAGAGCTGTTAATGTATCATTAGCTTAATCAAAAACACAAAGGAGTTTGCATATGCAAGCTCCTTTTTTTTATGCTCATTTAAAAGTTAATTCGGATACTAAAAATCCGCTTCGCTACTTCCTCGCATTGTGCAACAATGCGCTGGCAACCTCCTTCCACCCACTGAAACAAGGAAGTCCCCCGCCTAAGATGCGGGGGACTTCCTTTGAAGGTTAATTTAATTGTACTGAGCCTATATACAGATGCTTATTCAAGCTTCGTTCTTCAATCAGAGAGGATTTGAAGTATTGCGGATCCCCCCACTGTTCTTCTGCCGATAAGATAATATGACAAATGGCAATGCCAGCATTAATATGATTCATGCTTAAAAAAAGTTTTTCACTTAGCTTATTTAAGCGAATAAAAATATGTAATCGATTTTGATAAATAACATAGCGACAAGGCTGTAAGTTCAATCCTGATGGTGCCAATCTAGCTGATTCAATACAAGGTAGCATACGGTTATCGCTTCCGTCCTTAACAACATATAGTTTCTTTAAGTCCATTCGCTCAATTTTTCGCTCCTTTTGAAATACATCTTCCAGAGGATAACCAAACGCAAGTGTAATACACATTTCATAGCCTTGGTTTGTATAATCTTTGTTTGGCTCGATAAAGTTGCGCCCTATATAACAAGAACCTATCCCCTTTGTTGTCATATACAAGACGCACTGCTCTAATATATAACCAGCATTCTCATAACAACCTGGTTCAATCTTTGTATAAAAAACAAGGTACTGTGGTGCTTTTACGTTTGTTTTCAAACCAATTCGATCGCCATCTTCTTTTCGTGTGACAATTTCATAAGCAATCGGAATCGTTGGGTGCAAACAAGTGGCACAATCCATAAAATGATCGATATGCTCGCGATGAAATGTGGAAATCGTCTCTGACGTATATTTTCTTACTGATTTTCTTTTGTATATTGCTTCATAAATAGTCACGCATATCCCCCCTTATTGTCCTTTTCTTTCTCGAATGCACTTTTTATAATACGCTGGCGCTACACCATAATACTTCTTAAAGAGCTTGCTAAAGTGATATGCATCATCGTAGCCTACCTTTTCGGCAATTTCACGAATACTCTCACCTCGTTCTTTTTCTAGATATTCTTTTGATTTTTCAAGTCGAAGCTTAATTAGGTAGTTGATTGGTGTTTCACCTGTCTCCTCTTTAAAAATCTTTGAGATGTATACAGAGCTTAAATACATATTTTTTGCAATCAAATCAAGCGAAATTTTTTCGTTGTAATGGTTTTCAAGATATTTTCGAATTTTCTTTACAGCGTAGGTCTTGCTATAATTCTCAAATGAATAACGATTTTGTTCATTCGCCATCTCGACTTTTTCACGCATAATCCAAATAAGAATTTGTAAGAGGTACGCTTTTTGCATAAAATAACGTCCTGCTTGGCCACTATATCCTTCTTCGATCATATCATTGCACAAGGATAATAAGGACTGCCCTACTTTGGAATTTGTGTGGATTACTTTTGTTTTGTCTGGCCAAACGATATGATTGCTTGGCATATCTTTGAATTGATAATCGGTAAATCCAACAACAAATTCGTGAACCTCTGGTGTAAGGAGGGCCACTTCTTGATGGATATCGCCTGGGTTACAAATAATAATATCCCCTGTCGATACTTCGTATGTCTCGCCATTCAAATAAAATTGTTGTTTTCCATTCATAATAATAAATACTTCTGTATAATCGTGCGAATGGCGCTCTCCTGTTTGTGTTAGAATTGTTTTGCTCGCAAATAGTACGGTTGGATTTAAGTCTTCGTAACATATATCATACGTCCATTGTGGCATATAATTCCCCTCCTCTTCCTCATATATAAGAAAGTACATTTTACAACTGCATAATCTACATTCTATTTTATCGTAGTTTTATTATAATGACAACAACTATTTTTGATATACAAAAGATTGTTCTTCATATATAATTATATTAACAAGGTCTAAAGGAGGTTTTATGGCTGAAAAAGAAAAGAAAACAAAGCAGGTTCAGACACCATTTCGTTGGTTTATGTCTTACCTAGTGAAATTTAAGCTTCAGATGATATTAGGACTTACGATGGTTGTTGCCTCATGTGGCATCGCCATCATCAACCCTCTTATTACAGGAAGGATTGTTACAGATGTAATTGACAAATACCAAACACCTGGGGCGATGTCCACATTGATTAAGTTACTTGTATTTCTTGTTATCCTAACATTGATACGTAGCATACTTCGTTTTTCATTTACGATGTTATTTGAGATGGCATCACAGGGAACACTTTTTTCTCTTCGAGAGGAAGTATATCGTAAGTTGATACATGAAGATTTTAACTTCTTCAACCGCAACCGCACAGGTGATTTACTATCACGCCAAACAGGTGATATGGATTCTGTACGTCATTTTATTTCTTGGGTTTTATACCAAGTATTAGAAAACGTACTACTATTCGTTTTTGCATTGATTATGATTTTTACGGTAAATGTTAAGCTAGCCTTTTGTATGATTATTGTGCTTCCTATTACAGGATATTGTACATATCGCCAATCAAAAGCAATTAAGCCCGCCTTTGCACGTATTCGAGATCGTTTTTCAAGTCTTAATACATTCGCACAAGAAAACATTAGTGGTAATCGTGTTGTAAAGGCCTTTGCAAAAGAAGATTATGAGTACGAGAAATTTCAACACGAAAATGAAGAATATCGTCAAGCACAGCTTGCTTCTTCGCGTGTTTGGATAAAATTTATCCCTATTTTTGAAATTCTCTCTACATTGCTTCCTATTATTATATTCTTGTTCGGTGGTTATATGGCCATTCAAGGCGAGATGACCATCAGCGATTTTATCGTTATTAACGGCTATTTATGGATGCTAAACAATCCTCTGCGTATGGCTGGTTGGTTGGTCAATGATGTTCTTCGCTTTATTACTTCACTGGAGAAGATCTATACGACTTATAAAACAGAGCCAGATGTAAAGACACCTCATCATCCTGTTACACACGAAAAATTCAAAGGCAATGTTGAATTTAATCACGTTTACTATCACGCTCATGATGATTTGATCTTACGCGATATATGTTTTAAAGCAAAAACAGGTCAAACCATCGGCATTATCGGTGCGACTGGCTCAGGAAAATCATCCTTAGTCAATCTAATTTGTCGCTTTTATGATGCCAATGAAGGTGAAGTGTTAATTGACGGCTACAATGTAAAGGATCTTGATATTTACGGATTGCGATCAAACATTGGTATGGCAATGCAAGATGTATTCCTTTTTTCCGATACGATAGAAGGCAATATTTCGTATGGTGACCCAGAGTGTTCCTTTGAGCGTGTGGAAGAGGTTGCCCGAATTGCCAATGCACATGATTTTATTGTGACGATGCCTGAAGGCTACGATACGATTGTTGGCGAACGTGGCGTTGGGTTATCTGGCGGTCAAAAGCAGCGTATTTCACTAGCAAGAGCCTTGCTTAAAAATCCTTCGATATTGATTCTTGATGATACGACTTCAGCGATTGACATGGAAACAGAATCACAGATTCAATCGGCTCTTTCATCCGTTGCTACGGATCGTACGGTTTTTGTCATTGCTCACCGTATTTCATCTATAATTGATGCTGATTTGATTTTGGTTATGGACCATGGACGCATTGTCGAATCTGGTACACATGATGAGCTTCTACATAGAGGCGGTATATACAATACGGTATTCAATCACCAATATGGCGAGTTCGACCGTTTCAAACATTCAGGACTTTTTGAGAAAGGAGGTAACTAAATGGCACGTAACAAATATGATATTGATGAATCTCTCGAAACAAAATTTGATATCAATCAATTAAAACGATTAGGCCGTTACCTTGTGCCTTATCGCAAGAAACTGACTTTCACGATTATTATGATGCTTATTTCGAGTGCAATTGGTTTACTAACACCTCTTTTTATGAGACAGATTATTGATGACTATATCCCTAACGGTAATTACAAGGGTATTATCCTTATGTCTGTATTAACACTCGCTGTTGCCCTTATCACTGCACTCTTCCTTATTTTTAAGGTGAGATTTACAAACCAAATTGGACAAGGTGTTATTTATGATCTGCGTGATGATTTATTTCAACATCTACAAAAGTTACCGTTTTCTTATTACGACAACCGTCCACATGGAAAAATTCAAGTACGTATTGTAAACTATATTAATAGCTTAAGTGATTTACTTAGCAATGGTATTGTCAATACTATCACCGAATTATTTAGCTTAATTTTTATTGTTATGTATATGCTCTTTTTGGATTTTCGTTTGACACTTGTTTGCTTATGCGGTTTACCGATATTAACACTCATTATGTTCTTTATCAAAACAAAACAACGAAAAGCATGGCAATATGCGAGCAATAAGCAATCGAACCTTACCGCTTATATTGCGGAGAGCATCAACGGTATTCGTGTTACGCAATCGTTCGTTCGAGAAGAAAAAAACCTTACCATTTTCAACAAACTAAGTGGCGATTATAAAAACTCTTGGCTACGCGCTGTTTTATTCAACAATATGTTATGGCCAGCGATTGATATTATTTCCGTTACCACTTGTGCCTTTGTTTATGTACTCGGCGTTAATTGGCTTATCGGTGGAAATGTATTTCTTCAAGCGGGTACGCTAATCGCTTTTACTACCTATGTTAATCGCTTTTGGAACCCCATTAATACACTCGCCTCATTCTACACAAACCTGCTAAACGCTATTGCCTATTTGGAGCGTATTTTCGAGACAATGGACGAACCTATTTTAGTCAAAGATTGCCCTGGTGCTATCGAAATGCCACCAATCCAAGGAAAAGTAGAGTTTCGCAATGTTGACTTTAGCTATGAGGACAATGTAAAGGTTCTAAATAATATTAGTTTCACTGCCAATGCTGGTGAATCATATGCGATTGTTGGCCCGACTGGTGCAGGCAAGACAACTATTATCAATCTAATTAGCCGTTTTTACAATTTAGATTCTGGTGCTGTATTGATTGATGGCATTGATATTAGCCTCGTGACACTTTCGTCCCTTCGTAAGCAAATGGGTGTGATGCTTCAAGATAGCTTCATTTTCTCAGGTACGATTATGGACAATATTCGTTACGGCAACATGGAGGCAAGTGATGAAGATGTTATTACAGCTGCCAAAACGGTCTGTGCGCACGAATTTATTATGAAGATGGAGAACGGTTACCAAACAACTGTTAACGAGCGTGGAACGCGTCTATCAGCTGGACAACGCCAATTGATTTCCTTTGCAAGAGCCTTGCTTGCCAATCCAAAAATTCTTATTTTGGATGAAGCAACTTCTAGCATCGATACGGAAACAGAAATCAGTCTCCAAAGGGGACTTTCAAGTTTATTGAAAAACCGAACCTCTTTTATTATCGCCCACCGACTCTCTACAATCAAAAATGCCGATTGTATCTTAGTCGTTGACAAAGGTGTTATTCAAGAAATGGGTAGCCATGATGAACTAATCAAGCTTGAAGGTGAATATCAAAAACTTTACTTATCACAATATGAATTTTTAAACAAAGAAGCGTAACACCAAAAAGAACCCTTTTGCCAGATTGGCAAAAGGGTTCTTTTACGAGCTTTAATTTCATAGTTGATATAATTTTTTTTTAATTTTTTAATTATGCGTTTTTTTTAACAACAACTGCACAACCAAGAGCTAAAACAGCAGCCATAGCTACGAATACTAAGCTATTTGAACCTGTAGGAGCTGCACCAGCAGATATATCTACTGAAGTAGTTGTTAGTCCATTATATAGATTAACAGTTGTCTCACCAAATTCGCTCATATCATTGCCTTTTGCTTCAAGAGCTGCTCTGATTTCACCTATTGTATTTGTCATAGTAAGTTCACCTGTAGGCATGTCCGCTTCATTTTCTGGATATGTATAAATTTCAAGAGAAGCTTCCCAGTTAACACCATATCCGCCACAACCATAACCTGGTATATATTTTTCATTTTCAGGATTTACTGTAGCCTTAATTGTAACAACATCTGTGTCTTTATATAGATTAATATCAATTTTACCATTTGACTCTAAAACTTGTTCAGCTGAAACAAGAGCTGACATAGAAAGTACCATAACAAGTACTAGTAACATAGAAATAATTTTTTTCATTTGAATACCTCCGATTTTTTGTTCAACTATGAAATTTTCAATGTGCATTTAGAATAATAGCATGGAAACTCAATCCATGACCATTGATATCATTATACTTTCTTACCTTTATTTTTGCAATACTTTCGTAACATTTTTTATATTATCGCAATTTTTGAGAAATAAAAAGCAACATACGATTGTATGTTGCTTTTTCCATAATTGTAAGTGTATTTAGAAATTAGATTCTTTCTTTTTTAAGAACTACTACTGCTGCACCCATAGCTACTACTGCTGCAAGAGCAACAACGATTGCGTTAACTGAACCTGTAGGAGCAGCTTCGCCTGTAATAACGATTGTAGCATCTTTGATGTATGATGCATTGTATGCTGCTAATTTTAATGCTGTTCCAGCAAAAGGACCATTCTCATTCTCACCATTAGCCATTGCTTCTGCTAATGTCATTGTTAATACATATTCTTCTGCTTCTGGTGCTGCTGCTGGTGTTTGATCCCAACCATCTTCACCATTCCAACCGATTTGGATATTTCCCCATCCGCCAGACTCTTCACCTTTAATTTGATCTGCTTCAGTTGTAACAACTGTCATAGAAATAACTACGCTTGCTGGATCTGCTGCCATAATTTTTGCTAGAGCGTCTGCATCTATTTCAAATGCTTGAGTATCTTCTCCGCCTGTTGCAGTGAAAACTGTTTCATCAGCCATAGCTAATGAAGAAATTGATAACACTAATACAAGTGTTAAAAGTAATGATACGATTTTTTTCATGTGTAAATCCTCCGATTTAATATTTTTAATAACTAAAATAAATGATCTCCACTTACAATTATGAGATTTGATATAGTTATCAAAGAAATTATTCTTTCTTCTAAGCTATGATATCATGTTCCGCACACAAATGCAACACTTTTGTAACATTACTTTTCACTTTTTTTACATTACTCCAATACGACTGTATTGCATTTTTACTTACTTCAAACTCAGACTCCGCTTCTATCTAAACGATTTCGAATATCCAGTTACTATTTCTCCTCCTTGACCTTTGTCTTTTTTCATCTTATAATAAAATCAGACTGATTACTAAAAGGAGTCCCTATGAAATTAGGTTTTATTGCAGATCGTTCGAAGAGTGCTTTGATGCTAGATTTTTGTATCGCTTACAAGCTCTTACTAAAAAAGCACGAATTATATGCCACCGAATCGACAGGTCGTCGCATTGAGGAAGCCACAAATCTTTTAATTCACAAGCAACTTCCTGGCATACTTGGCGGGGTTGTTCAATTTGTCCATCAAATCGAACGTGGCGAATTGGATGCACTTTTTTATTTCACCTCTCCCGAAGTTCCACTTGATCGCCTCGAACACGATCCTATCGATGCAACCTACATTATGAAATTGTGCGACGAGTATATGATACCCGTCGCAACCAATATCGCAACTGCTGAAATTCTAATCCTTGGCATCGACCATGGCGATTTAGATTACCGCTTTTAAATATAGTATATCAATTTTCTTAGACCATTACATCAATGTATTGCAGCAATGTGTTGCAGCAACATGTTGCAGCAATGTGTTGCTAATGCCCTTTCTTTCTTTTACCATCCCCTTAAACATTTCAATGATTTTTTCTAACAATCCATATTCATTTAAATTTACACCAAATAATGCTTCATGCATTAAAAGTTGGCGTATTTTCTCTGTTTGCGTTTCTGACAATGTATTTCCCAATTCAATCGAATCAACATACGTTCTCAATTCCCAAAGCATAGGATCACTACTTAATTCCATTTTATTTCCATAGTCATCAACACCCATCAAATAACGCAAATAACCTGCAAACACAAGTGGAATAACCACTAATTCTTCTATTGAAAGGTTTCTTTTTTTATATTCCTTTAAAGTCTCACCAAAGCGAATCGCCAATTTCTGTGATGTATCAGTTGCAATCCGTTGTGGTGCATCTGGCATAAAAGGGTTAGGAAGTCGTTTTGTCAATACGTCCTCTAAAAATTCATCTGGCTTAATAATTTCTGGATTTGTAACAACTGGCATACCTTCCTTATAACCTAACACTCTTACCATTTTCGCAAGAATAGGGTTTTTCATTTCTTCTGATATCAAACGATATCCCAATAAACAACCAAAGATTGCAAGCGCTGTATGAAGTGGATTTAAGCATGTACACACTTTCATTCGCTCTACTTGATCAACCACTTCGCGTTTCGTGAAATATACTCCTGCCTTTTCTAATGGCGGGCGCCCATTTGGAAAACAATCCTCAATCACAAGATACTCGCACTCTTCTGCATTGACAAATGGCGCAGTGTACGTATTTTTTTCTGTCATAATCATATCGACATCTAAAAATCCATCTCCCTTTAGCATATCGGCAACCTTCGCATCAGGACGCGGCGTGATTTTATCAATCATTGACCAAGGAAATGTTACTTGCTCTTCAAGATACGTTATAAATTCTTTATCACACATGCCATTTTCACACCACGTAATCGCATATGTCATAATTGCTTCTTTTAATTTGTCACCGTTGTGAGAGCAATTATCCATGCTAAGCATTGCTAATGGTTTTTTGCCACTTTGATATCGCATGTACAAATTATATGCCATCTTTCCCATCAAATGCTCTGCTTCTTGTGGCGTTTTTTCAAAGTCACGTTCTACCATGGCGATATATTCGTTTTGATTATTTTTTAGTGCATAGCCTTTCTCCGTAATTGTAAAGGATACCATTTGAAGTGATGGATTTTTCATGATATTGGCTAATCGTTCTTCTTCATCTACTGTGATTGATTCGGTAACGGATGCCACTACCTTTTTTTCAATTTCGCCATCTGCTTTTAAGATAACAACTAAACTAAGCTCATTATATGGCCTGTACGCTTTTTCGATAATTTCTCTATCAAAGCTTTCGTATACAATGATTCCTGTATCCGTTTGATTCTCGTTCAAGAGTTTTTGCTGTAGAAGTGCAGGAAATGCACGAAAAATATTCCCAGCGCCTATATGAAGCCACGTAGGGTTGTTATGTGTATGCTTTTTTACTTTTTGAACATCAAATGCTGGCAATTCGTAGCCAAGCTCTTTCCATGAAACATTATAGTCAACTAATCTCATAGTATTATCCTCTTTTGCACTTTACAATGGCTTCCCATAAGCCTTCTAAATAAATTGCTCCCAGCGCTCTATCATATAATCCGTACCCTGGTCTTGCTTCCTCGTCCCATATCATTCTTCCATGGTCTGGGCGAATCACACCATCAAAACCACTTTCAATTAATGCCTTGACGATTTCGTACATATCAAAATCTCCATCAGATGACAAATGAGCACTTTCATGAAATACACCTGGTGCTTCAAATTTGATATTTCTCAAATGTGCAAAATGAATACGGTTTGCAATCTGTGGATTTCGAATGATCTGAGGAAGATTGTTTTTTATATTACTACCAAGCGATCCTGTACATAATGTAAATCCATGATATAAACTAGGATGCATATTGGCAATCCTAATAAGCGCTTCCTCGCTTGTTACAATACGTGGCAATCCAAAGACTGGCCATGCTGGATCATCTGGATGAACAGCCATTTTAATTTGAAACTGTTCACATGTTGGCATAATTGCATTGATAAAGTACGTATAATTTTCAAACAAATCCTCAGCTGTGACATTCTTGTATTTTTCAAAGAGTGTTTTAATTTCATCCTTTCGATTTGGCTCCCAACCAGGCAAAATAAATCCACCGCTCTCTTTTTCCATGCGGTCAAACATATCATTTGGATCGATATCACCCACAACATGTTCATCGTACGATAAGGCTGTTGAACCATCACCAAGTGGCAACGCTAAATCTGTTCTCGTCCAATCAAATATCGGCATAAAGTTATAACAGACAAGGTGAATCCCTGCTTTTGCAACATTTTCTAAGGACTTTTTATAATGGTCTATCCATTTGTCACGCGTAGCCGCACCTAATTTAATATCTTCATGAATATTAATGCTTTCAATACCTGCCAAGCTTAAATTCTCTGCCTCTACTTCTTCTTTTAGACGAAGAATTTCTTCATATGGCCATACTTCACCAACAGGGATATCGTGAAGTGCTGAAATCACGCCTGTAACGCCAGGAATTTGGCGTATTTGTCTTAATGAAATACTATCATTGTTGCTTCCATACCAACGCAGTGTCATTTGCATAATATATACCTCTTTCTATTCATAAATTTTTCGGCCCATTTTATCGTTAATTCCACAACGACGATAAAAATACGTGTTAATACGATCACGCCACTCAATAGCCGATTGAAGTTGTTCCTCGAAACGCGTATGCATTCTCTCATATGCCTTTTCATCTAATCCATCTTTTAATGTTTCTAATTTAGAAAGCATCTTTTCCACTTCTTCTACACCTTCAAAATGTGTATCGTAAATATGTTGGATTAGTGTTTTTTCACTTGAAAGCATATGTGTGTATTCTACAAAATGAAAAAATAACAATAGCTCTTCGGGACATGTATCAATATGCTCATATAATGATGCATTCGGTTCGTTGTATTGGCTTGTATATCCCGTACCTTTTTTCGTTCTATCAATGCCAACACCTTTCCAATTTGCACGATGATACGTTCCCCAGCGATCAAATTCATATCCTTCTACGTTTGGTCCATAATGATGATTAGGATTTACCATCCACCCAATACCAAGTGGTGAGGTGTACTTCTCGTAAGTAATCCATGATTGCATCAATATTTCAACAATCGTCATGATACCCTCTTGTGATAAAGAGAAATTAAGCATTGCCCAATCTTTTGCAATTTCATCGCTTTTCTCGTTAGGGTTCCATGCAAGGCGCCCAAATCCATATAGATTTACCCCTGCCATATCATGACCTGTCCAATTTTCATCATCACCTGTATTCGTAACGGCAGCTATGCCGCAATTCGTTTGCCCAAGTGTCTTTCCACAAATAATATCTGCTACGGTATCTTCTTTTTCGTCTATATAGGTTTTAAAATTCAATACTTCCTTAAACATCGGTATCAAATAGCATACGTGCTTTTGTTGTCCTGTATATTCCTGTGCAATTTGCACCTCTAACATCTGATTGGTTTTTCTTAATCCACCAAACAATGGATGTACTGGCTCTCTTACTTGAAAATCCATTGGCCCATTTTTAATTTGCAAAATCACATTGTCATGAAGCTTGCCATCGAGTGGCATGAAATGGTCATATCCACTTCTAGCGCGATCTGTTTTCATATCTCGCCAATCCTGCTGGCAATTATAAACAAAGCAACGCCATATAATTAACCCTTGATACTTTTTGATGCAATCGGCGAGCATATTCGCGCCATCAGCATGTGTTCTTCCATAAGTGAATGGCCCTGGACGTCCCTCAGAATCTGCTTTCACTAAAAATCCGCCAAAATTAGGAATCACATCGTATACATTTTTAATCGCTTTATCCCACCACCCCTTAACGTCTTCGTCTAACGGATCACAAAGCTTTAAACCTCCAAGTTCCATTGGTGCAGCAAAATTCAAACTCAAAAATAATTTAATGCCATAGGCGTTAAAAATATCATTGATTTGCTTTACCTTTTCTAGATAACGTTCTGTAATCAAATATGTCGCTGCGTGTTTTACGTTCACATTGTTAATGACAACGGCATTTATCCCTATCGACGCTACCATACGTGCATAATCAATTGTTCGCTGTGAAATATGCATTTCATCCGATTCGAAAAAGAAGGAATTCCCTGAATAGCCTCTCTCAATTGAGCCGTCCATATTGTCCCAATGATTAAGCATCCGAAGCGGGTTTGTAGGATTTTCAATGTGCTCCGTATCTATGAAATAGCTCTCTTTATTAGTACGTATTAATTCAAGAAACTTAAATACACCATATAAAATACCTGTCGCAGTGGTTGCGAAAATGGATAGTCTTTTTTCACTTGAATTACCAACTATACGATAACCTTCTTCTGATAGATTTTCGTCACTAATTATCGCTAATTCAATGGTTCCCGCTGCTGATAAAAGTGATTTCTCATCAAATAGCAATTTCTTGGCATTTATCAGCTCCAAAACAGCCTTTTCGATTCGTATATCCTGTGTATTTGCCACAATATCCCCAAAAAAAGTGGCCATTTGCTGATTTTCTAAGCGTCTATAATCTAGCCATACATTTGTATATGTTTGATTCATAAATAGTCCCTTCCTACATTTCATCTGTCTTTTTTAATATTGTACTATATTCTCTCTTGCTTTTCATCTTATATTTATTCACTCTTTTGCCCACATATTGCTATTAA
>CAZMHF010000029.1:0-24838 GCA_964566025.1 uncultured Lachnospiraceae bacterium | reverse complement strand
CAAGGAAGTTCCACCCACCGCCTAAGAGGCGGGGGACTTCCTTGGGAGGTTAAAAAATCCCCTTATGTCGACACCATGTCAACATAAGAGGAGATATGTTTTATTCGAGACCTTTTAGAAGGCCTTCTAATACTAACGGATACGCAATTTCACATTTTCTTCTATCAATCAAGCCAAATAGCTCACCATTTCCTGCAAATGCTCCATTGTCCCACCAGATACATTTTACACCGATCTCTTTTGCTGATTTTACATAATATTCAGCCCAATCCGCACGAATTTCTTCGTTGTCCTTATTCATAGCGCCAAACTCGCCAATCAAAACGGGAACGCCTTTGCTAATAAAGTGCTTTCTAATACGTGACATCAAGCCTTTAATTTCTGCTACATCAGACTCATCTGTACTATCAAATTCAGATGTACCTTTTGTGTTAAGTGCAAAATTGTATGGTGAATACGCATGTACAGAAACAATGATTTTGTCATCATCTTTTGGAAGTCGAATTGCTTGCAATACAGCATCATCACTTGCTGCCGCATGACCTTGAATCATCAAATGACGTTTTGCGTTGTTACCAGGAGCGTTACGGATGGTTTCTACAAAAGCAAGATTCCACTGTGCAATAACTTCGCGTGCACTTTCATTTCCACCGTTCCATTCTTGTGGTGTACCTTTTAGACGTGGTTCGTTCATGCCCTCGAAAATCAACTTCTCATCATAGCCTTGGAAACGATTTGCAATTTGCTCCCATAATTTTATGATCATCTCCTTGCCAAGCTTGTAATTCTCTGTAGAAGGGAAATGCCATTCCTCGTGATGCATATTAATAATAACAAACATATCAAATTCGTATGCATAATCAACGATTTCTTGCACGCGATCCATCCACGCCTTCATAATAATATAATCTGGACCTTCACCGAATTTTCCTTCCCATGTAATAGGGATACGAATGGTATTAAATCCTGCCTCGCTAACTGTTTGAATCAATTCTTTTGTTGTCACAGGATTGCCCCATGCCGTTTCATACGCTCTAGGTGCTTTAATCGTTGGATTAGCGATTGAATCCAATGTATTTCCTAGATTCCATCCAAGACCAATTTCCTTTACAAGATCCATGGAAGAAATATCTCTCATGTCCATGTAAGTAGACGGATCTACTTCTGGTTCTTTTGTTGTAGCCTCCTCCGTCGTCGCCTCTGTCGTTGTAGGTGCTTTTGTCGCTTTCTCTGTCGTTTTTTCAGGTGTTTTTTCGCCACCTTGCTTACATGCCATAAGACTTGTCACTAATATAGCCATCAACAAAACAGCAAGTGACCACTTTCCGATTTTTTTCATCCTTTTCTCCTTACGTTTATTTTATACTTTATTGTATGATTATACGTGAAATTTGATCAACATACAATCTATATTTTATCAAATAAAGATGTTTTGCACTAAAATCATGTATACCAATGTTCCTAAACCAATGCTGATTAGCGAATTCTTTTTTATTTTATAGGAGATAGCAACCACTGCTATGGCAATTAGTTCTGGTAACGCATGAGGATATTGCGTCAACTCTGCCGACTTCAAGCAATAAATCACTAGTGTTCCCATAATCGCTGGTGGCAAAACGGCTCCTAAATACGTAATAATTGCTGGCGTCTTTTTCTCACCACCGAAAAATAAGAATGGAATTACACGCGTTAGAAATGTTGTTATCGCGGCTACCACGATGATGATAATTGAAACAAACGGTTCACTCATGTACTCCCTCCTTTTTTGCCATATAGTCTTTTAGCAAGATTAGAATAAATGAAGTCGTCAATAGCGAAGGCAAAATAAAATTATCTGGCCCTAAAATCACCAAATAGCAAAGCGCGCTCCCCAATCCTACAATTGCTGGCAAATGCGATTTGTAGCTCTCCCATTGGGACAAAAAGATGACAACAAAGAGTGCAGTCATAGTGAAATCAACACCAGTAATATCAAACGGCAAAACACTTCCAATCAAAACGCCTAACACCGAGCCTAGCACCCAGTAAGAATGATCAAACAACGCCACCCAAAGCATTTCTTTATAATTAGGCGTTTTACCATCTTGCTTATATGTACAAAGCAATGAATAAGTTTCATCTGTCAATGAGAAAATCATATAAAAGCAAGCCTTCCCCATCTTCTTAAAATCATCCACAAAGCTAATGCCATAGAAAATATGGCGACAATTGATTAAGAAGGACATAATAAAGACGGTTAAAAGAGAATATTTTGACACCAAAAATGTCACTAATAAAAACTGCAATGAACCCGCATAAATAAAAACACTTGAAAAAAACGCCCAAATTACATTGTAACCGGCATCCTCTAATAATAAACCAAATGCAATACCCAAAAACAAATACCCGCAAAAGACAGGTATTGTTTTAATTAATGCATTTTTAATTGGATTTTGATTGATTTCCATTTTGATTGCTTCACTACTTGTAAATAGAGCATAAGTAATGAATCCTTTCTTCATATTCGTACAATTTTTCTTGTTCCTGTACAAGCTCTCCTGATTCGATAATCGCTATGGTTTGATTATTTGGCACTATTTTTGTTGGATAGCCAACCAAATCAATCATATGATGAATCGTTCCAAGACTGCCATCAATAATTTCAATATGCTTTGGAAGAATGTCTTGAAGTACAGGTCTAAAATAATTAAAATGTGTGCAACCAAGCACTATCACATTGTACTGTTCTATATTTTTATGAGTAAATTTCTCTTTTAGATAACCTCTCACCTCATCGCCATCGTATTGACCGCGCTCAGCGAAATATACTAGCTTTTGAAGTGATAACAAATCCACAACATGTTCCTTGTCATACAACTTCAGCAAGTTTTTAATTTTTTCTTCTTGTAGCGTCAATATCGTCCCTGTCACAAGAACGCGTGATGCATTTTGACACATAGAAACAGCTGGTTTTATCGCAGGCTCCATACCAATAATCGGATACGTATAGTGCTCTCTAATGGTCTTGATTGCCACACTAGTTGCTGTATTACATGCAACAACAACTGCATCAGGCTTTAACGTATCAATCACTTCCATCGCTTCTAAAACATACGCAATAACATCCTCTTTTGTCTTATCACCATATGGAACATTTTTTTTATCGGCATAATATATATATTCAATTTGAGGAAATCGCTCTTTTGCTTGCGCTAATACACTAAGTCCACCTATTCCTGAATCAAAAAATACAATCTTCACCATATCCATCCTTCGCTCAATTAGTCATACACCTTAATGATATTCTTGCCAGCATGTTTTCCTTCGTAAAGCGCATGGTCGGCATGATCAAACAAAGCATCATATTCGATACCATCTGCTGGGAAGGTGGAAACTCCCACGCTCATTGTTAGCAAATGCTTGACACCATTAAAGCAAATCTCTTTTTTGAATTTCTCTAAAAATTCGTTTACAATTGCGATTGCTTCATTTATTTCATCAACATTTTTGATAAATACATAAAATTCATCACCTGCATAACGACCTAATATATAACGCGAATCACAAAATGATTCTCGTATCCGATCCGCAACGGTCATTAATGCAAAATCACCATAACTATGTCCTAATGTATCATTGATATTTTTAAAATCATCTATATCCATTAACACAAATACTGCGCCGCCCTCTGGCACCATCAAATAATCATTCACCTGTCGCTCAAACTCTCTTCGATTGTTTAGTTGCGTTAGTGGATCCATTGTAGATAAATGTCGTTGCGTTGTGATATCGATAATCATCGTCAAATAAACCCCTTCACCCGATCTGCGATTCATAAACTTCGAGTGAAACAACGCCCATTTTATTTGATTATCGTAGCAAATCATTGGGCATTCAATTGAGAATATTGTTTCGGAATTCATACTAAGCAAGAAGTATTCTTCGATTTTATGGCGATACTCTTTTGGTATGCATGCCAATATGTCATTCTTATATGTTTCCTTAAATTGTTCTTTGTTACATTCGAAAAACGTATAAAACCCTTCGTTAGCAAATGAAACGCGTTTTTTGATTGGCTCATAACGAAAGATTGCATTTGGCAAGACATTGTACATAACGGACAATTCGTCATGCGCATTTTCTAACGATTCTCTTGCGCGGCCTTGCGTATACATAATGTAAAGGATAATAATCAAAAACAGAACAAATATTGCTAATAGAAATATGGAAATTCGTATATTTGTATTTAAGGCAATTTGCGTTTCTAAGAAATCATCCGAAATCGTTGCCAACAAGTACCATTTGCTATCCTTGATTCCCTGATATGTTAGATGCTGTTTTTCCCCATCCATTTTGAAAGAGAAAATGCCCGCATCACCAATATTCTTATACGTAATCGTTTCTTTAAAAATGATTGTTTGCTCATCTAATGTTGCAACAATCGCTTCTGCCATTTCCAAATGTTCGACTTCATTTAAAATTTCATAATCTTCATTGCAAATGAAAAAGTCGATTCCCTGTCTATTAGTAGCCCCATGTTCCATAAGGGCATTGAATTTTTTATAACTAATGCGCGCCGCCAATACACCGATAATGTCTTCTTTGCGATAAATTGGTACATTCAAAACGATTGCAGGTATTAAATCGCCTTGTGCAACGCTTCGATAAACAATTGAATATCTCCCTGCCATCGCTTCCTTATAGGCGCTTGTATTAGAAACATCTGTATAAATATCGCCATTATATTCTAAAATAATGCCGTTCTTATCAATTACTCGATAGGATGATGGCAAGGATATATCTGCTAACTCTTGAAGCACTGTACCTAGCCTCTCATCATCTAATGACATAGTAGACTCACCAATCATATGCGCAATGGCCTCTAACGTATGTTTTTCATGAGTCAAACAGTTTTGTATTTTCGTGCTTTTCTCTTCTATAATTTCTTCCAACAAATCTGTTTTCATCGTCTCAATATGTCTTAGGCTTTCTTGCACAACCACCAATACAATTATAATAATCAGAAAAAAGACGACAGCAATAATCGCCAACTCTGCTAATGCAGACTTGGTTTTCTTTTTCTTCATGATTTTTTTTAAGGATTGATTCTGATTCAAGTACCGCTCCTTTCCGTCTTTTCCTGAACGGATCGATCGCATAATTTATTCGCCTAAATAAGCCTTTCGAACGGAATCATCATTCATCAACTCTTGTGCATCACCTTCTAGAACGATATTTCCCGTTTCAAGCACATAAGCACGATTGGCAATGGATAATGCTTTTTTAGCATTTTGCTCTACTAAAAGTACCGTTGTACCGCCTTCATTTATTTCTTTGATAATATCAAATATTTCATTTACGTAGATAGGAGAAAGTCCCATCGACGGCTCGTCCAACACGATAATTTCTGGATGCGACATCAATGCACGTCCCATCGCTAACATTTGTTGTTCTCCACCACTTAGCGTACCCGCCAATTGTTTTTTACGTTCTTCTAATCGTGGAAATCTCTCGTATACTTTTTCAAGCGACTCTAAAAACTCATTTTGATTTTTTCTTGAAAATGCCCCCATTCGAAGATTCTCATATACCGTTAGTTGCGAAAAAATTCGTCTTCCTTCTGGTACGTGCGCCATCCCCATATGAACAATTTTATGTGCAGGCACTTTTGTAATGTTCTGATCTTTATAAATAATTTGTCCCTTTTTTGCAGGCACTAAACCTGTTAATGTATGCAATATGGTCGTCTTTCCAGCGCCATTTGAGCCAATTAATGCAATAATTTCACCCTTATTCACCGTAAAGCTGATTCCCTTTATGGCTTGAATCATGCCATAATAAACTTCTAAATCATTAATCTCAAGGATTGCCATTGCTGCCTCCATTCATTTTCGAAAATTACTCGCCCAAATATGCCTTAATAACCTCTGGATTATTTAACACACTATTTGTCTTTCCTTTTGTCAATACTTGCCCGAAATTCAACACCGTCAAGTCCTTACAAATACCAGCAACTAATTTCATATCATGTTCAATTAGTAAAATCGTCATATTGAATTTCTCTTGTACAGAGTTGATGGTATCCATCAACTCCTGTGTTTCAAAAGGATTCATACCCGCCGCTGGCTCATCTAACAAAAGCAATTTTGGATTTGTTGCAAGCGCACGCGCGATTTCTAATTTTCTTTGTTTTCCATAAGGAAGATTTGATGCTAATACAAGCGCTTCCTCTTCTAAACCAAATACCTCTAATAATTCCAACGCTCTTTGGTTCATTTGTTTTTCTACTTTATAGTATTTTGGCAAACGCAAAATCGCTGTCAATGTCGAATAGGTATATTCATGTTGCAAAGCAATTTTAACATTGTCAATGACCGATAACTTGTTGAATAAACGAATATTTTGAAATGTACGGCCAATTCCTAAGCGATTAATTTGAGCCGTTTTCTTTCCTACTAAATTCACGCCATCTAACACAATTGAACCACAGGTTGGCTGATAAACACCCGTCAATAAATTAAATACTGTTGTTTTTCCAGCACCATTTGGTCCAATCAAACCAGCAAGCTGTCCTTCTTTTATCGTTAAATTGAAATTATCTACCGCAAGCAAACCACCAAAGGAGATACTCAAATTCTTTACTTCTAGTAATGACATGATTATTCCTCCTTCTCTTCTTTTTTATTTTTCAAAAAGTTTTTAATGGAATACTTCTCACGAAACGCAATCGCTTTTGGACTCCAGTTAAATAGCATAATGGCAATTAGAACAATTGAATAAATCAACATACGATATTCATTCAGTGAGCGCAATAGCTCGGGCAATAGTGTCAAGATAATTGCTGCAAAAATAGAACCTCGAATATTTCCAATGCCGCCTAATACAACAAATACTAAAATCAAAATAGACATCGTATAACCAAAGTTTGTTGTTGTAGCGGTGAGCGTAAAGATATTGTGTGCATATAGTGTTCCTGCCACACCAGCAATCATCGCTGATATCGTAAAGGTCAACAACTTGTAAAATGTGATATTGATACCGATCGACTCCGCTGCAATTCGATTATCACGAATCGCCATAATGGCACGACCAGTTTTAGAATTCATCATATTTAAAATGATAATCAAGGAAGCAAGAATTAGGATAAACCCAACGATAAATGTTGAATCATTTGGAATGGTTGGAATACCATTTGGCCCCCGCACAATTTTCTCGGCATCTTTTTCTAAGTTCATGGAAACGAAATCAGAAAAGGATACATGCATTCCTCTGCTATCTTTTGCAACATACATAGTACCAACGATATTTTTAATAATCTCACCAAAGGCCAATGTTACGATAGCTAGATAATCACCTCTTAACCGTAATACAGGAATTCCAATAATAAGTCCGAATAATGCAGCAAAGGCCGCACCAATCAATAATGCGATAAAGAAGCGTAATCCCGCTGATGGAATCACATCTTGCGTAACCTTTGAAAAAAATGCACTCGAGAAAGCACCTATGCACATAAATCCCGCATGTCCTAAGCTTAATTCGCCTAAAATTCCAACGGTTAAGTTCAATGAAATCGCCAATAAAACATATGTACATAATGGCACTAACATACCTTTAAGTAAGGAGGATAAATTCCCAGTAGACGCTAGTGTTTGAGCGAATATAAACATTACTGTAACAATTGCTATGGTGATAATATTACTTCGACTTGTTTTACTCATATTACACTTTCTCCTGAATATTTTTGCCTAAAATACCACTTGGCTTAACAATCAAAACAACGATTAATATACCAAATACAATAGCATCTGACATTTGTGAAGAAATATATGCCTTCGACATATTTTCGATGATACCTAGCAAAAGACCACCAATCATCGCACCTGGAATAGAACCAATACCACCAAATACGGCTGCCACAAATGCCTTAATTCCTGGCATAGAGCCCGTCATCGGCGAAAGAGATGGATATGCTGAACAAAGTAACATACCAGCAATCGCCGCTAAACCAGAACCAATCGCAAAGGTTAATGCAATCGTTCTATTTACGTTGATTCCCATAAGTTGTGCAGCTCCCTTATCTTCAGAAACAGCTAACATCGCTTGTCCTTGTTTTGAACGCTTAACAAATAGTGTTAATGCTATCATAATAATAAAGCACGCTACAATTGTCACTAGCGCTTCACCAGTAATAACTAATGCGCCGTCTGCAATTCTAAGAGCTGGCAAGGTTACGACAGAGCGAAATGATTTTGCGCCTGCACCAAACACTAAAAGTGCAAGGTTTTGGAGAAAATAGCTCACGCCGATTGCAGTAATCAATACGGCCAATGATGATGCAGCATTTCGCAATGGGCGATATGCTAAAAATTCAATAATAAGACCAAAGGCGATACAAACAATTATCGCTATCAAAATAGCAACAGGAATAGGTAAATTGGCACTTGTAATCGACATAAATGTCGCATATGCACCAATCATAATAATATCACCATGGGCAAAATTAAGCATCTTGGCAATACCATATACCATTGTGTACCCTAGAGCAATCAAGGCATATACACTTCCAAGACTTAGACCATTAATCAAATACGATAAAAAGCTCATATAAAGCTCCTTCATTAGTTTATAGTTAGTTTATAATTTGTTAAGTATATCACAATACTAACATTGTTATCAAGTGTTAAATCATCTTCGTCGATAAAAACTAAATAAGAGCCTCCTTATCGTAAGAATACGACAAAGAAGCTCCTGTCTAGTTTTGTTAATTATTTTATCGCTTTATAAGAACCTTCTGAAATAATAACGGCCTTTGGAGCTTTGTTAGGTTCACCTTCTTTTGTCCATGTCATTTTAAGGCCTGTAACACCATCTAATTCAACTTCTAAGATAGAAGCAGACAATGCTGTTCCGATATCACTGATTGATGTTTTAGGTGTAATATCTGCCTTCTCAATTGCTGCCTTGATTGCATAAATCGCATCATAACCGTCTGCTGCAAATTGGTTTGGAGTTTCGTTAAATGATGCTTTGTAATTCTCTACAAATGTTTTTGTTAATTTATCTTCTGCATCTGCTGCAAATGGTGTTAAAAGCATAACGCCTTCTGCTAACGCTACATCAAATTCTTTAACTGCCAAAATACCATCAAGTCCGTCACAACCAAAGAAGTCCGCTTCAAGTTGTGCTTTGCTAGCTTGTGCTAAAATCAAAGATGCTTCTTTGTAGTAGATTGGTAAAAACACTAAATCAGCACCTGATTCTTTTGCTTTTTGGATTTGAACAGAAAAATCTGTATTCGCTGCTTCTGTAAATGTTTCTGTTGAAACGATTTCAAATGGTTGATTTTTTGCTTCTTCAGCAAATGTTTCATATAAACCTGTTGAATATACATCTGAACTATCATAAATAATAGCTACTTTTTTAGCAAGCTCATGCTCACCAATGTATTTCGCTGAAGCTGCACCTTGGTCAGGATCTGAGAAACAAATACGGAATACGTTGTCATATTTGATTGCTTCTTTTGATGATGCGGATGGTGACATTTGGAAAATGTTATCCTTCTTTGAGTGCTCAATAACCGCTTCACATGGAGCTGATGTTACTGTACCCATAAGAATTTGCATACCCCAATCTTTAAGAGAATTGTATGCATTAACAGCTTTTTCTTGATTGTGAACGTCATCTTCGAATTTGAATTCGAATTTGATTCCGCTTCCTTTTGCATCTGCTGCTGCATTGATTTCTTTAACGGCTAATTCTGCTGCATTTTTAACGGCAATACCGTATGTAGCTGCATCTCCTGTTACAGGGCCAATACCACCGATTTTGTAAACCTGAAAATTGTCTCCCGTTGCATTTCCTTCTTTTGTACTCTCAGTACCTTTTTTATCTTCTTTGCTACATCCAACAAATGAAAAAACTAAAATGGCTACTAAGAATAAACTAATGATTCTTTTCTTCATAAATTATACCTCCTATGTATATATACTATTTACCTTTGAAATAATAAGGTAAAAATATTGATTTGTCAAGCATAATGCGAAGTGCGCCATTATGAATCAATACGCAATATATCACTAACTTCTTTCCTAGAAGCATAAATACATGGTGGTAGTGAAAAGAGTATTCCTTGCAATCCGCCCATAGCGATAGGAAATAGCATTTTCATAGTGGTCGAATGAATCTGAAAATCTGCAAACCAATTACGAATAACATATCCCTCCATCGCATAACCTATTACGCGAGATAGTGTGACTGCGAGAACAGCGCTTATGATGGAGATAAATAAATTTTCCAAAAGAAATTGAAGTGCAATATCGGAACTAGATGCTCCAAACGCCTTTTTGATGCCAATTTCTGATGCACGTTCCTTTATAGAAAAAAACAAAATGCTCATGCTTGAAATGCCTGCAATTATCATCAATACAATAGATACAACCATAATCCCTTGTCGAATTGGTCTTAACTCATTGAGTAATCGTTCTTCATAAAATGCTTTATCGTACGAAGGCAATACTCCCCATTCATTAGGTAACAACGAAATATTGGCATCAATTTTTTCTTTTGCAACCTCCATCTCTTCTTTTGTTAATGACCACATATATGCATTACAATTATAATACCCTTCTTCATGGTTCAATTTCTCATACGCACGATATGGTGTATATATATTAATAACCACCGTCGCTCCTATTTGATTATTTGCATCAAAGCATTTTTTTTTAAAATCATCATATCGCTTGCTGTTATGATAATTATTAGCTACCACACCAACTATTGTGAAGGGGAGTTTATCTAGTTCAACTGTTTTGTCAATTGCACTTTCTTGGCCAAATAAAAGTTGACTTGTAAATTCATCAATTACTGCCACTACCTCATTTTCACTAATCTCCTTTTCGCTTATATAGCGACCTTCAACCAGTTCAAACTCTGACAATGAATCCCCATCTATATCCGAAAAGTTGACCATTCTATTGTTCATTTGGGAAACACCTATCATTCGCGCATAAACAGAAGCGTCTTCCCCCGATACCATGCCAAACACAGCAATGGAATGTGCCGAATATCCTTTCCGCAACAACGTGGGCAGCTTATTGGGTAAACTTAAATAAATAGAAGAAAAATCAGCTTCCGCACTTACTTCATTGCTATTAGGGATTATAACGAAATTAGAATCCTCTGGAATGATTCGAATTTCTTTCATACGACCATACAAATACGAATCTAAACACAGGTTCCCAAATGCAAAAACAAATATTCCAACACTCATTCCCAATACTGTCAATGAAAGACGCAGCTTGCTTCCCAAGGCAAGTTGCACAATCATTTTCCAATATAGTTTTATACGACTCAACTTATTACGCACGATGTAGCCTCCCCTCGTTAAGTTGATAGGTTTGATCAACCCCTTCAAAAATATTTTGACTATGAGTAACTACCACCACTGCCGTACCATCATCCGTTATTTTTTTAAATGCATGATAAATAATTCTTGCATTATTATAATCCAAGTTCCCTGTTGGTTCATCCGCCAAAAGAAGTATTGGATTTTTAATAAGCGCTCGAATAATGGCAACTCTTTGTTTTTCTCCACCCGAAAGATATTTCGCTTTTTGTCTTCGTTGTTTTTCCAAATCAAACAATTGTAAATACTCTTCTATCTTTTCGGAGATATTACGAGGAATTTTTTCTTGTTGATATAAAAAAGGAATCATAATATTATCTTCCACTGATATATTATCTAGCAAACAGTACGATTGAAATATAAAGCCTATATCATTTGCTCTAATGGAATCTAGCTGATGCCTTCTAGCCTTTATAATGTTTTTTTCGCAAAAATAAAACTCTCCTGCTGTTGCAATATCTAAAAGACCAATCGCATTAAGCAAGGTGCTTTTTCCACTACCTGAATTCCCTACAATTGTAATAAAATCGCCTTTATGAATTTCGAGATTGATATCGCTTAGGACTTCATTGCCGTTTGGATATGTTTTTGAAATATGCTTCATGCTAAGTATTTTTTCATTCATTGTCTTCACCAGATTGCTTTGGCAAGAGTTCTTTTATGATTGCATATTGACTTTGATAAGCACCATTTTCTATCACCATATATTCTATCCTTTGCCCATTTTCAATAACAATATAAGACTCTCCAACCATTATACTGTCTCTTCTTATTAAATCGTAGTTCGGTCCATTTGCATCAGCCTCACACGTATCGATATAAAAAGCACCTGAAACAGTTATAATTGCATCTTTGTTAAGAAATAATTTATTTTCTGTTTTTGTCAAGCCAACAAGTACTTCAACGATTGAACCTGGCATCATAAAGGAATCAATCCCCCCTATAATGACTTCCATTTTTTCGTTCTCAACCTTATGCCCCATTTTTCTAATTCGCGCATTTGTCTCTCCATACTGACTATTGACAATAATATTCGCATCATATTGGAGTAACTTGTAATAATGCATCGGCACTTGAATTGAAATAAATAATTGATTGTAATCAAGACACTCTACTTTAATTGTTGTTTCTGTTTCATCAATATAAAGGACACGCCCTTCTATTTCACTTAAAATCGCCACATCTTCAATGGTATACAAGACTGTTCCCACTTGTACTTCGCTACCATTTTCTACTTTAACTTCCTTTTTCGTCCCTATCTTAAATTCATTATAGTATGTTGCTAATTCGCCATCATAGTTTGTCTCCACACATCCTTCCACAGCGCAATAGCCTGCCAATTCATCAGCGATAACTTGATATGGCGTATACTTGTACGTTTCCTCTATATATTCTTTTGTTGTGCTAGGTTCATCCTTTGGAAATATTTTCGTCAAATCACCCTCTAAAAATAATATCACGCATATGATAATTAAGCACGCAACTATCGCCACGATAATTCCTATGTTTTTCAATCCTTTTTTCACAATCCCACCTCTTTTCAACGCAAATTATTTAAAAAATCAACTGTACTATTATAGTATACCCTTACCACATCACCTTCGCTAATTCCCGAAAGTATCTCTACGAAAGGTAATTCATCCCCCCCACTCGACTCAACAAATTCCCTCCCTATGACAATGGGGCATCTGCGTATCTCGCCATCGGGATTTTCACTCATCAATACATCACAAAAATAGTTGTCCTTTATTCCTTGAATGAAAAGCGGTGGTACAGCGATAATTGGTTTTGTTTCTTCTAAAACAATTCTAGCTCGAAGCTTTGTTCCTGGTACAATGCACTCACTAATCCCTAAACAAATTTCGAACATATCTTCTTCAAGATGATACCCTATATTTTTTATATATCCTTGTATTTCTTCATTATTTAGGGTAAACCATATCTTTGAGTCTAAATTTATTTTTTCATACAAATACAGCGGCACCCGCATAGAAATATCTATTTTTTCCTGATTTAGTACTTGCAAAAAAAGGGCCTCTCCTTTTTCTAGAGTCGCCACTCTTCCTTTATAATCACTATATACTTTGCGGTCGCCGCATTCATACAAAAGCATCCCTTGCTCTATGTTGTCACCTATATTCAAATCAATTTTCAGCGATTCCGTGTCTTTTTCCAAATAATTCTCTAGATATGGTTCGTTTAAATCTATGGTAACTTGCACGTCCGATGCATATTCACTTTTATACACGAGTTTTTTTATGCGCACTAAAGTTGCTGTATTTTCGCTATATTCTTTTTCATCTGTATAATTTGCAGTATTACTTTTGTTATGCAATTTATCGGTTACATATAATAGTAGCACTGTGCATGCCACTACAACAAACACCAGTGCTACTACTAGATTTTTCTTCAAAAATCTATTTTTTTTAAAAAATCTATTCTTCATTTTTTCACTTCTTTTCATTTTTAATAATGGCTTCTAACACCGTTTGCCCATCCTCTTTTGATCCAATTGCTTGTTGAGCAAGAAGAACGTGCTCTTTTTCATATTCTGAAAATTTTAACGCCACGCTATTAATTAAGAAAGTATACATAAGATCATCTCCTCTTTCTATATCAAGATAACACTCCAATCGATCTTCTTTTTTTAGTTTAATCGGTTTATCTTCTGTAGGTGGTGCAACAAGTTCATTATTAACGAAAAATTGTGTATCCTCTGTTTCTTTTATTTTGAAATATCCTTGATACTCAACTCCTGTAAAACTCAAATCAGTCACTGCCACAAAAGCGTATTGCAGCACCATTTTTCGATTGGGAACCATAGCAGCAAAACACATATCTGATGTATTCCGTATTGAAATATAAGGTTCAAAATCATTATGAATAAATCGTAACATCAATGGGCTTTCAAACTCTATCGTTTCTTTCTTTTTATTAATCGAAACGATCATTCGATCAATTTTTACATCCTTATTTTCGTTTCTTTCTATACGTAAACCAAGTATGCCTAACTGGTACTCATCATTTCTGACACCATCTTCTCCAATAACCTCTTCACCGACCAACTTCATTGTTGCAGAAATTGCTTGAGTATTTTCGCCCTCAATAGACACCAATTCAACATCCGTAATTTCACCAGTATACGCAAAAGGAATTTCAAGCCCAAATTCTTTATACATTACATCATTAATGTACGCATCCGCCTTGACAAAATCTGTGCCCCAAAGAATCTCATTTTTTTGATTAGATTTATTTGAGCATCCAGTCAATATGTACGTCAAAATCATCAGAAATCCTATCACTTTAATTATCCGATTTATACTTTTGGGCTTTTTCATATTTATCTCCTTTTTTGTAAATCTTTTTTTCTTAATTATATTCATAGTCAGAATATTTGTCAACCCTTTCTTGTTTTTCATATAAGTATTTTTATGTATCACCGCACGTCTTTTTTAACACCCCTTGCCTTTTTATTTTTCTAATGATATGATTACTACGAATGTTAATTGTTTAACATTTTAATTCGAAAAAAAGGAGACATATTATGAAAGAAAAATTGACCTTAGGCTTACTTGTAATTGGAGCAATTGTTTGTATCGCATTAGGCGCTTGCGCAAAAAAAGAAAACGCGACTGACAAAACAACGGCACCTGGCACGACAAACGAAACAACAGAAGGAACGACAGAAGCTTCTGAGGAATCAACCAAAGACAAGACAACAGAAGTTGCAACGCAACCAGAGGAAACACAACCTACTACAACAGTGACACCCACAGATAAAACGCATATGATAATCGGCGGACTAAAGGGCCCTACGACAATGGGAATCGTGAAGATGATTGCTGATTCCGAAGAAGAAAAAGTTCCTTATACTTTTTCTATCGTTGTCGCACCAGATGAGCTTTCTACTTCTTTAGTAAAAGGAGAAGTTGATATCGCTCTTATTCCTGCCAATCTTGCAGCGAATATTTATCAAAAAACCAATAAAGAAATTACGGTATTAAATATCAATACACTTGGTGTATTATATTTTGTGGAAAATGGTAATACGATTCAAGATATTAACGACTTAAAAGGCAAGACCATTTATATGCCAGCAACTGGAAAGGGTTCAACACCTGAGCTTGCGTTAAACTATCTTCTAGCTGGTAATGATATCGACCTTGTTGATGTAACCGTTGAATATAAGTCTGAATCGACAGAAATTGCTGCTCTTTTGGCAACCACAGAGGGCGCTATTGGATTTCTTCCACAACCTTTTGTAACGGTAGCACAGCTACAAAACGAGGATATTCGTATTGCACTTAGTGCAACTGATGAATTTGAAAAGCTTGATGCATCTATGGTTACAGGCGTTACCGTTGTTCGAAATGCATTTTTAAAAGAACACCCTGAAGCAGTTGCCGCTTTTATGGCAAACCATCAAGCAAGCGTTGCTTATCTTTCTGATGATAAAAATTTAGATACCACTAGTGCATTAATTGAAAAATATGATATAGTTAAGGCAGCTGTTGCCAAAAAGGCACTTCCATTTTGTAATATCGTTTGTATCGAAGGTACAGAAATGAAAGAAAAACTTGAAATCTATTTAGCTAGTATTTTTGAACAAAACCCTAAAGCCATTGGTGGAGCAATGCCAGAGGATTCGTTCTACTTCGTAAAATAGTTTTCGTATTTCATATGAGGAATATATATGATGAAACGCCTATTTAAAAAACTATTTTTTATTATATTTTGGATCGTAATATGGGCTTTTATTGCCCATATTATTGACCAAAAAATTATACTCGCCACACCCCTTGATTCATTTAAAGCTCTGATTAATTTGTCCAAAACTGGCTCTTTTTATCTTAGCATTGTTAATTCCTTTTTTCACATTACATTAGGATTTTTGATTGCTTGTTTATTAGCGATGCTTCTTTCTTTTTTATCGTACACACTTTCTTTCTTTTCAGATTTTTTGTCACCAGCTATGAACTTCATTCGTTCAGTTCCAATTGCAGCGTTTGTTATTATTGCTCTTTTTTGGATGCCCTCAAAAAATCTTTCCATTTTAATTTCCGCCATTATTGTTTTACCCGTTATCTACGCAAGCATTTTACAATCTGCGAAGCAAACCGATTTACACTTATTGCAAATGGCTACTATATATCAGTTTTCACCATGGCGTAAATTTTGGTACATTTACCGCCCTCAAATACTTCCACATTTTTTAAGTAGTGTCCACACCGCTTATGGTATGGCATGGAAAGCAGGCATTGCTGCCGAAGTCATTAGCGTTCCCAAAAATACGATTGGTGAAGGGCTATATTTATCAAAGGTATACTTGGCTTCCGATGAGCTTCTTGCCTATACAATGGTTATCATACTTGTGAGTAGTTTATTTGAGTTTTTGCTTGGATATGCTATCAAAAAATTCGCTCATTATGATTTATTTAAGGAGGATTTGAAAGCCTGATGATTCAACTAACTAATCTAAATCTTGCCTTTGACCACCCTATTTTTGTAGATGCTTCTTTCACATTTGAAGATTCAAAAAATTATGTTATTACTGGTGAATCTGGCGTGGGGAAAACCACATTACTCAATATTCTTGCTGGTTTCATCGTTCCTGATAGCGTTTCCATATGCGGTCTTTCAAAAAAGAAAATAAGCTATGTGTTTCAAGATAACCGCCTATTACTCCCTTATGATGCGCTTACCAATATCCGCTTGGCCATTCCAACAGCTCAATTTAAAGAACAAGAAGCGCTCATAACGAGTACGCTTGCATCTGTTATTCCAGCAGAGGAGCTTCATAAGCCACTGCGTGAATATAGTGGCGGTATGAAAAAAAGAGTTGCCATTCTTCGCGCATTATTTTTTAACTCGGATATCGTATTAATGGATGAACCATTCGCCAGTCTTGATTTAGAAATGAAACACAAAATGGTTCAACTCATAAAAGAAAAGAAAAACAACCGCACATTAATTATCTCTTCACATGCGAAAGAAGATATCGACCTTTTTAGTGCTACCGAAATACACCTAACCTAACTACCATAAAAAAGTGCTACCTTTCACAGTCAAAGTAGGATACTTGTGAAAGATAGCACTTATTTTTTATATTTTTAATTTTTAATCATTAATACAATACGCTTCATTTGCTCCATACGTTTGCATTCCCGCTGCGATTAATGCTTTTGCTGTTTTTTCAGGATTCGATGTTTTGACAATCATCGAAGCATTTGTTGCACCAGTTGCCAACGCATACATATACTCAACATTTTCGCCAGATTCACGAATGATTTTCAAAAAAGATTGTAGCATTCCAATTTTATGCTCTAACCTAACCGCTACAACATCTGTTAATGTTGCTGAAAAACCACTTTCTCTTAAAACGGCTTTTCCTTTTGCTGGATCAGAAACAATCATTCTTAACAATCCATATTCACTCGTATCTGCAAGGCTTAGCGAAACAATATTAATTTCATTGTTTTTTAAAACCTCTGTTACTTGTTCAAGACGTCCTGCTCGGTTCTCAATAAAAACGGATAATTGCTTTACAAACATACTAGTACCTCCTTTAAATTAATTTACGTTTATCAATAACACGCACTGCTTTTCCACTGCTTCTTTCAATTGTCTTAGGCTCAACAAGCTTAACCTTACAAGCCAAGCCAATTGCACTTTGTAGAATCGTGGTGATTTTCTTTTTTAGTTCTTCTAGCTTCTTAATCTCATCTGTAAAGTAGCGTTCTTCAATTTCCACCTGTACCTCAAGTGTATCTAAGTTATTAACTCGATCTACAATAATCATATAATGTGGTGTTGTCTCTCCAGACTCTAATAAAGCCGCTTCGATTTGAGATGGGAATAAGTTAACGCCTCGAACAATCAACATATCATCCGATCTTCCTGTAAAACGTGAAATACGAGCCAATGTTCTTCCACACTTACATGTTTCTCTCGTAATGCTTGTTAAATCCTTTGTGCGATAACGAATAAGCGGAATACCTTCTTTTGTTAAGGTTGTGAACGCTAATTCACCGCTTTCTTTTTCACCAACTGGCAACAATGTCGAAGAATCGATAATTTCTGGTAAGAAATGATCTTCATAAACATGAAGTCCTTCATGATATTCGCAATCTGCCGCCACGCCAGGCCCCATGATTTCACTTAGGCCATAAATATCGTGTGCATTACAGTGTAGCTTTTTCTCAATTTCAATTCGCATATTTTCAGTCCATGGTTCAGCACCACAAATACACGCCTTTAAATTCACATTGTTTATTTCTCCAGACTCTTCAAGCGTTTCCGCAATATGTAGTAAATATGATGGCGTACAAGCAATGGCTGTTGCTTTAAAATCCTTCATCATAGTAATCAACTTTTGAGTATTTCCAGAAGACATTGGTACGGTTGTCGCGCCAAGATTTTCTGCTCCATAATGAAGTCCCAGTCCTCCTGTAAACAATCCATAACCATATGCTACTTGTATAATATCATCTTTATTGATATTACACATAGCCAATACACGCGCAACGCACTCTGACCATACTTCAATATCTCTTCTTGTGTAACCAACAACCGTCGCTTTTCCTGTCGTACCACTTGATGCGTGAATACGAACAATTTGCGAATTTGGAACGGCAAACAAGCCAAATGGATAGTTATCGCGCAAATCATCTTTCGTTGTAAACGGCAGTTTACTCAAATCCTCAAGACCCTTAATATCACCTGGCTCTATCCCTATTTGCTGCATCTTTTTGCGATAAAACTCTACATTGTGATATACACGGTCTACTATTTTTCTAAGACGTGCACCTTGTAATTGTGTGAGCTCATCACGACTCATACATTCTTTTGCTTCATTCCAAATCATTGGCTCTCTCCTTACTTAATTTATTTGATATCCTACCTCAAACGCTTTGATATTTAAATCCACTGTTTTTGGTGGAACCGTTTCTTTGATTACTTGAATCCAATCCTCTTTTGAAAATTCCAAATATTTAGCGGCCACACCTAATACAATAATATTAAACACACGGCTATTGCCAATCTTCTTTGCCTCCTCAGCTGCTTTTACAGTAACTACATTATATTTTGCTTTTAGCTCTTCAATAATACCTTCTGGATAAGTTGCCACACCTGTTACCACCGTAATTGGCTCGATTTTATGATTATTCACAATAATAACACCATCTGGTTTAACAAAATGAGCATAACGCTTTGCTTCTAAACGCTCAAAAGCAATCAAAACATCTACTTGCCCTTCTTCTACAATTGGCTCTGCTACGGACTCGCCGTATCTTACATAGGTAACAACACTGCCACCACGTTGTGCCATGCCATGCACTTCCGACAACTTTACATCGTAATTTTTTAAAATAGTTAGTCCGCCTAATATACGACTCGTTAGCAATGTTCCTTGTCCGCCAACTCCAACAATCATGATATTTTTTGTATTATTCATTTTTTCCTCCCATATCGCCTTAGCGTTCTACTGTTTCAATGGCACCAAATGGACAAAGTTGCTTACATAATTCGCATCCATTACATGAAGTATCATCTATGTGGATGGTATTATCGGCATTTCTTGTCAATGATGGACAACCTGGTACTAAACATTTTCCGCACTTGCGACATTTTTCAACATCGACTTTACAGTAATTAGGGAAATGATTCGATTTCAATAGCACACATGGTGCCTTTGTAATAATAACGGACACTTCATCTCTTGCGACTTCTTCCTTGATAATACTTTCAAGCTTTGGCAAATCGAACGCATTGACTTCTTGTACATGCTTAATTCCTAGGGATTTGCACAAATGCATGATATTAATCGCTGGCACTGTTTCACCTTTTAGTGTTTTTCCTGTTGCCGCATGATCTTGGTGACCTGTCATTCCTGTTGTCGAGTTATCTAGAATAATAACCGTACCAGTACCTTGATTATATACCGTATTAATTAATGTATTAATTCCTGTATGCATAAAGGTCGAATCGCCAATAACAGCAACCCAATCTTTGATATAATCTTTTCCTTTTGCTTTTTCCATTCCGTGTAATGTACCAATACTAGCACCCATACAAACGGTTGTATCTACAACACTTAATGGTGCAACTGCCCCCAGCGTGTAGCATCCAATATCGCCTGCTGCATGTATTTTAAGTTTTTTCAATACCGAAAATACACTTCTATGAGGACATCCTGAGCATAGAATTGGTGGACGTGCTGGCACTTGTGATGGTTGCTCTAAATCTAATTTCTCGCCAAAAACTGCTGTGCGAATCATATTGGCGCTATACTCACCTTGAACCGTAAAAATTTCTTTTCCGATGCAAGAAATACCCCAACTTTTTATCTGTGTTTCAATAACGGGATCTAATTCTTCAAAAATATATAATTTATCAACCTTTGCTGCAAATTCTTGAATTAATTTCTTTGGCAATGGATTAACAAGACCTAATTTTAGTACTGAAGCGTTTGGTGCAGCTTCTTTCACATACATATATGGAATTCCTGATGTAATAAATCCAATAGATGTATCGTTATATTCGACTTTGTTGATTGGATAGGTACATGAATCCTCTTCCATTGCTTTTAATCGTTTCTCTACTTCAATATGGCGCGCTTTTGCGTTTCCTGGCATCATAACAAATTTGGCAACATTTCTTTCATAAGGCTTATCCGCAACTTCATTGCGTTCTTCTAATTCAACAAGTCCTTGTGAATGTGACAAGCGTGTTGTCGAGCGAACAATCATTGGTGTATCATATTTTTCGCTAAGTTCAAATGCGAATTTTACAAAATCCTTTGCTTCCTGACTATCACTTGGCTCTAATACGGGAATTTGTCCTGCCCTTGCCACCATTCTCGTATCCTGCTCATTTTGAGAACTATATAAACCTGGATCATCTGCTGCAATTAAAACAAGACCACCATTCACACCTGCATATGAAATTGTGAACAATGGATCTGCTGCTACATTGACACCAACGTGCTTCATAGAAGCTAACGAGCGAACACCACTAATAGATGCGCCAATGGCTACTTCCATCGCTACTTTTTCATTTGGAGACCATTCCGCATATATTTCTGGGTAATTTACGATATATTCACTAATCTCTGTGCTTGGTGTTCCAGGGTATGCAGCAGATACCTTAACGCCTGCTTCGTAAGCACCTCTAGCAAATGCTTCATTTCCTAACATAATCTTTTTATTTGACATACTATCCTCCATTTTCTCTATTGCTTTCGCAAATCCGTCACGCGTTTTGCCTTTCCTTCAAATCGTTGCAAGGTATTTGGCGATTCAAGTGTAATTTTTGTCTCAATTCCCAACACAACCTTTAGTCGATTTCTCACCTTTTTTTCGAGGTCTTCTAACATCTTATAAGAATCAATTAATTTATCTGGAACCACTTCAACACGAATTTCCAATGTGTCAGTGTGATTCTTGCGATCAACGATAATTTCATAATTTGGCCCAATTTCATCAATCGATAAAAGAATCTCTTCGATTTGACTTGGGAATATATTCACGCCTCGAATTTTTAACATATCGTCGGTGCGCCCAGTGAAATTAGACAAGCGTACGGTTGTTCTTCCACATGCACATTTTTCATACATAAGGCTTGTAATATCACGTGTTCTATAACGAATCAGTGGCAATGCCTCTTTTGTCACGCAAGAAACAACCAATTCGCCTCTCTCGCCAGGTGGCAATACCTCACCCGTTTTAGGATTAATAATTTCAGGAATAAAATGATCCTCATTGACATGCATGCCATTTAAGTGCATACATTCACCAGCAACACCTGGCCCAACCAACTCACTCATTCCATAATTTTGCGTAACAACCACATCCTCGCCCCATAAGCGATAAATCTCACTTCGCATCGCCTCTGTCATTAATTCGCTTCCAAGAACAGCATATTTAATCGACAAGTCCATTTTAGGATCAATGCCCATTTCATATGCAACTTCCGCAATTCTCAAAGCATAAGATGGTGTCGCAACTAATAGCGTTGTCTTAAAATCTTTCATGTACATGATTTGTTTTTCTGTATTTCCAGATGAGGTTGGACATACTGTCGCACCAATATGCTCCAATCCATAATGTAATCCTAATGCACCCGTAAACATTCCATAGCCAAAGCAAATTTGGCAAATGTCTTTTTTCGTAGCACCACCCATGATAACAATACGAGCGACGTTCTCCGACCACATCTTTAAATCGTTTTCTGTATAGCCAACAACCGTTGGTTTGCCTGTAGTACCACTAGAGGCGTGCACGCGCCTTACATCATCCATCGGAACAGCAAACATGCCATATGGATAGGTATCGCGCAAATCCTGTTTTGTTGTAAATGGAAGCTTCCTTAAATCGTCCAATGTTTTAATATCGCTTGGCACTAAATTCGCTTCTTTCATTTTATTATGGTAGCAAGGAACTTTGTCGTATACTAGCTGTACCGTTTTTTGCAAATGTGCTAATTGCACTGCACTCATTTCGTCCCTAGATAATGTTTCTTCTTTTGCCCAAATCATTTCTGCTCCTTTTTATGCTTATTACTTTAAGGCTTTAAAGCACCATCACATATTATAGCATGTATTAGTAGCGAAAGTCAAACAACGATACCAGAAAATAATACATAAGATTACTTTTTTCTCGAAGAACACTTCCCCTCTTTTTCTACTTGACATCTTCCATATTCATGATATACTATCTTTTGTGCTTTAATGCGTTAAATCGTTGTGCTTTAATTCGCTAAAGCAAATATTTTTTAAGGAGAATCTATCGTGTTTATTAAATATGCTTTATTGATTTTATTCTTTTTGACGATGATTGGTGTAGGTATTTATTGCCGAAAACACACCAAAAGTGTTGATGGTTTTGTTTTAGGTGGCCGAAATGCTGGTCCTTGGCTTACGGCATTCGCCTACGGTACTTCTTATTTTTCATCCGTTGTATTTGTTGGATATGCTGGACAATTCGGATGGCGATTTGGTCTTGCTTCAACATGGATAGGACTCGGGAATGCTTTTTTAGGTTCGCTACTTGCTTGGCTTGTTCTAGCAAAACGAACACGTACGATGACTACGCATCTCTCATCAGCTACTATGCCTGATTTCTTTGGAAAACGCTTTAATAGTAAATCCATTAAAATCGCTGCTTCAATGATAGCTTTTGTTTTCCTAGTACCCTATACTGCTTCTATCTATAATGGATTATCCCGCCTTTTTGGTGTTGCCTTTAATATTGATTACAAAATTTGCGTTATCGCCATGGCACTATTAACTGCCGTATATGTTGTTCTTGGTGGCTATATGGCAACCGCCATCAATGACCTAATTCAAGGCGCTATTATGTTAGTTGGTATTGTTGCCGTTATTTTCTCTGTTTTAAACGGACAAGGTGGATTTACTTCTGCCGTAAATAAATTATCCTTATTGGCAAGTGATCAAGCCGCTACGCAAGGACAAGTAGGCGCTTTTACGTCGATATTTGGTGCCGATCCAGTAAGTCTATTCAGCGTAATTATTTTGACATCATTAGGAACTTGGGGATTACCACAAATGGTTCATAAGTTCTACACTATTAAAGATGAGCGTTCAATCAAGGCAGGAACTGTTATCTCAACTGTTTTTGCGCTTGTTATTGCAGGAGGTTGCTACTTCCTTGGTGGATTTTCTCGTCTATTTCCTGAGGCAATGGCTGACGGTTTGGCATACGATAAAATCATTCCTTTTATGGTAGGACAATTATCCGATTTATTGATCGGTGTCGTTATCGTACTTGTTTTATCTGCCTCCATGTCCACTTTATCTTCCCTTGTTCTGACTTCTAGTTCAACACTCGTTTTGGATTTCTTAAAGGGAAATATCGTAAAGAAAATGACCGAAAAATCGCAAATCAAATGGATGCGTATATTTATTGTAGCGTTTATCGCTTTATCCGTTGTTCTTGCTCTAAATCCTCCTACCTTTATCGCTCAACTTATGGGTATTTCATGGGGCGCTCTAGCGGGTGCATTCTTAGCACCATTTATGTATAGCCTATATTCTAAGAACATAACACGCGCCTCCATTTGGTGCTGTTTTGCCTCTGGTATTGGAATTACCGTAGTAAATATGTTTTTCCCTTTTACCAAATCACCAATTGAAGCTGGTGCACTTGCGATGGTTGCTGGATTAGTTGTCGTGCCATTAGTTAGCTTATTTACTCCAAAGCTAGATAAAAAAACACTTGAAGCATACTTTTCATGCTTTGAACAAAAGTAATTTTCATAAAAATCGTGTGTATAACCTTGATAAAGATGTCCCCCACTTCTAAGCAAAGCGAAAGTGGGGGTAACATCTTTGTATCAGTAGGTGTTCAAGCACCTACTGATATGCAGCGAAGCTGCAACAAGGGGTTACCAGCGCATTGTTTCACAATACTCGTAAGTAACACTGCTATTAGCAGT
>CAZMHF010000028.1:8381-25900 GCA_964566025.1 uncultured Lachnospiraceae bacterium | reverse complement strand
AAAAAGTGGCATAAGCTTTCAACTTTTTTTGTCCAAAGTATTGACATAGGTCCAATCCGTAAAAGATATGTATGCGGCAGGTGATTGTACAGAAGGGGAAGATATTTCGCTAGGGGAAAAAAGAGTACTTGCTCTTTTACCAAATGCCTATATGCAAGGGCATACAGCAGGTGTTTCGATGGCGCTAGGAAAAGAAGTGTTTGATAAGGCAATTCCCATGAATTCAATCGGTTTCTTTGGTTTGCATATTATGACGGCAGGAACGTATGTCGGTGATGTATTTGAAACAAAAACAGAAACAATGGTGCGTAAGCTTTTTGTAAAAGACGGCGTATTAAAAGGATTTTTATTGATGGGAGAAACAAATCAAGCGGGCATTTTGACAGCGCTTATTCGTGAAAAAACGCCGCTTGCATCCATTGACTTTGAATTGCTAAAGCAAAAGACAACAACAGCAATCTTTTCTAGTGATGCTCGTGCAAGAAAATTTGGAGGTGCGGTATAATATGAAATTGATGAATGTAAAAGATTTAGATTATAAAACATTAAATAATAGGTTGCGCATGTCGAAAAGTCCTTGTACAATTACAGAGTGCATTGGTCAACGATTTATTGGCGCAGGGATGTCCAATAAAGACATTACGATCGAAGGAATACCAGGAAATGCACTTGGTGCTTACTTAAATGGCGCGACAATTACCGTAAAAGCAAATGCACAAGATGCCGTTGGCGATACGATGAATGAGGGGAAAATCGTTATTCATGGCCATATTGGTGATGCGGCTGGCTATGCGATGCGTGGTGGAAAAATTTTCATTAAAGGCAATGCAGGTTATCGAGCAGGTATTCATATGAAAGCATATGAAGATAAAATACCAGTGATGGTTATCGGTGGCGTAGCAGGAAGCTTTTTAGGCGAATACCAAGCAGGTGGCGTGATTGTTGTGTTAGGTCTTTCAAATAAAGAGGAGCGTATTGTTGGCAATTTCCCTTGTACAGGAATGCATGGTGGGAAAATGTTCTTGCGTGGAAACTTGGATCACATCAAATTCCCTAGACAGGTGACAGCTCATCTGGCAAATGAAGAGGACTTAAAGCAGTTAGATGCGTATGTAAGTGAATATTGCCAATTATTTGACTATGACAAAAAAGAAATTATGAAAGAGCCATTTACTGTGATTACGCCTGATAGCAAGAATCCATATAAGCAAATGTATGTAGCGAATTAAAGAAAGAGGTATGAATATGAAATATTCAAAGGAAGAAGTCATGCAATATGTTCAAGAAGAAGATGTGAAATTCATCCGTCTTGCTTTTTGTGATGTGTTTGGCAAACAAAAAAATATATCCATTATGCCCGAGGAGCTCCCTCGTGCCTTTGAATATGGAATAGCCTTTGATGCATCAGCGATTTTAGGTTTTGGTGGAGAGCTTCATTCGGATCTTTTATTGCATCCTGAAGCAGATACGTTGATGCCTTTGGCTTGGAGACCAGAGCATGGAAAGGTCGTGAGAATGTTTGCACACATTTCGTATCCAGACGGAACACCATTTGAGTGCGACACAAGAAGTTTATTAAAAAATGCCATAGAGGAAGCGAAAATGGCAGGTATGACATTTGCTTTTGGTGCGGAGCAGGAATTTTATTTGTTTGAAATGGATGAGCGCAATAAGCCAACAAAAATTCCGTATGATGAAGCAGGATATATGGATATTGCACCAGACGATCGAGGAGAAAATATTCGACGTGAGATTTGCTTAACATTGGAGCAATCGGGAATTCGACCAGAAAGCTCACATCATGAAGAGGGGCCTGGGCAAAATGAAATTGATTTTCGTTATTCCGATTCACTTTCTGCAGCAGATAATACAATGACATTCCAAACAATTGTCAAAACGGTTTGTCGCCGAAATGGTGTTCATGTTGATTTTGGGCCAAAACCACTTGAAGGAAAGCCAGGAAATGGATTCCACATCAATATGTCGGTAAAAGCAGATGATAAAAAAGATTATTTATCCTATATGATTGCAGGGATTTTATCAAAAGTTGTCGAGATGACGGCATTCCTCAATCCAACAGTAGATTCGTATAAGCGTTTTGGTGAAAGTAAAGCACCAAAATATGTATCGTGGTCAAGCGAAAACCGTTCACAGCTTGTTCGTGTTCCAGCGGCAGTGGGCGAATATCGAAGAGCAGAGCTTCGTTCACCAGATCCGACAGCAAATCCATATATCGCGTTTACATTGATGATTTATGCAGCACTTTATGGAATCAAGCATAAGCTAGAATTGCCAAAGGCTTCAGATATTAATTTATATAAAGCAGATGCAAAGACGCTAAAAAGCTATGATAAGCTGCCAGAAAATCTTGAAGAAGCATGTAAAATAGCCAGTGCAAGCGATTTTGTACAAGAGCATATACCAAGAGCGATTTTGGAAATATACGTTGCAAATTGATCGAAAATACCATCTGTGAGGATGGCGCAATAAAAAATATAAAGGAGGAAGCAAGGGTGAATCTTAAAGAGAGAGTATATAGTGTATTAATTGTTTCATCATCAGAGAAATTTAATACAGCGATTATACCATTGCTTCCTGAATCGTCTTATTCGCCAGTTTGTATTGTCGATAGTATTAGTTCGGCAAAACGAGCGATTGCCGAGCGAGGTTTTGATTTTGTTATTATCAATTCACCTCTGCCAGGTGATATGGGCACACGCTTTGCCATTGATACAAGCAATTCAAGAAATACGATTGTTCTTCTTATGGTGAAAGCAGAATTTCGTGCAGAGATATTTGAAAAAACAGCAGAACATGGTGTGTTTTTGCTTTCAAAACCAACAGCAAAGCCTACACTTTTGATGGCGTTTGGCTGGCTGGCTAGTGCGAGAGAGCGAATTCGCAAAACCGAAAAGAAAACACTTTCCATTGAGGAGAAGATGGAAGAAATCAGAATGGTAAATCGAGCAAAATGGTTGTTGATTAGTGAGCTCAAGCTAGATGAACCAAGTGCGCATCATTATATTGAAAAGCAAGCGATGGATCGTTGCGTTTCCAAAAAACTTATAGCAGAAGATATTATTCGGACATATACATAGAGAGCTCATTTGCAAAACGATACACATCGTTTCGTAGATGAGTTTCTTTTTTTGCTGTTTTTGATATTGAAAAAAGACTTCGATCGAAATGATCAAAGTCTCTAGTAGCGGAAGGGAGATTCGAACTCTCGACACCACGGGTATGAACCGTGTGCTCTGGCCAACTGAGCTATTCCGCCATATATAAAATAAAAAATGGGACCTACAGGGCTCGAACCTGTGACCCTCTGCTTGTAAGGCAGATGCTCTCCCAGCTGAGCTAAGATCCCATGGGTCAGTTTTTCAACTGCTTTTATAATATAAAGCTTGTTTCGAGAAATGTCAACACCTTTTTTCGAAAAATTTTCAGAAAGCAAATTATACGAAAAAACATTTTGTACAAACAAAAAAATATGTTATACTGATATGGATTTTGTATATACGAGTTAGGAGATGAAATGCATTATTTTATCGTTAACCCAAGCGCTAAAGCAGGAAAATCTAAAATTACGTGGGATGCTATAAAGAAAAAGCTTGATGAGAGTCAGGTTGCCTTTGTGTGTTATGAAACACGAAAAGACTATACTGCGACACAAATTGCAAGAGAAATCACAACCGATATAGTGGAACCAATTATTATCGTGATTGTTGGTGGTGATGGCACAATCAATGAAGTCATCAATGGCATCGAGAATTTTGCTCTTGTGACGATAGCGGTTATTCCGTCTGGTTCGGGCAATGATTTCGTTAGAGATCTGCCTGTAAAGAAAAAACCATTGGATTTGATAGATAGTATATTAGAACCAAAACATTATATGTCACTTGATATTGGCATTTTGAAAAATGAGGAACGCCAAATCGAACGTAAGTTTGCAGTTAGTTGTGGCGTTGGCTATGATGCAGAGGTTATCGAACGCATTGGAAATAGCAACTTAAAAGAAAAATTGAATAAGTGGCATATGGGAAAAAGCGTTTATGTTATTGAGGGAATAAAACAAATTCTCGCTAACAAACCATTTCGTGCACGCATTTTCGTAGATGGGCAAAAAAAAGAATTATCCACTATCAACTTTATCTCTATTCATAATCATAAGTATGAAGGCGCAGGCTTTAAGTTTGCTCCAAACGCCAATGTGAGTGATGGTTTATTTGATGTATGCATTATACGATCTGCCACAAAACTCCAATTTGTGTATCTTCTGTTTTGTAGCATTACAGGTAAACACATTCATAAAAAGGGCGCATTGATGCTTACGGGGAAGAACGTGACGATCGAAGTAGAAAAAAACAGAAAAAATGTTGTACATACCGATGGCGAGTTAATTGGAGATCTAGTGACATTTCAAGTTGAATATGTACCACAAAAACTACGCATAATAACAGGATAGGTGATGGAGCATGAGAATAGGAATGGGTTATGATGTCCATCAATTAGTTGAAGGACGCGAATTAATTTTAGGTGGAGTAAACATTCCATTTGAAAAAGGATTATTAGGACATTCAGATGCGGATGTACTGACACATGCACTAATGGATGCACTATTAGGGGCTTGTGCGATGGGAGATATAGGGACGTTGTTTCCCGATAACGATAATAAATACAAAAATGCAGACAGTTTGGTATTGCTTACAGAAGTAAATCGTCGTATAGTAGAAGGTGGGTTTGTGATTGGCAATGTGGATATGACGATTATTGCACAAAAACCAAAACTATCTCCTTATCGCGAGGAAATGATCAAAAAGATCGCTTCTGTCCTAAATATAGAAATAAAACAAATCAATATAAAAATGACGACAGAAGAAGGGCTTGGTTTTACAGGAAGTGGAGAAGGTATTAGCGCACAAGCGATTGCGTTATTATATGAACTATCAGATATGACAAGTTATTTGGCGGCCTCATCTGACAAAATGGGGTGTGAAGGTTGCACAGGGTGTGCAAAAAAGCAAGGATAAATTGGAGGAATTATGGCGATAGCAGATGTAAAAGCATTATTTGGCTTCTTTGGCGGATTAGGAATGTTCCTATATGGTATGAAGCTAATGGCTGGTGGTATGCAAAAATCAGCAGGAAATAAGATGAACCATTTGATGGGGATGCTTACAAACAATCGATTTTTAGCAATTATCGTGGGTGCACTTATTACTTCTATTATTCAAAGCTCTGGTGCCACAACCGTTATGGTGGTCGGTTTTGTTAATGCAGGTATTATGAGCCTTACACAAGCGGTAGGCGTGATTATGGGTGCCAATATCGGAACCACCATTACGTCATGGATTATTTCAATTAGCCAATTCGGTGAGAAGATGGAAGTGCTAAAACCAGGATTTTATGCACCATTCTTAATTGGTATGGCAGCTCTTCTCATTATGTTCTCTAAAAAGCAACTTAGCAATATTATCGGAGAAATCGTGATTGGTTTGGGATTCTTATTTATGGGTCTTGAATTGATGTCCTCATCACTTTCCGTTTACGCAAAAAGTCCACTATTTGTAAAAGCGTTCGAGCTATTTGGTAGCAACCCATTCCTTGGAATTGCTATTGGTATGCTTGTAACAGGCTTGTTGCAAAGCTCCTCCGTATCCGTCGGTATTTTGCAAACGCTCGCCTTACAAGGTGTGGTTACCTTCAATGCAGCGGTATATATTAGTTTAGGTTCAAATATCGGTTCTTGCTTTACCGCGATGCTGTCTAGTATTGGCGCACCTAAAAACGCAAAGCGCGCTGCGATTATCCATTTGATGTTCAATATTATTGGAACCGTCGTCTTTGGTGGCTTGATGTTTATTATCTTTATGATCAATAAAGAGCTAGCGGCTGCATCAGTTGATAGTGTTAAAATTTCAGTATTCCATACAATCTTTAATGTGGCAAATACATTGTTATTATTACCGTTTGCGAATCAATTAGTTAAGATTTCAAAAATTATTATTTGCGAAGATGAAAGCGAAAAAGGCGAAGTCATTGATTTTGAAAATGTAGAACAAAGTTTAAAACGTCACTTAGACAAACGTTTGTTGGAAACACCAGGCTTTGCGATTGAAAACTCCGTAAAAGAGGCAGTGAAGATGGCGTATCTTACATTGGAAAATACAAAGATGGCAACGCAAAGTATTATTGATTTAGATGGACAGTCCATTAAGATGATTTATGAAAACGAAAAGAAAATCAACTATATGGAAAAAACCCTTACAGAGTACTTAGTTAAGGTAAGCAATCTTAATTTAACAGAAAGGCAGCATGAGCTATTGAATCATGTGTTCTATACAATTAGCGATATTGAGCGTATTGGTGACCATGCTGAAAATATTGCAGAGCTTGCAGAATCCTTGATCAAAGATGAAATTGCATTTTCGGCAACAGCGATTGAAGATATTCGCCAAATGAACGAACGCGTGATTGAATGCTTCGAGACAGCAATTAGAGCGAGAGAGACGGAGAATTTGGGTACAGCAAAACGCGTTATCGAATTAGAGGAATCCGTTGATTTACTTGAAAATAGCTTGCGCGAAAAACATATTACACGTTTAGCAAATAATAAATGTAATGCATCAACAGGCGTGGTATTCTTAGATGCCATAAACAATCTTGAGAGAATTTCCGATCATGCCTACAATATTGCGAATTATGTTATAAGCGAAAAATAAACAATTTACACGCATAAAAATTCATTTTTTTGAGCACAAATGCTAAAAATGAAATTGTGCGTGTATTTTAATTGATTCCTTGCAAAAATGGCTTGCTTTTTTAGGTGAAAGCGAGTATCATTAATATTGATTGATTAATTATTAACAATTAAATGAAATACTAATCTAGGAGGATGATTACATGTCAGTAAAAGTTGCAATCAATGGATTTGGACGCATTGGACGTCTTGCTTTCAGACAAATGTTTGGCGCAGAAGGTTATGAAGTAGTGGCTATCAACGATTTAACTAGCCCAGCTATGTTAGCTCACTTACTTAAATATGATTCGTCACAAGGAAGATACAATAAGGATGTAGTTGCTACAGAAGATTCTATCATCGTTGACGGAACAGAAATCAAAATTTATTCACAACGTAACGCAGCAGACCTTCCATGGGGAGAAGTTGGTGTAGATGTTGTTCTAGAATGTACAGGTTTTTATGTATCAAAAGCAAAGAGCCAAGCTCATATCGATGCAGGCGCTAAGAAAGTTGTTATTTCTGCTCCAGCAGGAAATGATCTTCCTACAGTAGTTTTCAGTGTAAATGAAAATGTTCTAACAAAAGAAGACACAATTATTTCTGCAGCTTCTTGTACAACAAACTGTTTAGCTCCTATGGCTAACACATTAAATAACTTTGCTGAAATCCAAAGTGGTATCATGACAACTGTTCATGCTTACACAGGAGATCAAATGATTCTTGACGGACCTCATGCAAAGGGTGATTTCAGACGTGCTCGTGCAGGTGCGGTTAATATCGTTCCTAACTCAACAGGTGCTGCAAAAGCAATCGGTTTAGTTATCCCAGCATTAAACGGAAAATTAATTGGTTCTGCTCAACGTGTTCCTGTACCTACAGGTTCAACAACTATCTTAATCGCTGTTGTTAAGGGCAAAGATATCACTAAAGAAGGAATCAACGCAGCTATGAAGGCAGCTTCAAGCGAATCTTTCGGATATACAGAAGAAGAATTAGTATCTTCTGATATCGTAGGAAGCTCATTTGGTTCATTATTTGATGCAACTCAAACAATGGTTACAAAAATCAATGATGATTTATTCCAAGTTCAAGTTGTTTCTTGGTACGACAACGAAAACAGTTATACAAGCCAAATGGTTCGTACAATCAAATATTTCGCTGAATTAGGCTAATTTATTTGATACAACGGTTTAGTTAAACATATTATAGACTCAAATAAGGGTCCGGTCCACAGGACTGGGTCCTTTTTTAAGCATCTAACTAGAAAGGAGCATTTATGCTAAACAAAAAATCAGTTGATGATATTAATGTAAAAGGCCAACGCGTATTAGTGCGTTGTGACTTCAACGTTCCACTACAAGAAGGCAAAATCACAGACGAAAATCGTCTAGTGGCAGCACTTCCTACAATCAAGAAATTATTAAATGATGGTGGAAAAGTGATTCTTTGCTCTCACCTTGGAAAACCAAAAGGACCAGATGCAAAATTTTCACTAGCACCTGTTGCAAAACGCCTAAGCGAATTACTTGACAAAGAAGTTGTTTTTGCTGCTGATGACACAGTCGTAGGTGATAATGCACGCAAAGCAATTGAAGCGATGAACGAAGGAGATGTGGTACTATTAGAAAATACACGTTTCCGTGCGGAAGAATCAAAATGCTTAGAGGCATTTAGCAAAGACCTTGCTTCTATTTGTGATGTATTTGTAAATGACGCATTCGGAACAGCTCATCGTGCTCATTGTTCAAATGTTGGTGTTACACAATTCGTAAAAACAGCCGTAGTAGGCTATTTGATGCAAAAAGAAATTGATTTCTTAGGAAATGCAGTAAACAATCCTGAAAGACCATTCGTAGCCATCTTAGGCGGATCCAAGGTTTCTTCAAAGATTTCCGTAATCAACAATCTATTAGATAAAGTAGACACATTGATTATTGGTGGTGGTATGGCATACACATTTGCAAAAGCAAATGGCAAATGTATCGGTACTTCATTGGTAGAAGAAGACTATATTGAATATGCAAAAGAGATGATGGAAAAGGCAAAAGAAAAGGGTGTGAATTTCCTTCTTCCAGTTGATACGGTTGTTGCAAAAGAATTTTCAAACGATGTTCCATTCCGTGTTGTAGAAGGAAGTATGGAAGAGGATGAAATGGGACTCGATATCGGACCTAAGACACGCGAGATATTTACAAACGCATTGGCAGATGCAAAGACAGTTGTATGGAATGGACCAATGGGCGTATTCGAGATGTCGAACTTCGACAAAGGTACAATTGCTGTTGCAAAGGCATTAGCAGATATTGATGCGATTACCATTATTGGTGGTGGTGATAGTGCAGCCGCTGTTAATATTCTTGGATTCGGCGAAAAAATGACACATATTTCAACAGGTGGTGGTGCATCACTTGAATTCTTAGAGGGAAAAGAACTTCCAGGCGTAGCAGCAGCTAACGACAAATAGATAGGAGCTTAGTATTACTATGAGAAAAAAAATAATCGCAGGTAACTGGAAGATGAATATGACACCTTCACAAGCAGTTGCATTAGTAAATGAACTAAAGCCACTTGTGGCAAATGAAGAAGTAGATGTTGTATTTTGCGTGCCAGCCATTGATATTATTCCAGCTATGGAAGCAGCAAAAGGCTCAAATATCAATATTGGTGCAGAAAATATGTACTTTGAGGAAAGTGGCGCATATACAGGAGAAATTTCTCCACTAATGCTTGTTGATGCAGGTGTAAAATATGTTGTCATTGGACATTCTGAGCGTCGTGAATATTTTGCCGAAACAGATGTGACGGTAAATAAAAAGGTTTTAAAAGCAATCGAGCATGGTATTACACCAATCGTATGCTGTGGTGAAAGCCTAACACAAAGAGAGCAAGGCGTTACAATTGATTTTATTCGCCAACAAATTAAAATTGCTTTCTTAAATGTGTCAGCATCTGATGCAGCAAAAACGGTTATTGCTTATGAACCAATTTGGGCAATCGGAACAGGCAAAGTAGCAACAACAGAGCAAGCACAAGAAGTTTGTGCAGCAATTCGTGTATGCATTAGCGAAATATATGACAAAGAAACAGCCGAAGAGATTCGTATTCAATACGGCGGTAGTGTAAGCGCAGCAAGTGCAGCCGAGTTATTTGCGCAAGCAGATATTGATGGTGGACTTGTTGGTGGAGCTTCCTTAAAAGCAGAATTTGGTCAAATCGTAAACTACAAATAAAAAAGATAAATAGAGGAGTAGCGGATAACGGTACTCCTACTATTTGTTTATAAGGAGACATACTATGAGTAAGCAACCTAAAGTGCTTATGATTCTTGATGGATATGGACTAAATGACCATGTAGAAGGCAATGCCGTTGCACTAGCAAAAACACCAGTTATGGACAAGTTGATGAGTGAATACCCTTTTGTAAAGGGAAATGCAAGCGGTATGGACGTTGGTTTGCCAGATGGCCAAATGGGGAATTCTGAGGTTGGTCATTTGAATATGGGCGCAGGGCGTATTGTATATCAAGAATTAACAAGAATTACAAAAGAAATCAGAGATGGTGAATTCTTTACGAATGAAGCATTTAAAAAAGCGATCGAAAATTGCAAAACAAAAAAAAGCGCATTGCATCTATTTGGACTTGTTTCAGATGGTGGTGTTCACAGTCACAATTCACACATTTATGCATTGCTTGAATTGGCAAAGCGTGAAGGCTTGGAAGAAGTGTATGTACATTGCTTTTTAGATGGAAGAGATACGCCTCCTTCATCAGGAAAAGAGTTTGTTAGTAAATTGCAAGACAAGATGCAAGAAATAGGCGTTGGTAAAGTAGCTAGTGTGATGGGACGTTATTATGCAATGGATCGAGACAATCGTTGGGAACGTGTTGAATTAGCGTATCAAGCAATGACAAAAGGTATTGGAAATCATTCAAGCGATGCACAAAAAGCAATCGCTGATTCTTACGAAGATGGAAAAACCGATGAATTTGTATTGCCAACCATTATCACAGAAGAGGGAAAACCAGTCGCTACGATTCAAGATCAAGACAGCGTGATTTTTTACAATTTCCGTCCAGACCGCGCAAGAGAAATAACAAAAGCTTTTTGTTCGGATGACTTTGATGGTTTCAAAAGAGACAAGCGTTTAGACTTGGTATATGTTTGCTTTGGTCAATACGATATAACCATTCCAAATAAATTAGTGGCTTTTCACAAGGTATCCATTGAAAATACATTTGGTCAATTCTTAGCGAATCATCATATGACACAAGCACGTATTGCCGAAACAGAAAAATATGCACATGTTACATTTTTCTTTAATGGAGGCGTTGAAGAACCAAACGAAGGTGAGGAACGCATTTTAGTGAAATCACCTGCGGTTGCCACATATGACTTGCAACCAGAAATGAGTGCAATTGCCGTATGCGACAAGCTTGTAGAAGCTATTAAATCAGATAAATACGATATGATTATTGTGAATTTTGCTAATCCAGATATGGTTGGACATACAGGGATAGTGGAAGCGGCAATTAAAGCGATTGAGTGCATTGATGAATGTGTAGGTCGTGCTGTTGAGGCATTGAAAGAAGTGAATGGTACGATGTTTATTTGTGCTGACCATGGAAATGCGGAACAATTAATTGATTATGATAGCCATATTAGTTTTACGGCGCATACGACAAATCCTGTTCCATTTATTTTAGTAAATGGGCCAAAGGATCTGAGTTTAAAAGAGGGCGGTTGTCTTGCAGACATTATTCCAACCTTTATTGATTTGATGGGCTTAGAGCAGCCAAAAGAAATGACAGGAAAGAGTCTATTAATCAAATAAAAGTCTAGACTATTTCGTCTAAATATGCGACAATAAATAGGTTCAATAAGAAAAGAGAGATCTGAAAGGAGTTTTAAAATGATTTATTCACATGAAGTAGAGCATATGTGTCCTGTTGCTCAAGGCGTAAACCATGGTGCGGCACCAATTCCTGAAGAAGCGAAATGGGTAAAAGCAAAAGAGGTAAAAGATATCAGTGGTCTTACACATGGTGTAGGCTGGTGTGCTCCTCAACAAGGTTCTTGTAAACTTACCTTAAATGTTAAGGAAGGTATTATTCAAGAAGCATTAGTTGAGACAATTGGATGTTCTGGTATGACACATTCAGCAGCGATGGCAGCTGAAATTCTTCCAGGAAGAACAATTCTTGAAGCACTAAATACCGATTTAGTTTGTGATGCAATTAACACAGCGATGCGTGAATTGTTTTTGCAAATTGTATACGGAAGAACACAAAGTGCCTTCTCAGAAGGTGGCTTAGCAATTGGTGCTGGACTTGAGGATTTAGGAAAAGGTCTACGTTCACAAGTTGGTACAATGTACGGAACATTAGCAAAAGGACCACGTTATTTAGAGATGGCAGAAGGTTATGTAACTGGTATCGCATTAGATGAGGAAGATCAAATTATCGGATATCAATTCGTTTCACTTGGCAAGATGACAGACTTCATCAAAAAAGGCGACGATCCAAACACAGCTTGGGAAAAAGCTAAGGGACAATATGGTCGTGTTCAAGATGCAGTTAAAATCATAGATCCAAGAGAAGAATAAGGAGGGTACATATCATGGCTTTATTTGAATCATACGAAAGAAGAATTCCTCAAATCAATGCAGTTTTGAATAGTTATGGAATTGCTTCAATTGAAGAAGCAGAAAAAATCACAAAAGATGCAGGACTTGATGTATATACTCAAGTTGAAAACATTCAACCAATTTGTTTTGAAAACGCAAAATGGGCATATACAGTAGGCGCAGCTATTGCTATCAAAAAAGGTTGTCGCAAAGCAGCAGACGCTGCCGCTGCAATTGGCGAAGGCATTCAATCATTTTGTATTCCAGGATCAGTTGCTGATCAACGTAAAGTTGGTTTAGGACATGGAAATCTTGGAAAGATGCTATTAGAAGAAGACACAAAATGTTTTGCTTTCTTAGCAGGACATGAGTCATTTGCTGCTGCAGAAGGTGCGATCGGTATTGCTGAAAAAGCAAATAAAGTTCGTACAGAGCCATTGCGTGTTATCCTAAACGGTCTTGGAAAAGATGCAGCACAGGTTATTTCAAGAATTAATGGTTTCACATTTGTTGAGACGGAGATGGACTATTATACTGGAGAAGTAAAAGAAGTATATCGTAAAGCATATTCAACAGGTTTACGCGCAAAAGTAAACTGTTATGGTGCAAATGATGTTACAGAAGGCGTTGCAATTATGCATAAAGAAGGCGTAGATGTATCAATTACAGGTAACTCTACAAATCCTACTCGCTTCCAACATCCAGTAGCTGGTACATACAAAAAAGAATGTATCGAGCAAAATAAAAAATATTTCTCAGTTGCTTCTGGTGGTGGTACAGGACGTACTCTTCATCCAGATAATATGGCAGCTGGCCCAGCTTCATACGGTATGACAGATACAATGGGACGTATGCATTCAGATGCACAATTTGCAGGTTCTTCATCTGTTCCAGCTCACGTAGAAATGATGGGACTTATTGGCGCTGGAAACAACCCTATGGTTGGTATGACAGTAGCAGTAGCGGTTTCGATTGAAGAAGCTGCCAATGCAGGTAAGTTTTAATAAATATAGAATACGTGAAAGGCATCCCTAAAGGGATGCCTTTTTTTATCAAAAAATAAAAGGTGGAAACAAAAAACTCCTGCGTTAGAAATTAAGCAATCTGACATTATCAAATATCAATCGTAGTAATTTCGCTAATCACTTGATTGATATTGACAATGCCCTTAATCGTTGTTACAATGTTACTACTCCATGGGGGAGTAGTTTGCGCAAGTTGCGTGGTAAGTCAACATCCTGATCATTTATGGTCTGGCTTATCTTAAAGAACGAGACTCATGTATAGCTTGGCTGTGCATGAACGGAATTGATATAAGAGTCCATGTGCGGCGCCATATATGCAACATGGACTTTTTCTATTATCATTTTTGAAAGGAAGAAACAAAATGAGTGATTTACAACGTACTACATCATGGCATTCACAAAAACCAGAAGCGATTTATGAAACGCTAAAGACGGGCCCACGAGGACTAAGTGATGCTGAGGCTGAAAAAAGGCTACGAGAAAATGGAGCAAATGAACTTAAAAAGCAAGCAAAACGAGGATTGCTTGCGATGATTTGGGAACAATTGAAAGATCCGATGATTTTGATTTTGATTGCAGCTTCTGTTTTGTCATTCGTCCTAAATGAAGTATTAGAAGGTGGCGTTATCATTATTATCGTCGCAATTAATGCAATTATTAGTATTGTGCAGGAAAAGAAAGCAGAGGCATCTCTTGAGGCATTGCGTGAAATGACGGCAGCACAAGCCATTGCGATAAGGCAAGGTGAGGAGAGAATCGTTCATGCAAGTGATCTAGTTGTTGGAGATGTAGTTCTGATTGAAGATGGTTCGATGGTTCCAGCAGACATTCGATTGATTGAAAGTGCCAGCCTTAAAATCCAAGAAGCTTCCTTAACAGGTGAGTCCGTTCCGTCTGAAAAGGATGCGAATGCTCAATTAGATGAGGAGTGCGTGCTTGGTGATCGTGCGACGATGGCATATTCATCAACATTCGCTACATATGGTAGAGGAAAAGGTGTGGTTGTAGCAACGGGAATGAATACTGAAGTCGGCAATATTGCCGCATTGTTACATTCACAAGAAGAAATGGAAACACCAATTAAAAGAAAACTAGCTTCGGTAGGAAAAGTATTAACTGTGGCTGGAATTATTATATGCGTGTTTGTGTTTATTCTGGGCTTGATTTATCGACAACCTATTCTTCCATTGTTTATGACGGCGATTTCATTGGCGGTATCTGTTATTCCAGAGGGTTTGCCAGCGACAGCAACGATTGTGTTAGCATTGGGTGTTCAGCGTATGGCAAAGCGAGGCGCTATTATACGTAAGCTACCAGCAGTTGAGACACTAGGAAGTGCAACGGTTATTTGTACTGACAAAACAGGAACATTGACATTAAACAAAATGACGGTTAAGCAAATCGTTACGGCAGAAGAATTTTCACAAAACAAACCAATTGCTGTGGAGGAGGCTCTAAAAAATAAAGAATCGTATACGCAATTGATTTTGGCAGGCGATCTTTGCAATAACTCTGAATTTGATCCAGATCATCCAGGAAACATTTTAGGCGATCCAACAGAAGGCGCTCTGATTATGCTTTCGGATTTATTCGACAAAAAACATGCTGATTTGAAAAAAAAATATCCACGCGTGTTTGAGCAACCATTTGACTCAGACCGAAAGAGAATGACAACGGTTCATCAAATGGATGGAGAGTTTATTGCCTATACAAAGGGTGCAATTGATGAAATGATGCCTGTTTGTACAAAAATTCTTGTAGATGGGCAAGAAAAAGAAATAACGAAAGAAGATAAGGAGCGTTTTCGAAAAATTTCAGATGCTATGGCGGGTAATGCACTTCGTGTACTAGCATTTGCGAAGAAAACATTGAAAACGATTCCAGAAAACAATGAAGATGTTGAATTTGATTTGACAATCATAGGGCTAGTTGGAATGATTGACCCTCCAAGAGAAGAGGTTAAGGTTGCCGTAAAAACTTGCTATGAAGCAGGTATTCGAACGGTTATGATTACAGGTGACCATAAAATCACAGCGATGGCAATTGCAAAAGAGCTTGGTATATGGAGAGAAGGCGATACCGTTTACAATGGCTCAGAGTTAAATGGATTAAGCGATCAAGAACTTGAGAAAATTGTTATGACAACATCGGTGTATGCAAGAGTTTCGCCAGAGCAAAAACTAAAAATTGTTCAAGCCCTACAACGAAACGGAGAAGTTGCAGCGATGACGGGCGATGGTGTCAATGATGCACCAGCACTCAAAACCGCCGATATTGGTACGGCGATGGGAATTACGGGAACTGATGTCGCAAAAGAGTCTGCGGATATGGTATTGACAGATGATAATTTTGCAACCATTGTAGATGCGGTTGAGGGTGGACGAAGAGTTTATCGTAATATTCAAAAGGTCATTCAATTTTTACTAGCGGGTAATATTAGTGAAGTATTAACTATCGTAATTGCTGCTATTTTCAATTTCCCTGCACCATTATTGGCCATTCATATTTTGTGGGTCAATCTTGTTACAGATACATTGCCAGCGCTAGGGCTTGGCGTTGATCCAGCAGAAAAAGATATTATGAAGAAGAAGCCAATTCGCTCTAATTCATTATTTGAAAAAGACTTGATATGGCGTGTTATTGTTCAAGGATGTTTTATTGCAGCAGTTTCATTGGGAGCATTCTTTATTGGATACCGAGAGGACTTAGCAAGTGGACAAGGTATGGCATTTTGTACAATTGCCTTTTCACAATTGATTTATTCCTATACGCAACGCTCAAATACACAATTTAGCTTTACAAAAGGTTTTTTTGAAAATAAGTATTTGCACTTGACGGTGCTACTTTCGGCAGGAATGATGGGTGTATTGGCAATTGTTCCAGCAATAAGAAAAAGTTTTTGCCTTTCAGCGCTTAGTGGATCAGAATGGGGAATGATTGTTGTGTTGGCTATTATTCCAACAATTTTGACGGAATTGATCAAAGTATTTTTATATATTAAACGTAAGATGAGTAAATAAGCATAATGACAAAAGAGTCGTGCAAAAAGCTGCACGACTCTTTTGTTTTTTGCATTGCATTTACTTTTTCAGCGTTTTGTAAAGTGCATAGAAAATTTCGCAAAAGGTTATTAGAACAATTAAAACAATAATCGCAGTGTTCCATTTGGTTAGATTATCAGAAGATATAAACTGCATAAAATCAAACTCACCCCAATCAATAGTTTGTAAGCGAGAGAAAAATGCACTATTGAAAATCGTCTCTCGTGTTAATAAGAAAATCCATCCTGCCGCCTGAACGATGCAATTTATGATGGTTGCTACGCAAGTGCTAATCGTCCAAGATGGTTGTACGATTTTAAGGACCTTTTCAACAAGATGAACAACCAAGATGATTAAGGTAATCATAATAAGTGGTAATAAAAAGGTGGTATCAAACAAGGCCAAGGAATCACCTGTACCCTTTATGGAGATGGGAATGGATGTACCTGTCAATGCCCATAAAATAATAAAGAGAGCAGTTAGTATAGCGAGCACAATACTAGAAATCGTTGTGGAAAGAGGAAAAGTCGCTTTTTGTGAAAGCGGCTGGTCAACAGGTGGACCACTTAGCTCATCAAGATCCCATGCAGTATCTGCTAACGCAATATTGTGACGCTCAATAAGAACAAAAACAATCGCAGCAATCACCAATGTTTGATAAGTGGCTGAAAAAGAAGTACCCAATCCAGCAAAAAGCGAACGCCAGATAATCGTATAAATATTGGTAGTTCCTGATGCAATCATCTCAATGCTTGTAATAAAAATAAGCAGGGTAAACATAATGATAGCTACAAGCGGAAGTAACCACTTTAGCAAATGAACATATTCGCCATAATACGCAGGTGATATAAGATAGCGTTTGTCCTGACGATAATTCTCTGCTAATGTACGAGGTTTTCCAAGTGAATAAAGGACTTTTTTGATTTCCTCGTCCGTTGAATTGTCTGAAAGCATATCATAAATATTCGCTGTTAATTCTTTTTGTACGTCTTCCTGATCTCGCTCTGGTAAATAGCGAACAACATGATACACATATTTTTGGATTAATGGGTTCATAGTTCGTCCTCCTTTTCGAATTGACTAATG
>CAZMHF010000028.1:0-8281 GCA_964566025.1 uncultured Lachnospiraceae bacterium | reverse complement strand
TAATGCTGCGTAAATGGTGCGCCCGTAATCGTTGATTACATAATATTTTCGTGGGCGGCTTTCGCTGGTATCCCAACTACTTGTCAATAAGCCTTGTGATTCGAGACGACGAAGTAAGGGATATAATGTATTAGCTTCAATGTCGATGTGTTTTGCCTGGAGTATTTCTAGCAACGCATAACCGTAATGTGGCATCTTCAGTGAAGCCAAGATAGCTAATGTTAAGCTTCCTCTGCGAAGCTCTGTAATAAAGTTTTGTAGCAATTCTTGATCATTCATCGCAAATATTAAAAAAAGATAAACACGCCTAGAATGATTGACAGAGTAGGAGGGCTGCTTTATAATGTGACAAGGTGTCATATGCGCTAGTTGACACCGGTTAGACATTCTAGTTAAGAAAAGAGGTTAAAATGCCAAAAGCATGTTTCTTCAATCTCCCAGAAGAAAAAAAGGGGAGAATTTATGCGGCTACCATCATGGAACTTAGCAAAGTTACAGCAGATGAAATCTCAATCAACAAAATCATTCAAAATGCAGACATTTCGAGGGGAAGTTTTTATCAATATTTTGAGGATAAGCAGGATCTAATTGATCACATTTTCAAAGATTTGAATGTTCGCATTCGTGAATCGATGAAAGAAGAGCTTGAAAAATATGATGGCGACTTCTTTATTGTTGTCGAAAACCTGTATGAGCGAGCGATTAAAGTAGGCGAAGATGAGCATGAGCGAAAAATTATCCGAAATTATTTATTAGGATTTCGCTTTACATCTGCTTTTCAAGCAGAGATGCTAACACGTTTGAAGCTTACAGAAGAGTATTTCGTGGAGGCCCTTAACCGTTATCAAGCGAAAAATCGCTTCAAGCAACACGATGGAAATTTCATTTTGGCATTGTCAGGGATGGTTATGGCATTATTCGTTCAAAACCTATTGAATGTATATAGTGATTATGAGAATCTTGTGCAATACAAAAAAATGTTCTACACACAGCTTTCCATCATAAAAAATGGCGCTGTAGAACAAAATCAGAAACAAATAAAAGGAGAGAACGAAAATGTCGAAGTTTAGTGTAAAAAAGTCGCTAACGGTGTTTATGGCTGTTATTGCTGCAATTGTTATAGGTATTGTATCCTATACAAGGATGACGCCAGATTTATTGCCAAGTATGGATTTGCCATATGTAATCGTTATTACGACTTACCCAGGTGCAACACCAGAAAAGGTTGAAACTGTTGTAACCAGACCAATGGAACAGACGATGGCAACGTTAGATGGTATTGTGAATGTTGGTTCTACTTCGGCAGAAAATATGTCGATGTTGATGCTAGAGTTCAATGAAGATATTAATATGGATTCGGTTACCGTTGATATTTTGCAAAAGGTTGAACTGATTGAAGGCTCATGGGATGATATGGTGGGAACGCCGATATTGATGAAGCTAAATCCTAATATGCTACCAGTAGCTGTAGCGGCAGTTCAAGTAGAAGGTATGGATCGTACACAGCTTTCTGATTTTCTAGAAGAGACATTGCTAAATAAATTAGAAGGAACAGACGGCGTAGCAAGTATTACACCAAGCGGTATTTTGGAAACAGAAATTACCGTTATGCTTTCACAAAGTCGAATTGATTCTCTTTATGAAAAAATTTATGAGGTAGTAGATAAGAACTTTGAGAAACCACAGGCAGAGATTGACGCAGGACGCACACAGTTAAAAGAGGCGCAAAAAGCGTTTGACGAAGCACTAAAAGCGATTGATGATAATCCAGCATATCCTGATGAGATGAAGGAAATGGCCAAAGAGCAAATCCTAAATTCTGAGGAATATTTGCAAGTGGTAGCTGGCTTAGAAGAATTAGAAAAAGGACAAGAAGAGCTTGATAAGGCAAAAGAAGCAGCACATGGTGCAATTGACTTAACACAGCTTCTTTCTATGGATACATTAAGTGGCATATTGACAGCACAGGATTTTGCTATGCCAGCTGGCTATGTAAAAAGTGGTGACGAAAGCTGGATGATCAATGTAGGTGATGAAATTGCCTCAATTGAAGAAATTCAAAACTTAGTGTTGCTTGATATGAAAATGGAAGGTTTAGAGCCAATTCGTATAAAAGATGTAGCAGATGTTGTTGTTACGGATAATGCAGAAAATATTTACGCAACTGTAAATGGAGGAGATGGTATTGTATTGTCTTTCTCAAAGCAATCCTCTTATGCAACAGCGACAGTGGCAGAAAATATTACGAAAAAGTTTGATGAGCTTTCAAAAGAATATGATGGATTGAAATTCACTTCTTTGATGGATCAAGGAGAGTATATTGAACTTGTTGTAGACTCCATTATGTCAAGTTTGTTATGGGGTGCATTATTCTCTGTGATTGTATTGTTTATTTTCTTAAAAGATATTCGTCCTACGTTTATTACATTATGCAGTATTCCTGTGAGTTTATTAGTGGCGATTGTTTTGATGTACTTTACAGGCGTTTCGCTAAATATGATGTCCTTGTCAGGACTTGCGATTGCTGTAGGTATGTTGGTGGATAACTCCATTGTTGTTATTGAGAACATTTATCGTCTTCGTGCAAAAGGCGTTTCAAGAGCAAAAGCAGCTATTTCGGGAGCATCACAAGTTGCAGGAGCGATTCTTTCATCGACACTTACGACAATTTGCGTATTCCTCCCAATTGTATTTATTGATGGTATTACGCGTACATTATTCGTGGATATGGCATTAACACTTGCTTATTCATTGATGGCGAGTGTATTTATCGCATTGACATTTGTACCAGCCATGGCATCAAAAATCCTTAAAGATGAGGACAAGACAAAAGAAAAGAAAGAAAGCAAATTTATTAAAGGCTACAAGAAGTTTATTGGCTGGAGCATTTCACATAAAATCGTTGTATTTATTGTCGTGATTGTTTTATTGGTAGGAAGCTTTGCATTGGAGCTAACAAAAGGTTTTGTGTTTATGCCAGACATGGACATGCCTCAATTAAGTGCAACACTTACAACAGAGCTTGGGACAACACAAGAAGAAACCATTAAAATTGCAGAAGAAGCTATTAAGCGTATGCTAACAGTAAAAGAAGTAGAGACGGTTGGCTCTATGATGGGCTCAGGTAGTATGATGGGACTTGGTGGCGGAGGTGATACAACATCTAATTCCATTCAAATGTACATTATGCTTGATGAGAACAAGGATCGAAAAGCGATTGATATTGCAAAAGAGCTTAATGAAATGTGTGCAGACCTAGAAGGTGAATTCGAAGTGGCTAGTGCCATGGATATGGGCGCATTAATGGGTGGCTCAGGCGTAACGATTAATCTATACGGCGAGGATCTTGAAAATCTACAATTAGGAGCAAAGGAAATTGGTCAAATCCTAGAAAAAGTAGAAGGAACAGTGAATGTATTAGATGGTTTGGAAGAAAATGATCCAGCACTAAAGATTACAGTAGACAAAGAAAAAGCAATGAAAAATGGTCTAACTGTTGCACAAGTGTATATGGAAATTTCAAAGGCATTGACATTAGAGAAAAAGGCAATCGATGTGATTTTTGAAGATGCATCATATGCAGTGTATGTATCAACTGAAAATACAGAAGCTTTGACAACAGATGATATTCGTGCCTATGAATTTGAAGTAACCAATATGGATCAAAGCGTATCCAATATTAAATTGACAGATATTGCGACGATCGAAGATACGGAAACATTGACAAGCATTAACCGTACAAATCAAAGACGTTATCTAACGGTTTCAGCAGAAATCGCAGATGGCCACAATGTCACACTTGTATCTAATAAGCTTGAAGAGGCATTAAAAGACTATAAAGCACCAGCAGGTGTTACGTATGAATTATCTGGTGAAACTGAGACCATTGCAGAAGCAATGAAAGATCTATTATTGATGATGTTGCTTGCTGTTATGCTTATTTATATGATTATGGTAGCGCAATTCCAATCACTAAAATCACCATTCATCATTATGTTCACGATTCCACTTGCATTTACAGGTGGTATGCTAGGACTTTTAGTAACGGGAATGGAAGTGAGTATTATCGCACTTGTCGGATTCGTTATGCTATGTGGTATTATCGTAAACAATGGTATCGTATTGGTGGATTATATCAATCAGCTTCGTCAAGAAGGTATGGAGCGAAGAGAAGCCATTATTGAAGCGGGTGCCGTTCGACTTCGTCCAGTAATTATGACATCACTAACCACTATTCTCGGACAAATTGTTATGGCATTTGGCTCTGGTAGTGGGGCAGCCATTATGCAACCGATTGCCGTTGTATGTATTGGTGGATTGCTTTATGCGACATTGCTTACATTAGTGGTTGTACCTTGTCTATACGATTTAATGAACAAAAAAGAATTAAAGGTTATTAGTAAAGAAGACTTAGAAATCTCTACGCTATAATTGAATTAATTAAAAATAAAAATGAGCCTAGCATGGTAAAACGTGTTAGGCTCTTAAATTGTGCAAAAAGAAATAGAAGGAATGATAAAAATGTGTTAGACTAAAGGGAGAATTGTGAAAGGAATGAGTGCAAAATATGTTAAAAGAATTAAAAGAAAAAGTGTATGAAGCAAATATGGCATTGCCACAATATGGATTGGTGACATTCACATGGGGAAATGCAAGCGAAATTGATGCAAATAGAGAATTGGTGGTGATTAAACCAAGTGGTGTAGATTATGCGTTGCTAAAACCAGAGGATATGGTCGTGCTTGATTTAGAGGGAAATATTATCGAAGGCGTGATGAGGCCATCATCGGATACGCCAACTCATATTGCATTATATAAAGCGTGGGAAGATATCGCAGGCATTGTTCACACACATTCTAGATGGGCAACTGCTTGGGCGCAGGCGTGTCTTTCGATTCCTTGCTTAGGAACAACGCATGCCGATTATTTTCATGGATCCATTCCATGTGCAAGAGCGTTAAGCCCAGAAGAAATTAAAGAAGCATATGAAATGAACACAGGAAAATCAATTATTGAAGAGTTTATGCGAATGGAATTAGTGCCATCCCATACACCTGCTGTACTTTGTTCGCATCATGGCCCATTTACATTTGGTGCAAGTGCAATGAAAGCCGTAGAAGCTTCCGTTGTATTAGAAGAAGTTGCAAATATGGCATACCATACGAAGAAATTGAATCCAACGATAAAGCATATTCCACTTGAAATAAGTGAGAAACATTACACAAGAAAACATGGCGAGAATGCTTATTATGGGCAATAAGCGTTTGACTTTTCTTCGAGCAAATGTTACGATGTATGCATAAATAAAAAAGAAAGGACGACATTATGGACGAGCATCCACGAAGTAGAAAGGCGAATAAAGCACATATAAATCGAAATATATCAAGTGTCATTTCGCAAACAATGGACTCGTTTGTAAAAGAGTCCTAAGACGATGAGACTTTCTGGGTGATGGTGTTGCCCTAACGATATTTCATTTATTCGCTTCTATTCGCAATTAGGAGGAAAAATGAATAAAAATATAATAGACTTAATCAATGAAAAGCGTTTTCAAGAGGCGAAAGAATTGCTATGCATTGTAAATGGAGCGGATTTAGCAGATATTCTTGAGGAAATTGATGATGAGCTTATGATTAAGGTGTTTCGTATGCTACCAAAAGATAAGGCGGCAGATACGTTTGCATACCTTAATCGAGATTTGCAAATGCAAATTGTAAGCGATATTACAGACAAAGAAATTCAACATATTATTGATGATATGTTTATTGATGATGCCGTAGATTTTATTGAAGAAATGCCTGCGAATGTTGTCAAGCGTGTATTAAAAAATGTTTCTCCCGAAAAAAGAAATACGATCAATCATTTTTTGAATTATCCAGATGAATCGGCGGGTTCGATTATGACGATAGAGTATGTTGATTTGAAAAAAGATCGAACGGTAAGGGAGGCGTTTAGTCAAATTAGACGAACGGGACCAAATAAAGAGACGATATATACATGCTATGTAATTGATTCAAATCGAAAACTGATTGGTACGATTTCAGCAAAAACATTATTTTTGGCGAATTCAGAGGACATTATCGGAGATCTAATGTCGGAAAATGTGATTTCTGTACAAACAACGGATGACCAAGAAGTAGTGCTTGATTATTTTAGTAAGTATGGTATGTTGGCGCTTCCTGTTGTTGACCATGAGGAGCGTTTAGTGGGCATTATTACGATGGATGATGCTTTTTTGATACAAGAAGAAGAGGCAACAGAAGATTTCGAGTTGATGGCTGCGATTAGTCCATCTGAAACACCCTATATGCAAACTAGCGTATTTAAGTTAGCGAAAAATCGTATTTTTTGGCTATTACTTTTGATGCTATCTGCTATTATAACGGGTTCAATTATTAGTCATTATGAAGCTTCATTAGGCGCGTTGCCATTGTTGATTGCCTTTATACCGATGCTTATGGGAACAGGTGGAAATGCAGGCTCACAAAGCTCAACCTTGATTATTCGTGGTATGGCTGTTCACGAAATTGAATCAAGCGATTTTTTGAAGGTTATATGGAAAGAGTTGCGCGTATCATTAGTGTGCGGTAGCATATTGTCAATTGTCAATTTTGCACGCATTATGTTGACATATCAGAATGTTGAGTTGGCAGTGGTTGTTTCGATTGCCTTATGCGCTACCATTGTGATTTCAAAATCCATTGGCTGTTGCTTGCCGATGATTGTAAAGAAGGTTAACCTAGATCCAGCTGTCGTTGCAGCACCGATTATCACGTCTATTGTAGATGCAACATCATTAGTGATTTATTTTACAATAGCACGAATGGTATTTCGCATTTAAGATTCGAAGCGAAAATAGAGATTCGCTTAATTAAAAGGAGGTGACGGCATGGACTACAATATAAATGAGCTAATTGAAGAAAAGAAATTTACCATATTAAAAGAAGAGCTGCACAAAATGATGGAGGCCGATTTAGCTGACGTGCTAGAGGAGTTAGACGAGGAAATGATGACAAAGGTATTTCGCATGCTTTCTAAGGATAAGGCGGCGGATACATTTGCCTATCTAAATCGTGATAAGCAAAAATACATTATCAATGTTATCACCGACAATGAAATTCAACGCATTATTAGTGAGATGTTTTTGGATGATGCAGTCGATTTTATTGAGGAGATGCCCTCAAATGTTGTCAAAAGAGTATTAAAAAATGTTTCTCCACAAATGCGCGAAACTATTAATCGCTTTTTAAGTTATCCAGAAGATTCAGCGGGTACGATTATGACGATTGAGTATGTGGAGCTTAAAAAAGACATAACGGTCGCACAGGCATTTGAACAAATTCGAAAAACGGGTGTAGATAAAGAAACGATTTACACATGTTATGTGATTGATGCGCATAGAAGATTGTTGGGAACAGTTTCAGCGAAAGCCTTATTATTGTCAAATGAGGAAGATCTCATTGGCGATATTATGACGGAACACGTTATTTCGGTTGAAACAACAGATGATCGAGAAAAGGTGCTAGAGTTGTTTAGCAAATATGGTATGTTAGCTGTTCCAGTAGTGGACCATGATAAGATGCTTGTGGGCATTATTACAATGGATGATGCCTTTATGATTCAAGAAGATGAGGTTACAGAGGATTTTGAGATTATGGCGGCGATTAGTCCATCTGAAACGCCCTATTTGCAAACTAGCGTACTTAAGCTAGCAAGTAGCCGTATTTTATGGTTGTTATTGCTTATGCTATCAGCAGTCATTACGGGATCGATTATTAGTCATTTTGAAAATTCCTTAAGTGCACTACCTATGCTAATCGCATTTATTCCAATGCTTATGGACACAGGTGGCAATAGCGGTTCACAAAGCTCCGTTTTGGCAATTCGTGGTATGGCTGTTCATGAAATCGAGCCATCCGATTTTCTAAAGGTTATATGGAAGGAGCTTCGCATTGCGCTTATATGTGGATTTGTATTGTCTATTGTTAATTTTGCGCGTGTATTGCTTTCCTATTCGGCAGACGTTAAGTTAGCCATTACCGTATCATTTGCGCTATATTGTACAGTGATTATGGCGAAAATTATTGGATGCTCCTTGCCAATGTTGGCAAAAAAAATCAAGCTTGATCCTGCTGTTGTGGCAACGCCACTTATTACGACCGTAGTGGATGCAACATCCTTATTAATATTCTTTACGGTTGCAAAGATGATGTTTCATTTATGATGATAAAAGGAAACTCCTGTTATTCGCATTAATAAACGAATAGCAGGAGTTTAACCT
>CAZMHF010000027.1:0-28499 GCA_964566025.1 uncultured Lachnospiraceae bacterium | reverse complement strand
CCGCAAATGATTTCAAACGAGGCGTGGAGAATGAAGTTACAGCTGAGTTTGACGGCACAAAGAATTATAACGAATCTGACACTAGCACAACGGAAACAATTGCTAAAATAGATGTAGATATATCAGGTACAGTAGTTATTGAAGATGATAGTGCTTCTATTGCTATACAAGTGACAGGAGAAGATGGTGGTGCGCCAACAGGCAGCGTGACCGTTACTTATGTAGATACTAACGGTGAAACGCAGGAATTAACAGGAACGCTTGAAGAAGGAAAGGTAACGATAGCGATAGAGCCTGAAGAGATTCCTAACATACCAGAAAATCCAGAGTTTACAATCACATATCCAAGTGATGATAAATATGCGGAAGGTAGCGAAGTATTCATAAAAGAAGAAGGTGAAGTGGTTGATAACCGAACCGTAAAAGAAGAGACGACAATCACCGTAGACGTTGTAGAAAATGCGGATAGAACAATCGTGATCACAGGTCAATTGACAGAAGAAGATGGAACACCGATTGGTGACGCAGCTGTTACAATTACCTATACAGGAACAGATGGAACTAAAAAGACTGTACCTGTAACAACGGATGCAGACGGAAACTACACAGTACCCGCAAATGATTTCAAACGAGGCGTGGAGAATGAAGTTACAGCTGAGTTTGACGGCACAAAGTGCTATAATGGATCTGTTGCTACCACAAAGAAAAAAATTGCCAAAAAGCTTTCTGAAATCGAAGGAATCGGACAGCAAGACGGAAATGATATATCAGTAATATTTACAGTTATAGTTTCAAATGACGATAAGAAACCGATATATCCAGGAACAATAGAAGTAACATTCACAAAAAATGGTGAAGAAGTGAAAGAGACGCTTACACTTGATAAAGACGGAAAAGCAAAAATTGAAGGACTAAAGGCAAGTGATTTCAAGATAGGTGAAGAGCTTACATTCTACGCACATTTTGCTGAAAATGAAAGTTATTATGGAAGCAATGGAAGTGCTTTTGTAGTAGTTGTGGATCATATTGCGATTCCAGAGCCAGGAAAAGATGATGTTGAAATTATCGTTGATACAACGAAAGACGGTGACAAAGTTATCGTTGAAATCGAAGTAAAAGGCGAAGATGGAAAAGATACACCAACAGGTAGCGTTGACGTAACTTACACAGACAAAGATGGCGAAGAAATAACAGAAACCGTGGACCTTGATGAAAACGGAAAAGGTACATTGGAAGTTGATATTGACAAATTGCCAGAAGGTGAAGTTGAATTTGAAGTAACTTATCCAGGTGATGAAAATTACAACGATGGAGAAGGAAAAGCAGACGATTCAAATGAGAAACGCGATGTTGAAATTATCACAACAATCACAGATAAAGAAGATTCAACAATCATTGACGTCTTAGTGAAAGATCCAGATGGAAAAGGCATTCCTTCAGGAACAGTTACCGTTACATTTGACGATAAAGCATATGATATCGTAATTGATGAAGAAGGAAAAGGCCAAGTAATCATTCCTAAGAAAGATCTAAGCGAAACAGACAAAACAGACGTAACCGTATCATATGGTGGTGATGATGCTTATAATAAGGGTTCAAAAGAACTTGAATTGGCAGTAGCTCCTCCAGCAGGTGCAATACAATTAGTGATCTTTGGCGGATGTATCATGGTAGCATTGTTTGTTGCAATGTATACAATGAAAAGACGTGAAGAAGACGAAGAATAATTACTAAGTAATAACCAAATCCCTTGCATGAAAGATAAATTCATGCAAGGGATTTTTCTTCGTGTAAAAATGACGAATGCTAGTTGAAAAAACGTCGAAATTTTGGTTAGTTAGACAAGGGCATACGATTGTTTTTTTTGAGATAACCTAGTATAATAGAGAGGTATGCACTTGGTGGGAGATACGTTCTTGCTATAAACTGTTCGATAAAACCAGATGGTTGATGAAGGGATGATATGTTAATTGAAAACGCATTAGTATTAAATGAATATCGTGTGCTTTATAAAATAACGAGCAGTGATGTCAGTACGATTTATCGCGCTGTGCGTATGGATGATTTGACCGATTGGGTGATTAAGGAAGTGACCAAAAAAGGGCTTAGCTATTATGACCAGATCGAGATGGCGAAGCAAACATATGTTGCGCGTGAAGAGATGTCCGCAAGAGAGCTAGCAGCGAAGGTTCATATGAACAATCGAAATCCTATTTTGAGTATGGATGTAGACATTCTAAAGAGTCTTGAACATGAACATCTCAACAAAGTAGTGGACGTTGTCGAGACAGAAGATGCGACACTGATTATATTAGAATATATTTATGGAATGAACCTCGAAGAAGTGATCAATGAAGAGATGCGTATTAAAAAACGCTTTCTGAAGGAAAAGGACATTATCTCTTGGGGCGAAGAGATGTGCTCTGTCGTGAATTATTTACATGAGCAGGAAAACCCGATTATCTATTACAATATTAAGCCAGAGAATATCATGTTGATGCCAGATTTGACGATTAAATTGATTGATTTGGCGATTGCAAGGACGTATAAGTCTGATTTGCGCGCAGAAAAAGCAGTAGGCACAGAAGGGTATGCAGCACCAGAATTAGCTAATGGGGCGACGCATATTGTTGACCAGAGAGTCGATATATATGGGATTGGTGCTACGTTGTATCATATGGCGACAGCACAAAAACTTGATGATGTGAAGAATTTTACGCCCGTTAGAAAGTTAAATCCATCTATTTCAAAAAGTCTTGAAAAGGTGATTCATACATGCCTAGAGGAAGATCCAGATGATCGTTACCAGTCATGCGAGCAAGTGTATTATCAACTCAGAAAGTGCCCGACTAGAGAAAGTTTCTCATTGATGAAGAAAAACAGTCTTGCACGCTTGTATTTGTTTTATTGTATGGCGATAGTGACATTTGCTAGTGCGACAACAAGTCTTGTGTTATTTAGCATAGACAAAGCAGGTTATGTGATTAATTATACGACATTTAAGACGTTCAATATCCTATCGATTGGATTGGCGACATGCACGACGTTGCTATTCTTTATGTTGCGTATTCCGTTTATATGGGTGAATCATAGAAGAGAACGCAAGCAAGAGCGTATGTCAGATACATATGCCGTTTTTGAAAAAAAAGAACAAGGAGAATTATCATGAGAAAGACAAAAATTATATGCACATTAGGACCATCAACAGACGATGAGGCGATTTTAAAGCAACTTATGTTAGAGGGGATGAATGTAGTGCGTGTGAATTTTTCTCATCAAACTCATGCAGACCACAAAAAGAGAATCGAAGTCGTGAAGCGACTACGAAAGGAATTGAATCTTCCGATTGCACTTCTTGCTGATACGAAAGGACCGGAAATTCGATTAGGCAAGTTTGAGAAGAAAGTATTTCTTGAAAGAGGGAATTCCTATGTGCTAACATCCAGAGATGTGCCAGGAGATGATAAGCAAGCACATATTAGTTTTCCAGAGTTATCAAAGGACGTTAAAAAAGACGATATTATTTTACTGGATGATGGATTGATTGAACTAAAGGTTGTTTCGATGAATCAAACAGATATCAATTGCATCATACTAAATGGTGGCCATATTTCCTCAAACAAAGGGGTGAATGTACCAGGGGTGAAGCTTTCATTGCCATTTATCAGCAGTGCTGATCGAGCAGATATTCGCTTTATTGTAGAAGAGGATTTTGATTTTATTGCAGCATCCTTTACGAGAACAGCCTCTGACATTAAGCAGATTAAGAGCGAATTGACACGTCATGGAAATCACGACATCAATATTATTGCAAAAATCGAAAATGCAGATGGTGTAGCCAATATTGATGAGATTTTAGAAGAGAGTGACGGAATTATGGTTGCTCGTGGTGACTTGGGTGTTGAAATAGCCTTAGAGGAAATTCCAATTATTCAAAAACAATTGATTAAAAAAGCCTATTTGCGTGGAAAGCGTGTTATTACAGCGACACAAATGCTTGAATCCATGATGACTAATCCACGACCAACTCGTGCAGAATCGACGGATATTGCCAATGCAATTTACGATGGAACAAGTGCGATTATGCTATCAGGAGAAACCGCAGCGGGCGCTTATCCTGTTGAAGCAGTTCGGACGATGGCTTGTATCGCTTTACGAACCGAAAAAGACATTGACTATAAGCATCGATTTTTAAAACGCGACTCGGAGGCGATGGATGTGACAAATGCCATTTCCCATGCAACGTGTGCGGCAGCGATTGACCTTAGCGCACAATGCGTTATTACGGTTACGACATCGGGCGTTACAGCAAAGATGATTAGTAAATTCCGCGTGAATTGTCCGATTATTGGTTGTTCCCCATCTGAAAAAACGGTTCGTCAGATGAATTTATCGTGGGGCGTGACACCGATTTTAATTGAATGGAAAAACAATTCGGATGAATTATTTACCCATGCCGTTGAAGAAGTACAGAAAAAGGGCATTATCAAGGAAGGCGATTTGGTTGTTATTACAGCTGGTGTGCCACTTGGTGTTTCAGGAACTACGAATATGATGAAGGTTCATGTTGTAGGAGAAGAGCGCTAGGATAGAGATATTAAGATATAAAAGAGTGATTAAGATCTAATAACTATCATATAAAACCCCCGTTTCGTGAGGAAACGGGGGTTTTGTTATGGTTGTTTTGTGGGAAAAATTATTGATTCGTATCTTCTGTTTTGTCCTTGTCCTTTTTTGGTCTTGTAAAGACATTCAAAAGATATGTAGAAATAATGATAACGGCTGTTACAGCGAAGATACATGCCATACCTTCTGCCATAATAGGCAATGTGTCTATAAATGCTTCTGTATTAAGATTCATATGTGTATCCTCCTTATGCTAAGAAATTCAATAAAATACCACCTGCGATAACGGATGCAATTTGACCAGAAACATTAATACCAATCGAATGCATGAGTAAGAAGTTTGTTGGATCTTCTGCAAGGCCTAGCTTGTGAACAACACGAGCAGACATAGGGAATGCAGAGATACCTGCGGCACCAATCATAGGATTAAGCTTCTTTTTTGAGAAGAGATTTAGGAACTTGGCGAATAGTACGCCACCTGCAGTATCAAAGATAAAGGCAATCATACCTAAAAACATAATCAATAAGGTTTCTTTGTTTAGGAAGCTTGCTGCTTGCATCTTAGAAGCAATGGTAATACCAAGCACTAATGTAACAAGGTTTGCTAGTACATGTTGGGCTGTATCGGAAAGGGAAGATAAAACGCCACATTCACGAATGAGATTACCAAACATCAAGAATCCAATTAGTGCAACAGCACGAGGTGAAACGATACCAGTAATAACGGTGATAACGATAGGGAAAAGAATTTTGGTTGTGCGAGAAACGGCCTTTGCTTCATATGGCATACGGATCAAGCGCTCTTTTTTTGTCGTCAACATCTTGATAACGGGTGGTTGGATTAGTGGAACTAATGCCATATAGGAATAAGCGGCAACGATGATAGCGCCGATATAATTTGATTTTAGGTAATTGGCTACGAAGATTGAAGTAGGGCCATCTGCTGCACCAATAATGGCGATAGAAGCGGCATCCTTTAGCTCGAAGCCAAAAAGAGCGGCGGTACTAAGTGTAAAGAAAATACCAAACTGTGCGGCAGCGCCGAACAATAATAGCTTTGGATTTGTCAGTAATGGTGTGAAGTCAATCATCGCTCCAATTCCAATAAAAAGAAGAAGAGGAAATAGCTCGTTGGCAATACCCATATCAAATAGTTCGTTGATAATACCGACTTCGGCAATTCCATTGTGGATCTGGGTAACGGCACCTGACATCGGAAGGTTGACTAAAATAGCACCAAATCCCATCGGCAATAGCAAGGTAGGCTCCATATCTTTTTTTACGGCAAGATAAATGAGGATACCGCCAATCGCCCACATAATTAGTTGTCCACCAGTAATGTTCAGTAGATTTTCGTACAAAGCTGACATGTGTTGACTCCTTATCATACATTGATATTTTGTTCTCATACGGAAACAAGCAAGTCCGCCCTAATCTAACTATGTTGGATTCGCTTATAAAGCGTGGGGGAACTTGCTTGCTTCGTATAATGCCGGCAAAGGGACTCGAACCCTTACGCCCTTGCGGACAACAGATTTTGAGTCTGTCTCGTCTGCCATTCCGACACGCCGGCAAAACTTAAGAACGATAGTTATAGTACCATATTATTTCTTCCTTGACAAGTACAAATTTATAATTTAATCTTTAGGTAGTAAAGAATCGTTAAGGGGGTATTGTTTTGAAGAAACTAAAACGCATTTGTCTCATTACCACATTAATCATGATGTCGATTATGGCTTTTTCGGGATGCTCAAAAAAGAACGCGAAAATTGCTCTACTTGTGACAAATACAGAGCAAGCAAAGGAAGATCGATCGATTAAGAATACATGGGAAGGTATCGAAGAATTTTGCGACGAGAACAGTACCGCTTGTAAGCTAATTGAGACGACAAGTACGAGTGAAGAAGCGATTCGCAAGGCGATTACAAAGGCAGTGGATGACGGAATCAAAACAATCATTTGCCAAGGGGAAATCTATAAAAAAGCAGTTTTGATGGCACAAGACCAGTACAAGTACATTCGTTTCGTTTTGATTGACGCTATCCCTGGAAATGGAAAAACGGGAGATGAGTTTGAAAGTTATATACAAGAAAATTGTTTTTCGATGATGTTTGCGAATGAGCAAAGTGGCTTTATGACTGGCTATGCGTTGGTGATTGAAGGATACCTAAACATTGGCTTTATTGGCGAAGGGGCAAATGCGCCGATTGGTGCGTATGGCTTCGGACTTTTGCAAGGAGCAGAATATGCTGCAAAGGAGCTGAATTTAGGAGAAAGCAGTGTTTGCGTTCAATACACCTATGGAACACAATGGGACAATGCGACGACATTGCAAGAGAAGGCACGAATCTTTTATCAAGAAGGCTGTGATGTGATTTTTGCAGCGGGAGGTATGGCTTGCGAGGCGACCATTGCCGTAGCCGATTCGTTGAATAAAAAAGTGGTTGCAAGCGATAGCGATTATAATGATGCTTCTAAAAATGTGATATTTTCAGCAATCAAAGATACGAAAACAGCCATTTATAATTTGCTAAAGGTTAATCAAGAAAAAAATTATATGGGTGGACGCGTTGAATATTTTGGCGTGGTAGATGATTCCGTATCCTTAACAACCCAAACGGCGCAGTTTTTTGTTTTCGACAAAAGCAAATATCAAGCACTGTACAATGAACTAAAAGCCGATACAAATGGCATGCGAACGGGTATTAAGACGGCGAAGGTACCGATTAATGAGTTGAAACTAAGTCGTGTTACTATCAAACAAAGCGGTATCATTGAACAAGATTTAGGGAATTAGCATGGGGAAAAAATTATTTATTAGTGAAAAGCCAAGTGTTGCGCAGGAGTTTGCCAAGGTGTTGACAAAAAGCGTAAAACGAAGAGATGGTTATTTAGAATCAGAAGAAATTCTTGTCACTTGGTGCGTAGGGCATCTTGTGACGATGAGTTATCCAGAAGTATATGATGCGACTCTTAAAAAATGGAGACTTGATACATTGCCATTTTTGCCTAAAGAATTCAAATACGAAGTAATTCCAGCCGTTCGAAAGCAATTTGATATTGTTGCAGGGCTTTTGTCACGAGATGATATTGATACCATTTATGTGTGTACCGACTCGGGGCGAGAGGGAGAGTATATTTATCGTTTGGTTGACCAAATGGCAAATGTAACCTGTCCATTAAAAAAGCGTGTATGGATTGACTCACAAACAGAAGAAGAGATTAAACGAGGCGTTTTAGAGGCGAAGGATTTATCAATCTATGATAACCTAGCACAAAGCGCCTATTTGCGTGCAAAAGAAGACTACTTGATGGGAATTAATTTTTCCAGATTATTGACATTGAAATTTGGGCCAACCATTGCAAAGCATACTAATCAAAAGTGGGCAGTCGTTTCGATTGGGCGTGTGATGACGTGTGTACTGGGGATGGTTGTGCGAAGGGAACGAGAAATTCGAGAATTCGTCAAGACGCCATTTTATCGGATACTTGGCCAGTTTGTAAAGGACGATGTGGCATTTGAAACAGAATGGAAAGTCGATGCGACAAGCAAGCATGCCAATATGCCTTACTTATATAAAGAAAATGGATTTAAGGACGAAGCGATTGCAAAGGGATTTGTGGAAGAGTTACTTGAAAAGGATAAAGAGCAAGGAACGATTACAAAGGTAGAGAGAAAAAAAGAAAAGAAATTGCCCCCTTTATTATTTAATTTAGCAGAGCTTCAAAATGAATGTTCTAAGCGATTAAAAATCAATCCAGAGGCGACATCAAAAATCGCACAGGAATTGTATGAGAAAAAATTAGTTACCTATCCTAGAACGGATGCGCGAGTGATTTCAACAGCCGTCGCAAAAGAAGTGATCAAAAACATTAAAGGATTGGAAAACATTGAAGAATATCGACCATTTGTCGAAAATATCATAACATCAAAGAGCTATGAGCAAATCGCCAAAACAAAATACACAGATGACAAGCAGATTACCGACCATTATGCGATTATTCCAACAGGCAATATTCATGCGTATCGCTCTCTAGCTGGCGAGCAAAGGATGGTGTATGATTTTATTGTGCGCCGTTTTTTGAGCGTTTTCTATCCAGCAGTCATTTATCAAAAAACAACCATCTTTGTAGCCGTTTCACATGATGCGTATAGCGAAGCGTTTAGTACAAGTGTTAAGCTTCAAGAAAATGAAGGGTTTTTTGCCGTATTAAATGCAAAAACAGAGAATAAAAAAGACGATTTGGCAGAGGCAAAGCATGATCCGAAATTGTTAGAGATGTTTAAAGGATTAAAAAAGGGTATGATGGTTATGCGTAGCGATTATACAATCAAGGCAGGTGAGACAACCCCACCATCACGCTACACGTCAGGATCCTTGATTTTGGCGATGGAAAATGCGGGACAGTTGATTGAAGATGAGAGCTTGCGTGAACAAATTAGAGGCGCTGGTATCGGAACAAGTGCTACGAGGGCGGAGATTTTGAAGAAGCTATTGACGATTAAGTATTTATCGCTTAATAATAAAACGCAAGTGATTACGCCAGCTTTACTTGGCGAGTACGTGTATGAAGCAACATTGGTATCTATGCCTCAAATGCTAAATCCTGATTTAACAGCAAGCTGGGAGAAGGGGTTATCCTATGTATCGCAAGGAACAACCACCACACAAGAGTATATGAAGAAGCTCGAAGATTTTATTATCAAACGAGTTGAGCGCGTAAAGCAAATTAGGCAACCTGAAAGAATTGAACAAAGATTTTATCAAATCGAAGGCTTTTATAAAAAATAGAGGAGAAAATACGATGATTAAAACAAGCGAATTGTTTATTGAGAAAGCATCTATTGCGTGGAGTGAGTTAGAGAAATACGAATATCCATGGCAAGTCTTGCCACATATTAAGACATTTATTTATGATTTAATTGAAGCCTTACCAAAGGATGCATACTATGAATATGAGAAGGATGTGTGGGTAGCAAATAACGCCGTTATCGCTAAAAGTGCTTCCATTACGGGGCCTTGCATTATCGGGCAATTTACAGAAGTGAGGCATTGTGCATTTATTCGAGGCAATGCAATTATCGGCGATTACGCAGTGGTAGGCAATTCGACGGAGCTTAAAAATGTGATTTTATTCGACAACGTTCAAGTACCACATTACAACTATGTGGGTGATTCGATATTAGGCTATAAGGCGCATTTAGGAGCAGGTGCTATTACCTCCAATGTGAAATCGGACAAGAAAAATATTGTGATTTTTGATTATACAGATCGCTTTGAAACAGGCATGAAAAAAATCGGCGCAATTTTGGCAGATGAGGTGGAAGTGGGTTGTTCAAGCGTTCTAAATCCAGGAACCATTATCGGCGCCTATGCGTCTGTTTATCCATTGTCAGCCGTTCGTAGTTTTATACCACAAGGTAGCATTTACAAAAATAAAAATGAAATTATTGAGAGGAGCTAATGGAATGCTTCAGGTTAAAAATCTAACAAAATTCTATCGAAAGACGTTGGCAGTTAATCAAATCAATTTTTCCGTAGAGCAAGGCAAGGTTGCTATTTTGCTTGGTAGCAATGGAGCTGGAAAATCAACGGCCATTAAATCCATTGTCGGATTGCTTCGTTATAAGGGGGAGATTTTCGTTACTGGATACCCAGCGCGCTCCATGGAAGCAAAAAAGCGTGTTGCTTATGTGCCAGAAATCCCTTCGATTTATCCCGATCTTACGATTAAGGAACATATAGAATTTATCGCTCGAGCTTACGGCGTTGAAGAGTATGAAGAAGAGATGAAGACGTTAGTTGAGCGATTTGAATTGGAAGATAAGCTCAACAAATTCGGCGACGAGCTATCAAAGGGGATGATGCAAAAGCTTAGTATTTGTTGTGCCTTAATTACGAATCCAGAGGTCATTATATTGGATGAGCCAATGGTGGGGTTAGATCCAAAGGCGATTAATGAATTAAAGAAATTAATTCTCGAATACAAAGAAAAAGGCAAGACATTTTTGATTAGCACGCATATTTTGGATTTGGTGAAGGAATTTTGGGATACGGTATTTGTTATGCAAAAGGGTGCGATTATCGGTCAGTACAATCGCAATGAAACGGATGATAATGAAAGTATTGAAAAATTCTATTTTTCATTAACGGAAAGTGAGAAGGAAGTGTAATATGCAACATTTATTATTCCTTGGATCGAAAATGTTTTTTAATCGAATTAAAAAACTCTTGAAAAAGCCGATGACGTATGTAGGGTTGGCGATGATACTTTTTTATGGTGTTGGAATGATGATGGCGGCATTGCAACTTTCTACCGATGAAAATGCCTTTTTGTCTGGGAAAATGAGTATGACGATCATACTTGTCGCATTTGAATTGATTTCGATGCCAACAAAGCTATGGGCGCTTGCGTCAAAAACAGGTATTCCATTTTCTCTAGCAGATGAGAATATGCTTTTCACAGCGCCGATTGATGCAAAAAGCATTTTTATTTTTTCGAAAATGCGCAGTATCGTAACACATTCTCTTATACAAGTCGTATTTTTAATATGGTTTGCTATTAATATGAAGGAGAGCATGGGAACAATCCTGCTATTTTTATTGATTAGCTTTTTTGTGGACAATATTATCGAAATGGGACTTTCCTTGCTTTTGTTTGCAAGTGAGAAGGTAACAGAGACATTTAAAAAATTTGTTCGCTATGCGATTATCGTATTTCTCTTTTTAGTGGTCGGATTAGCCTTTCTAATGATTCGTGGCAATCAAATCAATCTTTCTTTGATTGATCAATTTGTTAAACATCCGATTTTGCAATTGATACCAATCATCGGTTGGAAGATTGCTTTTATTAATGCATTCTTTGCAAGTATGGCAGGTAGCGCGATTGGACTAGCCAGTTTAATTGGTGTGGCATGTTATGGTATTAGCTTGCTTGTGGCAATTGTATATATTGTGAAGATGAAATGTAATGGTGAGTACTATGAAGATGCAGTAGCACTCGCACAAATGATTAGTACGCTAAAAGAAAAGCGCAAGCAAGGAAAACGACCAATTTTGCCTAGCAAAAACAAAACTAAGAAATACAAAGAAATTACCATGAAGGCAAAGGGGTATTATGCAAAAGCCATTTATTATAAGCAGTTGATGGTTGCACGTCGCAGAAAGTTGTTTTTTATCAATATTCATTCCATTGTCATACTGATACTAGGCTATTTCTTTTTGCGCATTGAGATAGAACAACTAAATGTGCGAGTAGGTTCGTATGTACTTATGTTGGTGATTCTAAAAATGATGGCATTTGGTGGGTTAGAAAAATGGCGTGAGGAGTACACGAAATTATATACGTATCTCATTCCAGATTCGATTTATGCAAAGCTATATTATGTGACAAAATTAGAAATTTTTAAAGCCATGATTGACACAGCCTTGTTGGTGCTTCCCGCTGTTGTAACAGGTAGATTGCCACTTTTATATGCGCTGATTATTGTTGTGTTGGGTATCGTTTTGCACATGACACAATTGTATAGTTGTATTTTGATAGATGGGTTACTCGGGGATGCTGTTTTTGAAATTATGAAGCAGCTCATCACTTTTGCATTGATGACGGTTAGTTTTACTATCGTAGTCACTATGGTATTTGTGTTAGGGGCAATAGCCTCACCAGCAATCGGATTGATGATTGCCATGCTTATTTCCTTGGCTTTTTGTGCATTCAATTTTTTGATTGCAGGATTGGCGTTTGCAAGGATGGAAACATTTGAGATTTAACCGCAATGAAAATGTGGTTGTCATCTCAAACAAAACAATGTTATAATAGAAACGATGTAAAACAAAAGAATCTTTTTGGAGGAATTATGAGCGTAAAACGTGTATATGTAGAGAAGAAAACGGAATTTGCCATTAAAGCAAAGGAACTTCGACAAGAGATTAAGAGTTATTTAGGAATCAAGACAATAGACAATGTTCGTGTATTGATTCGTTATGATATGGAAGGTGTTTCAAAGGATATTTATGAGAAAGCATTGCAAACGATTTTTCATGAGCCTCCAGTAGACGATTATTATGAATATGAGTTTCCAAAAAATGAAGGGGACTTTGTTTTTTCGGTAGAATATTTGCCTGGCCAATATGACCAAAGAGCAGATTCAGCAGAGCAGTGTATTCAATTATTAAAAGAAAGCGAAACACCTGTTATTAAGACAGCGACAACTTATATTATTAGTGGTGATTTGACGGATGACGAAAAAAATCAAATCAAGCTACATTGCATTAATCCAGTCGATTCAAGACAGGCAAGTGATACACTTCCTGAAACACTCATAACAGAATTCGAAGAACCTGCGGATGTGATGATTTTTGATGGCTTTTGCACGATGAGCGAAGTGGAATTAAAAGATCTCTACGATTCACTTGGCCTAGCGATGACCTTTAAGGATTTCTTGCATATTCGCACCTATTTTGAAAATGAAGAAAACAGAGATCCGTCGATGACGGAAATTCGTGTATTAGATACATATTGGTCTGACCATTGTCGCCATACAACCTTTCAAACAGAGCTTAAAACCATTACATTCCAAGACGGATACTACCGTGTTCCGATGGAAGCGACCTATGCGCAATATATTGCGGATCGAAATGAGATTTTTTCAGGACGCAACGACAAGTTTGTTTGTTTGATGGATTTGGCATTGATGGCTATGCGCAAGCTCAAAAAAGAGGGCAAGCTAGACGATCAAGAAGAAACAGACGAAATTAACGCCTGTTCAATTGTTGTTCCAGTAACATTTGAAGCAGAAGACGGAAAAGAAGCTTATACAGAAGAGTGGTTAGTGAATTTCAAAAATGAAACACATAATCATCCTACGGAAATAGAGCCATTTGGTGGTGCGGCAACGTGCCTTGGTGGTGCGATTCGTGATCCATTGTCAGGAAGAACCTATGTATACCAGGCGATGCGTGTAACAGGGGCAGCCGATCCGACAAAATCACTTGCCGAGACACTAAAGGGCAAGCTACCACAAAAGAAAATCGTTCGTCAAGCAGCACATGGCTACAGCTCATATGGCAATCAAATTGGCCTAGCAACAGGCCTTGTAAAAGAAATCTACCATCCAAATTATGTGGCGAAGCGAATGGAAATCGGCGCTGTTATGGGCGCTGCACCTCGCAAGGATGTTGTGCGTGAAACATCGGATCCAGATAATATTATCGTATTATTAGGTGGACGTACAGGACGTGATGGTTGTGGTGGAGCGACAGGCTCATCAAAAGCGCATACAGAAGAATCAATTGATACGTGTGGTGCAGAAGTACAAAAAGGAAATGCGCCAACCGAACGCAAAATCCAACGCTTATTTAGACGACCAGAAGTGAGTCGTTTGATTAAAAAGTGCAATGATTTCGGAGCAGGTGGTGTTTCGGTTGCGATTGGTGAATTGGCAGATGGTTTGCAAATTGATCTCGATAAAGTACCTAAAAAATATGCGGGACTTGATGGAACAGAAATTGCGATTTCGGAATCACAAGAGCGTATGGCTGTTGTATTGGATAAAAAGGATATTGCAGAATTCTTGCAATATTCAGCAGAAGAAAATTTAGAAGCTGTTGAAGTCGCTATTGTGACAGAAGAACCTCGACTTGTAATGAAGTGGAGAGGTCAAGTTATCGTTGATTTATCGAGAGCATTTTTAGATACAAATGGTGCACATCAAGAGACCGATGTGGAAGTAAAAATACCAGCAAAAGAAGATTCTTATTTTGAGCAACAACCACTTGATGAAGAACGTATAAAAGAAAAATGGCTTGCGATGTTAGGCGATTTGAATGTATGTTCACAAAAAGGGCTTGTTGAGATGTTTGATGGTTCTATTGGAGCTGGTAGCGTATTGATGCCTCACGGTGGAAAATACCAATTGACAGAAACACAAGCGATGGTAGCAAAATTGCCAGTTCTAAAAGGAAAAACCGATGTTGTGACGATGATGAGCTATGGCTATGATCCATATCTTTCTACATGGAGCCCTTATCATGGAGCAATTTACGCAGTTGTAGATTCAATCGCAAAAATTGTAGCAACAGGTGGAGATTATTCTAAGATTCGCATGACATACCAGGAGTATTTCCGTCGCATGACAAGCAATCAAACATGGGGAGAGCCATTCTCAGCCTTGCTAGGTGCGTACAATGCACAGCTTGGTTTTGCGCTTCCATCGATTGGTGGAAAGGATTCCATGTCAGGAACCTTTGGCGATATTTCTGTACCTCCAACACTTGTTTCATTTGCTGTTGATGTCGCAAGTGATAAAACAATTATTTCACCAGAATTAAAAGAAGCAAATCATAAATTAGTTCTTTTTGAAATTGAAAAGGATGCATTTGACGTACCAAACTATGAGCAGGTAAAAGCATTGTATGCGTCTATTCATGAAGATATTAAGGATGGCAACATTGTATCCGCTTATGCACTTGGTGCAAATGGTATCGCGGAAGCGATTAGCAAGATGGCATTTGGAAATAAAAAAGGTGTTGCATTATTTGATGCGGCAGAAGAACTGTTATTTGCACCTGCCTATGGATGTATTATTGCAGAGGTGGCAACACAACAATTGCATACACCACATACGCTTATTGGTGAAGTGACAACCACAAAAGACATTCAATACAAGGATATCGTGATTGATTTAGACAAAGCAATTCAAACATGGGAAGCGACACTCGAAAAAGTATTCCCTACAAAATCAGAATTTGCGATTGATTTGGGCGAAGAAAAACTATACGATGCCAAAACAATTTATGTTGCAAAAAATAAAATAGCGAAACCGACGGTATTTATTCCAGTATTCCCAGGTACAAATTGTGAAATCGATAGTGCCAAAGCATTTGAGAGAGCGGGTGCAAATGTTATCGTTCAAGTGCTTCGCAATCAAACAGCAGACGATATTGTGGATTCGATTGCACAGTTTAGTAAGGGCATTGAAAAATCGCAAATCGTTATGTTCCCTGGAGGATTTTCTGCTGGTGATGAACCAGAAGGTTCAGCAAAATTCTTTGCAACAGCATTTAGAAATGAAAAACTGACAGAAGCGATTACGAAGCTTCTTGAGGAGAGAGATGGATTGGCACTTGGTATTTGCAACGGTTTCCAAGCCCTCATTAAACTAGGCTTAGTTCCTTTTGGAAAAATGACCGTTCAAACAAAGGACGCTCCAACGCTAACATACAATTCAATCGGTCGACATGTATCCAAAATGGTATATACAAAGGTTGTATCGAATAAATCACCTTGGCTACAAAAAGCGACATTAGGCGACGTATATTGCAACCCAACCTCACATGGTGAGGGACGCTTCATTGCCTCAAAAGAATGGATTGAAGCATTATTTGCAAATGGTCAAGTGGCTACACAATATGCCGATATTGACGGAAATATTTCGATGGACGAAGAATGGAATATCAATGGTTCATATGCATCTATCGAAGGTATTACAAGTCCTGATGGTCGTGTATTAGGAAAAATGGCACACTCTGAGCGTAGAGGTGACAAGGTGGCAATTAATATTTACGGCGAGCAGGATATGAAGTTGTTTGAAGCAGGTATTGAGTATTTTCAATAAATAGGACGTACTAAATCTTTCAAAAAAATTAAAGGTTCATAAAAAAGAGCAGGCTACTTCTAGCTTGCTTTTTTGATGGCAAAAAGGTATGATAATCTTGCAAATAGCTTCTTTGTGTTTGTGAATGGAAGCTACTAATGAAAGGAACTACTTATGCGACAAAGAGAAATTTTAGTGCCAGCGAATAATTTAGAAGTATTAAAGATCGCTGTGAAATATGGAGCGAATGCTATTTATATTGGTGGAGAGGCATTTAGCTTGCGAGCAAAGGCGAAAAACTTTTCGTATGAAGATATGAAAGAGGGTATCAAATTTGCTCATTTGCATGGTGTGAAAATATATGTGACGGCCAATATATTGGCACACAATACCGATATTGAAGAAGCAAAAGAGTATTTTCTACAGCTCAATGAACTAAAACCAGATGCCGTTATTATCGCTGATATGGGGCTTTTTATGCTGGCAAAAGAACTTATACCACAAATGGAATTGCACGTATCTACGCAAGCCAATAATACAAATTATCAAACCTTTTTAGGATGGTATAAGCTAGGCGCAAAAAGAGTTGTAACCGCACGAGAGTTATCCCTTGATGAGATTAAAGATATTCGCGCACACATTCCAGAAGATATGGAGATAGAAAGCTTTATTCATGGTGCTATGTGTATCTCTTATTCAGGAAGATGCTTACTAAGCGCGTTTTTTACAGGAAGAGATGCAAACCAAGGTGCTTGTACTCACCCATGCAGATGGAAGTACTCCGTAGTAGAAGAAAAACGGCCAAATGAATATATTGATGTATATGAAAATGAAAGAGGCACATATTTATTTAATTCAAAGGATTTATGTATGATCGAGCATATTCCAGCATTATGCGATGCGGGAATTGATAGCTTCAAAATAGAAGGACGCATGAAGACAGCATTATATGTAGCAACCGTAGCTAGAACCTATTCACAAGCATTTAAGGATTATGAAGAAGATCCAGCATTGTATGCATCAAAATTAGAATACTATAAACAAGAAATTGGGAAATGCACATATCGTGATTTTACAACAGGGTTTTTCTTTGGAAAACCAACAGAGGAAACACAAATCTACGACAACAATACGTATGTTGTAAACTATATATACCTAGGTTGTATTGAAGAAGTTTATGAAGATGGAAGCTTTATGATCGAACAGCGCAATAAGTTTTGCGTGGGAGATGAAATCGAGATTATGTGCTTTGATGGTGAAAATCAACATAGCATTGTTAAGACGCTGTATGATGAAGAAGGCAATTCCATAGAAGCGTGCCCACATCCAAAACAGAAAATACGCGTCGTTGCCGATTGTGTCGCTTTGCCATATATGGTGATTCGACAAGTCGCTAGTAAAGCAAAGGAGTAAGTGCATGATCATACTGTTTGGAATTCTTACCATAGTCGCCATCATTCATTTTATTGTGTTAATCGCTTATGCAGGATTTGCGGCCTCGTTTGCATTTTTTTGGCTACTGTTAGCAATCATTTGTCTTGTAATTACGGGTGCATTGTATGGTATACGAAAAAAGAATATTCACATACCACTTTTTTGGAATGTCTTTATTAAAACGACGGTTGCATTAGGCATTTTAGTGTTTTGTATTATTCAAATGTTGATTTTTACACAAATGAATGCCTACCCTAATAAAGAGGTAGATACGCTCGTTGTGCTAGGAGCGAGGCTGTATGGTGAAAAACCAAGTCCCGTTTTGCAAGATCGATTGGACGCGGCCTATACATACTTGGAAGAATGCGAAGAAGTGAACGTCATTGTTTGTGGAGGAAAAGGAAATGACGAATCCATTTCGGAAGCGCAAGCGATGAAAGAGTATTTGGTGGCTAAGGGGATTGACGTTGACCGCATTATTGTCGAAGATACATCCATCAATACAGCCGAAAATATTGCATTTGCAAAAGAACTGATTAAGGAGGATATCTCCGTTGCTGTTGTGACATCTGGTTTTCATATGTATCGGGCAAAAAAACTATTTAAAAAACAAGGATTTAGAGATATTACAGGCATTGCGGCAAAAGAAAATATCAAATTGTTGCCAAATAATTGCGTAAGAGAGTTCTTCGCCATTATGAAGGATATGATTTTTAAAAATATATAAAACAAAAGGAGTTATCATATGAAATTTAGGGTACCAGAACAATATACATTACTTGAAAGCACTCATTTAGAGGGGATTCGCACAGAAGGATACTTGCTGAAACATAACAAATCAGGAGCACGAATTTCACTACTTTCCAATGATGATGAAAATAAAGTATTTACTATTGGTTTTCGCACACCACCTAAAAACAGTACGGGCGTTGCACATATTTTGGAGCATAGCGTACTATGTGGCTCCAAAAACTATCCAGCCAAAGATCCATTTGTTGAATTGGTGAAAGGCTCATTGAATACGTTCTTAAACGCAATGACCTATCCAGATAAGACAATTTATCCGATTGCTAGTTGCAATTTGCAGGATTTTAAAAATCTAATGTCGGTCTATATGGATGCTGTGTTATATCCCAACATATACAAAAATGACAATAGCTTTCGTCAAGAGGGTTGGCATTATGAATTGGAGAGCAAGGAAGATGATTTAACAATCAATGGTGTTGTGTATAATGAAATGAAAGGGGCATTTTCTTCGCCAGAAAGTGTGCTAGAGCGACAATTATTTAACGCATTATTCCCTGATACACCATACGGCGTAGAATCAGGCGGTGATCCAAAGCATATTCCAGCACTTACGTATGAAGAATTTATAGAATTCCATCAAACCTATTACCATCCATCCAATTCGTATATTTGCTTATATGGCGATATGGATATGACAGAGCGTTTGGTTTGGTTAGATGAGGCGTACTTGGCTGACTTTACAGCAATTGAGCTAGATTCCACCATTGCATTTCAAAAGCCATTTGAGACAATGAAGCAAATGACCTATCCATATGCTATTTCACAAGATGAAAGCGAAGAAAATAACACCTATTTGACATGGTCGAAAGTAACCACACACGCATTAAATGAATTAGAAGTTTGCGCGCTTGGTGTATTAGAAGATGTGTTGATTGCAAAAGAAGGAGCACCACTTAAGCAAGCGATTTTGGATTTAGAAATCGCGGAAGATGTGATGGGAGGATCGGCTTCGGGTATTTTGCAAAATTACTTCGAAATCACAGCAACGGGAACGAATGTGCAACATAAAGAATTGTTTTTAGAGACAATTGAAAAGACATTACAAAGCATTGTCGAGGAAGGAGTAAGCAAAAACTCGCTAGAAGCTTCTATCAATCATAAAGAATTTCAATTTAAGGAAGCTGACTTTGGGCGTTATCCAAAAGGCTTAATGTATATTATCAACCAATTCGATTCTTGGCTTTATGGTGATGAGCAACCATTTTTACATCTTGAAATGGGCGCAATTTATACAAAACTACGCGAAAAAATTCATACAAACTATTTTGAGGAGCTTATCAAAACTTACTTACTTCAAAATCAACATGGTGTATTGATGACGCTAGCGCCATGTAAGGGGTTGACGGAAAAAGAAGATGCAGAACTGGCTGGCGAATTAGCATCCATTAAAGCGAATCTTCGTGATGAAGAAGTAGAACAAATTATCGAAAAAACAAAAGAGCTTCGCATTTTTCAGGATATGCCATCAACAAAAGAGGAGATGGAAGCGATTCCTTTGTTAGCGACTGAAGATATTGAAAAAAAGATTAAGAAAATCGATGCTAGTCAAATTCAAATCAATGAAATACCAGTATTTCATTCGCCAATGTATACAAATCGCATAGCATATATGGACGTTATTTTCGATTGTGGAAATGTTACGGCAAGCGAGCTTCCATATCTTGCGCTATTATCAAAGGTGCTTGGGTTAGTGGATACGAAACAACATTCCTATAAGGAATTTAGTGATGAAATTGGGTTGCATTTGGGCGGTTTATCAACAGGTGTCATTTCGTATCGTCAAATCGATACCGATTGTATTCACGTAAAACTGGAATTTGGGGCGCGTGCTTTATATGAAAAAGTGCACAAAGCATTTGAATTGATTTCGGAAATGATTTTCGATACCGATTTTAGCGATGAAAAACGATTTGGTGAGTTGTTGATGCAAATGAAGTCTTCCATGGAAATGCAATTGCAAGGAAGAAGTGATTTGGTAGCTGTTAAGCGTATGGAAGCCTATTATAGTCCATCAGCAGCTATCGAGGATCAAATCAATGGAATTGGTTTTTATGATTTTCTCGTATCAGCGCAACAAGAATTTAAACATCATAAAGCGATATTTATCGAAAAGCTAGAATCCTTAATGAAAAAAGTTTGTTGCATGGAGTTGTTGGAATTTAATGTGACATGTGACGAAGAGGGAATGGATATTTTCAAGCGTGAAATGTGTTCATTTACCGAGCAATTTGAAAAAACAACGATGGCGATAAAGCGTTTTGAAATCGATGCGTATGGAAAGTTGAACGAGGGCTTTAAAACGGCGGCGCAAGTGCAATATGTGGCACGAGGCGGACAATACGAAGAAGGAACTAAGTACACAGGTGTCACACATGTAATGAATGTTATTCTTGGTTATGAGTATTTGTGGCAAAATATTCGTGTAAAGGGTGGTGCCTATGGTTGTAGTGCTATGCTAGGAAGAGAGTCATTAACGCTACGCTCTTATCGTGATCCGAATCTACGAAATACGATGACCGTATATGAGGAATTGCCAACGTATATCGAGGAATTAGAGTTAGATAATCGAAGCGTTGAGAAATATATCATTGGTACGATTGGAAATTTGGATGCACCACTTACGGTTGGCGCACTAGGTAGAAAGAATTATGTGCTACATATGTGTTGCATTGGCGAGGAGCTATTGCAAAAAACACGAGATGATATTCTTCAAACCGATTTGGCACAATTAAAGCAATTAGCAAAACGTGCGAAGGATGCAATGGATCAGAATTATCTTTGCGTTATCGGCAATGAAGAAAAAATTGAAGAGGCAAAAGAATTGTTTATGACAATCCGCCCACTAATTATTACATAAGGAGATTTATGAATCAAAAAAAAGCAGGCTTTATTACCATTATCGGAAGACCGAATGTCGGAAAATCAACCTTGATGAATCATTTGATTGGTCAAAAAATTGCCATTACCTCATATAAGCCACAAACAACTAGAAACCGTATTCAAACGGTGTTTACGGATGAGCGTGGACAACTTGTATTCTTAGATACGCCAGGAATTAATAAGGCGAAAAATAAGTTAGGCGAGTATATGTTAAATGTGGCACATAAAACATTAAGCGAAGTGGATTTGGTGCTATGGCTAATTGAACCGACAACCTTTAGTGGTGACGGTGAGCAAGGAATTGCGAAGAAGCTAAAGCAGTGCAAGGCGCCCGTTATTTTGATTATTAATAAAATCGATACGGTGCCAAAAGAGACCATCCTAAAAGTTATTGATTATTATAAGGATATGTGCGATTTTGCAGAAATCGTGCCTGTTTCAGCTTTGAAAGAAACAAATTTAGATCATTTGAAGGATTGTTTGTTTTCCTATATGCCATATGGTGATCCATTTTATGATGAGGATACAATTACTGACCAGCCGATGAGACAAATCGTGGCGGAGCTAATTAGGGAAAAGGCATTGCGACTTTTGCAAGATGAAATTCCACATGGTATTGCCGTAGAAATTGAAACAATGAAAGAACGCGCGAAGCAACCGATTACCGATATAGAGGCTTCCATTGTTTGTGAGAGAGATTCTCATAAGGGGATTGTCATTGGAAAAGGTGGCGGTGTCTTAAAGAAAATTGGCTCACAGGCAAGAATTGATATCGAAAATTTGCTTGGACAAAAGGTGAATTTAAAGCTATGGGTTAAGGTGCGTAAAGAATGGAGAGACAACGAGCTTTTGATGAAAAACTTTGGTTATCATAATAAGGACCACTAAATATGAAAGAAACAATCGTATTAACAGGTATGGTTATTAGCGCAACGCCAGTTGGCGATTATGACAAGCGCTTAGTCATATTGACAAAAGAATATGGTCGAATTATTGCATTTGCAAATGGGTGCAGAAGGGCAACAAGTCCTTTGTTGGCGATTGCAAAACCATTTACATGTGCAAAATTTCATGTGTACCCAGGGAAAAATGCATATGTCTTAACAAAGGCAGATGTGTTTGAGTATTTTGATGCGATTGTGAAGGATTTAGAGGCGGTTACCTATGGAATGTATTTTATGGAATTGGCCGATTATTTCGTTCAAGAAAATGAGGAGAGTCGCCAAACCTTAATGCTACTATTTTCTTCTTGCAAAGCACTTTTGAAAGAGACGATTGAAAAGAAAGTAATTCGTCTAGCCTTTGAAGTAAGACTTATGATGATTAATGGAATAGGGCCGTATCCAGCGGAGGATGAGGTATCAAAAAGGGTGCAATATTCATTACAATATATGAGAGAAACGCCTATCAACCAATTGTTTGCCTTTGCGCTTTCAAAGGATTTATACGATGAAGTGACACATTATTTTGAGAAGCATAAGAAAAAATATTTAGACCATGATTTTAAATCATTGCACATGCTTGATGGCCTCACATAAAAACATGGAAAATGCAACGAAGATATTGACGAAAGGTCGAGAAGAAGGTAAGATAGCAAAGGACGATAAAGGAGATATTATGAAAAAAATAGTAAGTATTGCACTAATAAGCGTAATGATGCTGCTATCCTTGGTGGCATGCAAACCTAGAATCGATACAAAAAGGTCAACAGAATCAGGGAAAGCAATGTATGATTTTAGCCCGAAGCAAAGCTCCATTTTTGTAGACCGCAATGGTGGTGTAAAGAGCGTAGAGATAGAAGATTTTGATGAAAAAAAGTATTCGATTCAGGAGTTTGAAAAGAATTTAAAGGAGCGCGTAAAGGCGTACAATAAAAAAACAGGCAAGACAGAGGATGTGGTCCAACCATCATTAGAAGGGGCCAAAAAAATCCCTGTAGCAATTGATGAAGTAGGCGTAGAAAACGCCGTTGCCAAAGTGATGCTAAGCTACAAGTCCTATGAGGATTTTATTGGTTTTACAAAGGACAATAATTCAGATAGCACAGAGTGGGAGCTAAAAGTATCTTCGATTAGCGAAGCAGAGGCAAATGGCATTTCGATTTCGGGTGTGTTTACAGAGACTGCGACACAAAACCAAGTGACATCTGTTATCGTAAAAGGGACAACGTATTTTGTATGCGCAGTGAACTTTAAAACGACGATACAATTTGATGGTGATATTGTGTATTATTCAGAAGGTGTTAGTATCAATGAAGGCGCAAAAAACGAAGCCGAAATTATTGGAAGTGGTATGCATTATATTATTTTTAAATAAATCAATTAGTGAAAGAGGAAACGTAAAATGGAAAAGACAATGGACAAAATCGTAGCACTTGCAAAGGCAAGAGGATTCGTATATCCAGGTTCAGAGATTTATGGAGGCTTAGCGAATTCATGGGATTTTGGTAATCTCGGCGTAGAGCTTAAAAACAACGTTAAAAAAGCGTGGTGGCAAAAATTCGTTATGGAATCACCTTTTAATGTTGGTGTAGATTGTGCGATTATTATGAATCCACAAACTTGGGTAGCATCGGGGCATTTAGGAAGCTTTGCTGATCCTTTGATGGATTGTAGGGAATGTAACGAGCGTTTCCGTGCCGATAAAGTCATCGAAGATTATTGTGGAGAAAACGAAATCGCTATTGACGGTGCAGTTGATGCATGGTCACATGAGCAAATGCAAGAATTTATTGCGGACAATAACATTCCTTGTCCTACTTGTGGAAAGCATAATTTTACGGAGATCCGTCAATTTAATTTGATGTATAAAACATTTCAAGGTGTAACTGAAGATGCGAAAAGCACCGTATATTTGCGCCCAGAAACAGCGCAAGGTATTTTTGTAAACTTTAAAAATGTACAACGTACATCACGCAAGAAAATTCCGTTTGGTATTGCACAAATCGGAAAGTCCTTCCGTAATGAAATTACACCAGGCAATTTCATTTTCCGTATTCGCGAATTTGAGCAAATGGAATTAGAGTTTTTCTGTAAACCAGATACGGATTTAGAGTGGTTTGCGTATTGGAAGCAATTTTGTATTGACTGGCTTAACAACCTTGGTCTAAAAAATGACGAGCTTCGTGTTCGTGACCATGATGCAGAGGAATTAAGCTTTTATAGTAAAGCAACAACGGATATTGAATTTTTATACCCATTTGGATGGGGGGAATTATGGGGCATTGCTGATCGTACCGATTATGATTTGACACAGCACCAAAATGTTTCAGGACAAGATTTATCGTATTTTGATGATGAATCAAAAGAGCGATATATTCCATACGTTGTAGAGCCATCACTAGGTGCGGATCGTGTTACATTGGCATTTTTATGTTCTGCCTATGATGAAGAAGAAATTGGAGAGGGAGATGTACGAACGGTTCTTCATTTCCATCCAGCAATTGCACCGATTAAGATTGGTATTTTGCCTCTCTCAAAGAAACTTACAGAAGGTGCAGAAGCGATTTATAGCATGTTATCTAAAAAATATAATTGCGAGTTTGATGATCGTGGAAATATTGGAAAGCGTTATAGAAGACAGGATGAAATCGGAACACCATTTTGTATTACATACGATTTTGAATCACAAGAGGATCAATCCGTTACGATTCGAGACCGCGATACCATGGAACAAATACGAGTAAAAATTGACGATTTGCCAGCATACTTTGCAGATAAATTTGATTTTTAAATAATGATTCGAGCCACAGTCTTGATTTGACTGTGGCTCGAAGTGTTTTTGGGAGATATCTCCGATGAATTTATAAAAATTGATTTAGTGTTGGATCGTATTCATAATGGATCATAGATAGTTTGCGAACAAACTCATCTTTTGAAAGGTCTAGGTCCTCGCAAAGTAAATCAAGTGATGAATAAAAATCACGTAGTTTTGTATTGATATAGCTTAATAAAATAACAGGATCATTTGGAATCATCGCACACCTCTTTTCAGAAGTGATTATAAATATATTTATGGGCAAAGTAAAGCGTTAAAACACAGATTTTTGCGTACATTTTCGAAAAAACAAAATTGTTTAGCAATTCGCACAAAAAAAACACAATGAAATGAAGAAAAACAGCGATTTAACCCTTTACGAAAGGAATATCTGTGGTATAATGATTAGTGCATTGTGAGCAATGAATAGCATTATTCACAATAGGCGTAAACATTACGAAACGTAATAAGATTTTAGGAGGTCGTGAAACGATGAAATGGGTTTATCTATTTAGAGAAGGTAAAGCAGAAATGAAAAACCTTCTTGGTGGTAAGGGTTCAAACCTTGCAGAGATGACAAACTTGGGATTACCAATCCCTCAAGGGTTTACAGTAACTACAGAGGCTTGTACAGATTACTATAACCAAGGAAAAAAGATTACTGAAGAAGTTGAAAAACAAATTTTCGAAGCAATCGAGGATCTTGAAAAGATTCAAGGAAAGAAATTTGGCGACACAGAAGATCCACTATTAGTTTCAGTTCGTTCCGGTGCCAGAGCATCTATGCCAGGTATGATGGATACAATCTTAAACTTAGGTCTTAACGATGTGGCTGTTGAAGGATTTGCTAAGAAAACAGGAAATCCAAGATTTGCCTATGATTCATACAGAAGATTTATTCAAATGTTCTCAGATGTAGTTATGGAGATGAGCAAGACATTCTTCGAAGGCATCTTAGATGAACTTAAAGAAGCAAAAGGCGTTAAGCTTGATACAGATTTGACAGCAGAGGATCTAAAAGAAGTGATTGCAAAATACAAAGCAATCTACTTTGAGAAGATGGGCGAAGAATTCCCTCAAGATCCAAAGGTTCAATTGATGGAAGCTGTTAAGGCAGTATTCCGTTCATGGGACAACCCACGTGCGATCGTATACCGTCGTATGAATGATATTCCAGGAGACTGGGGTACAGCAGTAAACGTTCAATCTATGGTATTTGGTAACATGGGCGATACATCAGGAACAGGTGTTGCATTTACACGTAACCCATCTACAGGCGAGAACGGTATTTATGGTGAATACTTAATCAACGCTCAAGGTGAAGACGTTGTTGCTGGTATCCGTACACCACTTCCTATTACAAAATTAGAAGACGACCTTCCAGAATGCTACAAAGAATTCATGGCAATTGCCAACAAACTTGAAACTCACTATCGTGATATGCAAGATATGGAATTCACTATTCAAGAAGGTAAATTATACTTCCTACAAACTCGTTCAGGTAAAAGAACAGCTCCAGCAGCTCTTCAAATTGCTTGTGACTTAGTTGATGAAGGTATGATTACAGAAGAAGAAGCAGTTCTTCGTATTGAAGCAAAATCATTAGATCAATTATTACATCCTACATTTGATGCAGCAGCTCTTAAAGCTGGTGAAGTAATTGGTTCTGCTCTTCCAGCATCTCCAGGTGCAGCAGCAGGTAAAGTTTACTTTACATCAGATGATGCAAAAGAAGCTGGTATTAGAGGCGAAAGAGTTATCCTTGTTCGTCTTGAGACATCTCCAGAAGATATCGAAGGTATGCATGCAGCTCAAGGTATCCTAACCGTTCGTGGTGGTATGACATCTCACGCAGCAGTTGTTGCTCGTGGTATGGGTACAGCTTGTGTTTCTGGTTGTGGAGAAATCAAAATCAACGAAGAAGCAAAAGTTTTCGAACTTGGCGGAAAAACAATCAACGAAGGAGATTATATCTCACTTGATGGTTCTACAGGTAAAATCTACTATGGCGATATTAAGACAGTTGAAGCTAGCGTAACAGGCAACTTTGAGCGTATTATGAAATGGGCTGACAAGTACAGAACCATGAAAGTACGTACAAATGCTGATACACCTGCTGATACACTTAACGCAGTTAAATTAGGAGCAGAAGGTATTGGTCTTTGCCGTACAGAGCATATGTTCTTTGAGGCAGATCGTATTCATAAGATCCGTAAGATGATTCTTTCTGAAACAGTTGAAGGAAGAGAAGCAGCTCTTAACGAATTAATTGAATTCCAAAAAGGTGACTTTAAGGCTATGTACGAAGCACTTGAAGGACGTCCAATGACAGTTCGTTACCTTGACCCACCTCTACATGAATTCGTTCCTACAGCAGAAGAAGATATCGTTGCATTAGCAAAAGATATGAACTTAACAGTTGAGGAAGTTGTTGCTACATGTAATTCATTACATGAGTTCAACCCTATGATGGGACATAGAGGATGTCGTCTTGCTGTTACATATCCTGAAATCGCAAGAATGCAAACTCGTGCCGTTATGGAAGCTGCTATTGAAGTGAAAAATGAAAAAGGTTACGATATCGTTCCTGAAATCATGATTCCATTAGTTGGCGAGAAGAAAGAGCTTAAATTCGTTAAGGACATCGTTGTTGAAACAGTTGAAAAAGTAAAAGCAGAGATGAATTCTGATATTGATTACCACATTGGTACAATGATCGAAATCCCTCGTGCAGCTTTATTAGCTAACGAAATTGCAGAAGAAGCTGAATTCTTCTCATTCGGAACAAACGATTTGACACAAATGACATTCGGATTCTCACGTGATGATGCTGGTAAGTTCTTAGATGCTTACTACAAAGCAAAAATCTTTGAGTCAGATCCATTTGCTCGTTTAGATCAAAATGGTGTTGGACAGCTTGTTAAAATGGCAGCTGAAAAAGGACGTTCAGTTAAACCAGGACTTAAACTCGGAATCTGTGGAGAGCACGGTGGAGATCCAAGTTCAGTTGAATTCTGTCACATTATTGGTCTTGACTATGTTTCTTGTTCACCTTTCCGTGTGCCAATCGCAAGATTAGCAGCAGCTCAGGCAGCATTGAACCATAAATAAAAAGATTTTTCACAAGAACCCTAACAGAGATGTTGGGGTTCTTTTTTTTGCAAAGAGTGTAGACAAAAATTGTATCAAGTTGTACAATATGTAGAGAGATGCGAATACGAAAAAGGAACATTTTACTATGCGCAAACAACTAAAACGATTAATAAGCAAAAAGCAACAATTGATGATCTTATTTATGATGGTAGTTATGCTATTTTCTATAAGTGGATGTAGCAAAATGCCAGAATTCAATTTGGGGAAAAAGGAAGAGAGTTCTATTGATAGTCTTTCCACAATTGAA
>CAZMHF010000026.1:0-28933 GCA_964566025.1 uncultured Lachnospiraceae bacterium | reverse complement strand
TGTCAAGAAAATATAATCATTTTGCTTATTTTTGATTAGATTTGATTAGTTTTTACATTGCTGTTACGTCACCCTCTTTGTTAATTCAATTCCAAACGATCCAACAATACTTGTCTTTCTTCTTCAAAACCTGGTTTTCCAAGAAGTGCAAACATATTTGCCTTATAGCTTTCAACGCCTGGTTGATCAAATGGGTTTACTCCTAGCAAATAACCACTTACACCACAAGCAAATTCGTAGAAGTAAAACAACTCTCCTAAATAAAATGCATTTTGCTCTGGTATAGTAATCATCAGATTTGGCACTTGACCATCTGAATGTGCCAAAATTGTTCCATTCATAGCACTCTTATTGATAAAATCAACACTTCTACCTGCTAGATAGTTCAGACCATCTAAATTTACTTCCATTTCTTCCATCAAAATTTCTTCTTTTGATGTTTCAATCGATAATACTGTTTCAAACATCAAGCGCGAACCATCTTGGATAAATTGTCCCATGGAGTGTAAATCCGTTGTCAAATCAACTGCTGCAGGAAATATTCCCTTTTGATCCTTTCCTTCGCTTTCGCCATATAGTTGTTTCCACCATTCAGCTACATAATGAAGACTAGGCTCGTAATTACAAGTAATCTCTATTGCCTTACCCTTACGATAAAAAATATTTCGTGTTGCTACATATAATAATGCATCATTCTCCATATAATCTTTTGATAAAGCAAGCTCTCTGGCACTAGCAGCTCCTGCCATCAACTCATCAATGTCAATTCCTACGGCAGCAATTGGCAACAAACCTACGGCTGTTAGTACGGAAAATCTTCCGCCAACTTCATTTGGCACAACAAACGTTTCATAACCAGACTCGTCCGCCAAATTTTTAAGTGCTCCGAGTTCTTTATCTGTTGTTGCGTAAATACGTTTTGCCGCTTCCTCTATTCCGTACTTTTCTTCAAGAAGCTTCTTGAAAATACGAAAAGCGATCGCTGGCTCGGTTGTTGTTCCCGATTTCGAAATAATATTAACGGAGAAATCCTTCCCTTCAACCATATCAAGTAAATGTTTAAGGTACGTACTTGATATATTATTTCCTGCATAATAAACTTCTGGTGCGTTACGTTTTTCTTTTGGCAGATTGTTGTGGAAACTGTGTCCCAAAAATTCAATTGCTGCTCTTGCACCGAGGTAAGAACCACCAATGCCAATAACAATCAATACCTCTGAATCGCTTTGGATCTTTTTTGCTGCAACTTTGATTCGGGCAAATTCCTCTTTGTCATAATCAACTGGCAAGTCAATCCAACCCAAAAAACGGCGTCCCGCTCCTGTTTTGTTCAACAACGTTTCCTTTGCTGTCTCAACGGCAGGGCGTAACATCTCAATTTCTTCTTGCATAATATAATTCTTTGCTCTACTATAATCAAATGTAATGTGCTTGTTCATCATACTCTCCTTTTTTACAGACATCTCTTCCATTATAAAAGACGATTCGATTCTTTACAAGTAGAATCTTGCATAAACGATGTAGTATGTTATACTATTTTCAACCCTTATTAATTAGGAGGCCTTATTATGTATACCTACAAAACAAAAGGAACTTGTTCCTCTAAAATTGATTTTGACATCATTGACAACAAAATAAGCAACGTGAAATTCTATGATGGTTGCGCTGGGAATTTGCTTGGCATTTCAAAGCTTGTCGAGGGCATGGACGTTGAAACCGCCATCTCTATGCTAAAAGGAACACCTTGTGGATGGCGTACAACATCTTGCCCTGACCAGCTTGCACAAGCCTTAGAAAAAGCACTTTCATCAAATGGAGGAACGACATTATGAATAAAAAAATCATACTAACTGGTGGCGGAAGTGCAGGACATGTTACGGCAAATATCGCGCTTCTTCCTATATTAAAGGAACATGGCTTCGAGATTTTGTATGTAGGTTCTTATGATGGCATTGAGCGCAAACTTATTGAGGATGCTGGTATTTCTTATCGTGGCATCTCAACAGGCAAGCTTCGCCGTTATTTCTCTTTTAAGAATCTTACCGATATTTTTCGTGTCCTTAAAGGCTATTTTGAAGCCAAAAAAATCATTAAAGACTTTAAGCCTACGATTGTTTTTTCAAAAGGGGGCTTTGTTGCTGTGCCTGTTGTAAAGGCTGCTGCATCAAGAAAAATCCCCTGTGTGCTACACGAATCGGATATGACACCTGGCTTGGCTAACAAGCTCTGCCAATCTTCTGCGATAAAGATTTGTTGTAACTTCCCAGAAACGGTTGAGCACTTGCCAAAAGGAAAAGCCATTCATACGGGCACACCTATTCGCCAAGAAATTTTCTCTGGTACACGAAAAGACGCTTTTGCTTTTACTGGCCTTTCACCCGAAAAGCCTGTTTTATTAATGATGGGTGGTAGTACTGGCTCGCGTATTATCAACGAGGTTCTTCGTAGCGCTTTGCCTCAATTATTAGAAACATTTCAAGTTATTCACCTTTGCGGAAAAGGCAATCTTGACACTAGCATACAACAAGACGGTTATGTGCAGTACGAGTATATACAAAAGGAGCTTAAGGATTTGTTAGCATTGGCCGATATTGTTTTATCACGTGCTGGCGCAAATGCGATTTGTGAATTTCTTGAATTACACAAGCCAAATGTACTGATTCCTCTATCAGCAAAGGTTAGTCGTGGCGACCAAATTCTAAACGCCACATCCTTTGTGCAACAAGGTTTTTCAACATGTATTGACGAGGATGACTTAACCGTCGATACGCTTATTTCTTCCTTGGTAGCTACTTATCAAAACAAAGACAGCTTTATCACAAGGATGAAAGCTGCCACAACAACGGATGGAATCCGTCAAGTTTATTCGGTTATCGAGTCGGTTATTGGTTCTTAATTTCATTTTTTAAAACATCAACAAGTGCACTTTTTTCTTCGTCACTCACTTCAACTGTTTGTACAAATTTAATTGGAGCTACCTGCTCGTCATAGCTTGGAATAACATGCAAATGAAAATGAAATACGGTTTGTCCCGCACTTGCACCATTGTTTTGGACAAGATTAAAGCCCGTACTGTGAAGGGCCTTTTTCATTGCCATGCCAATGTTTTTCCCAAGAATGAACGCTTTCCCTGCTATCTTCTCATCAAGTACCGTTACATCATCGCTATGCTCTTTTGGCAAAATCAAGGCATGTCCTTTCGATGCAGGTGCTGCATCTAAAATAACGGTAAAATCCTCATCTTCATAAATGGCGTTGGTTGGAATCACTCCATTTGCCAATTTGCAAAAAATACAGTCTTCTTTTTTCATGCTCATTCCCCTTTTCTATCGCCAATTTTCATGATAATCGCTTTGTCTTTTTTTATTTTGAAATATATCCCTCACAATGGCAAATAGCATGGAAAGAATAAATCCTGCCAAAAGTCCACCGACATGAGCGCTATTGTTTACATTTTCTCGTTGAAAACCTCGAACAAGCGAATACATCGCAAGCACAATAAAGCCAATGGCATTTGACGTGTTTCGCAACTCTGGATCCGTTACATAATAGTAAATTAGCGAACCAATAATCGCGAATCCCGCACCAGAAGCACCGAGCGACATCGTATTTCCTTGGTGCATATTGGTATACCAGAAAACAGAAACGACATTTGCTAATATTGCGCCACCTAGATAAAGAAGCGCGTATCGAATGGTTCCGATTTTATTTTCTAAAAACCCACCCGCATAGGCAATCAAGATCACATTGTTCAACATATGTTCAAATTCAAAATGCATAAATGCCGATGTTAGCAATGTAATATAATCATGGTTTTTTACAACACTATCTACTTTTAAAATGTATTGATATCCGTAACGCAAATACGATATGATATCATTTTCTTTCCACCAGGCGAACCGAATCCAAACAATTACATTGATTAGTACGACAACAACTGTAAACCATGGGATTTCTTTAATAGAAATGCTTCTTCTAGTTCTATACATCCTCTTCTCCTTTTTCGTATCGCGCAATCACTTTGCAAATGGGTTTTCCCTCTTGTGCAAATTTATTTTCGTATTCTGTCGGAATGTTGTCTATTAGGAAGGCATCCTCCTCGTATAACTTTTTCGTAATTCCGATTACTCCCCAACCCGCTTCTCGAATCTGCTCAATTGAAAAATCAAACAATAAGGGGTTGTCCGTTTTAAATTCCAGCAAACTTTCTTCCTTTAATATATGTTCATATATTTTTAGAAACGGAAGCGCTGTCAAGCGACGTTTCCAATGCTTTGCCTTCGGCCATGGATCCGAAAAATTCAAATATATCTTGCTAACTTCATTTTCTTGAAAAATCTCTGTTAGCATTTTTGCGTCCTTTGCCATGTAATATAAATTCGTAATACCTTCATGCTCACTTGCTTGCCTTTTTTCAACGGCGCGCACAAGAACAGAGGTATATTTTTCAATTCCTATGTAATTAATATTTGGATTTCGAATGGCCTTATTTAAAATAAACTGCCCTTTTCCCATCCCAATTTCAATATGGATAGGGTTGTCATTTCCAAAAAGCTCACTCCATTTTCCCTTATATAAAAAAGGGGCCTTCACGTAATGCGGACTTTCTTCTAGTTTTGGTATCGCTGTCGGTATATTTCGTAATCTCATAAATTGTCCCCTCATGCTTTTCGTTCGCTTTAGCACGCAAGAGATATTATAGCGCAATTTTTCCTTTGATTCAAGTCCACCTTGCTTTGCGCAAGCATGTTTTTCAAGTGGTAAGTCTAATTGTCGCAATTTGTGCATCTTGCTATGGTATTTTTAAAAAAAAGTAGTATGATAGCTTTATGAGCACTTTTTGTGCGCAAAATTTGACTTCCACAAGAAAGGAGTTGGACTCTATGGACAAAATCGTAACTCGTATGCAAGAAATCGACGAAGCTGCTACGGCGATTGTAAATAGCGCTTCGAAGATGAAGGAAGACATTTCTGCCCAATTCAAAGAAAAAACAACGACCTTTGATGAAACATTGATGAAGAATACGGATGAAAGCTTACGCCAGCTAAGACAAGCAAGCGAACAGTCCATCAACCAATCGCTTCAATCTATGCAACAAAAGACGACCTCTCAAATTGAGTCGTTAGAAACCTATTACCAAGAAAATCACCAACAGCTTGCTGATGATATCGTAAAAGAAATTTTAGGAGATTAACTTATGAGCTTGCTTAAATATAGCGCCATTGCCACAAAAGTGCGCTTAATGAGTCGAAACCTTTACAATGAGGACGATTATCTTTCCCTTTCTTCTTGTACTACCGTACAAGAATGCCTTGATAACTTATGCGAAACCCACTCTTATAGCTCGTTATTTGAGGACGTTTCAGACAAGGATATTCATCGCAGTGAGATTGAAAATAAATTGACTCTTTCCTTATACAATGATTTTGCCAAGCTTTATCGCTTTGCCAATCAAGAGCAACGTGCCTTCCTAAAGATTTGCTTTATCAATTACGAAGTACGCATATTAAAAAAACTATTGCGCCGTTTGATTCGAGAGGAAACGCACCAAAACCACTCGGATGAAACGCTTTTTCATCCATTTTTGGCAGACCATGTTTCATTTGATCTTGCTGGGATTATGAGTGCAACTCGCATTGAGGAGTTTGTTGAAATTCTTCGACCAACGCGCTTTTACAAAACGCTTTCCCCCATTGTGCAAACGAAAAATCAAACTATAGAGCTTCATGACTACGAAATCGCTTTAGACAGCACGTGTTTTTATACGATTTGGAAAACGAAAGACAAAAATCTTTCAAATGCAGATAAAAAAACCATTACGCATACATGGGGCACAACCATTGACCTTTTGAATTTGCAATGGATTTATCGTGCAAAACAATATTATAACTTGCCTTCGGATTTAATTACTTCGATTATTTTGCCGATCAATTATCGACTGAGTAAGGACGATATGGTTTCCTTAATCAACGCAGACACCATTCTGGATTTTAATGAGCGCTTGATTCAAACCAAATATCATGGGTTGCTTGATTCAGTTGCCTCCCTTCAGTTTGAAGAAATGTCGAAAACGCTTCGAAACGAAATTTATGGCAAGGAGAGCCGTAAAAATCCGTATAGCGTTGCCATATTAAATCATTACCTCCACAAGAAAGAGGATGAAATACAAAACATTACCACCATCATCGAAGGTGTTCGTTATGGTGTTGCCATTACTAAAGGAAGGAGAATTTCATAATGATTGAAAAAATGTCTTTTATCAATATTACGGGACCGAAGGATTATATCGATACCGTTGTTGAAACGTATCTTTCCAAATATGAAATTCATTTGGAAAATGCTCTTGCCGAGCTAAAGACGGTAAAAGATTTGCAGCCTTTTGTGGAAAGTAATCCCCACAAGGAGTTATACAGTGAAATCCAAGACCTTGTTAAGCCAATTTATACGAGCGCTTTTCAAGAACAAATAAATAACGCCTATTCGATTTCTTTAGATGAGGCAAAAATACGATTTTTCTCCATTCGCGATGATTTGAAAGAGCTGAAGGAGCAACAGAAACTGCTAACGGACGAATACCACGCAACCGAAAAAACACATCGTCAGATTTTGCCCTTTAAAGGTCTTAATGCGAATATTTCGGACATTCTAAAATTCACCTATATCAAGTTCCGTTTTGGAAAAATTGCGATTGACTATTATGAGAAATTTCAGCGCTATGCAATGGATAACTTAAATACGTTTTTCTTGCCTGCTCATAGTGATAAGGATTACGTATGGGGCGTTTACTTTGTTCCTGTTGATCTTGCCGACCGTATTGATGCCATTTATTTATCGCTTCATTTTGAGCGACTGTATTTCCCAGATGGCTATGTTGGCTCACCCGAGGGCATTGCACAAAAACTTCAAAACAAGCTTGACTATTTGGAGAAAGAACTATTGCGAATTGATGAGGAAATTGCTTTGCGACTTAACCAAGATATCAATCGACTAGCCGCCATTTATAAGCGTTTTGAAAATACTGCAAAGCACTTTGATGTGCGAAAAATGGCAGCATGTACACGCGAAGGCCACGATTTATTTTTTATTTTATGTGGTTGGATGCCTACAAAAGATGCAAAAGCCTTTGAATCGGAAATTGAGACGGACAAGGATGTGTACTGCATCGTTGAGTCGGATCATAACAACGTATTTAGTAATCCGCCATCAAAGCTTAAAAATCCGCGCATCTTTAAGCCGTTTGAGTTGTTTGTAGAAATGTATGGTATTCCTGATTACAATGAGATGGATCCAACAATATTTGTCGCCCTCACTTACGCCTTTATATTCGGCTGTATGTTTGGTGATGTTGGACAAGGTCTTTGCTTACTATTTGGAGGCGCACTTATTTACAAATTGAAAAAGAACCGACTTGCCGCTATCATCTCTACCGCTGGTCTTTTCTCAACCTTTTTTGGTTTTATGTTTGGTAGCTTCTTTGGTTTTGAAAACGTTATTAAAGCCCGTTGGCTTCACCCTGTCACAGCGATGACACGATTGCCGTTTATCGGAAATATGAATACCGTTTTTGTTTATGCCATTGCATTTGGTATGTTTTTAATTTTAATTGTCATGCTTTTTAATATGATTAATAGCATTCGCTCGCGTGATATAGAGCGCGGCTTACTTGACAAGAGCGGGCTGGCTGGTTTTGTTTTTTACGCCTCGCTCGTCGCTGTTATCTTTTTGTTTATGAGCGGCAATGCGTTGCCCGCAGGAATTGTTCTTGGTGTTATGTTTGGGCTTCCTCTTCTTATTATTGCATTAAAGGAACCCATCACACGTAAGCTAACAAAGGAGCCTGCAAAAGAAAAAACATCCGTTTCGATGTTTTTGGTTCAAACCTTCTTTGAACTATTTGAAATTTTATTAAGCTATTTTTCCAACACCCTTTCATTTGTGCGTATTGGTGCCTTTGCTTTAAGCCATGCGGCAATGATGCAAGTTGTTCTTATGCTTGCTGGTGCGGAGGCAGGTTCTCCAAACTGGGTCGTTATCGTAATTGGCAATATATTTGTTTGCTTAATGGAGGGCCTTATCGTTGGAATTCAAGTGCTTCGTTTAGAATATTATGAATTCTTTTCTCGCTTTTATAGTGGAACGGGCCGCAAATTTAAATCGTATTCAACGATTACCAAAAACAATCTTTAGGAGGATTTATTATGTTACACGTTAAAATTGCTATTTGTCTTGCTATTCTTATGAGTTTTGTGATTCCTGCCGTTTATTTTTTTGCTGGTCAAAAAACGAAAACGCGTTATAAAAGAGCCTTAACAACCAATCTAATTTTATTTGCTAGCTCCTTTGTCATTGCTAGCATCCTTATGTATCAGGGTACATTTGTATATGCAGAAGGTGGCGAGGTCGTTAAAAATACCGAAGGTCTTGCAACAGGTCTAGGTTATCTTGCAGCGGCCCTTTCAACAGGTCTAGCTTGTATTGGTGGTGGTATTGCGGTTGCCTCTGCTGCAAGTGCTGCGCTTGGTGCAATTAGCGAGGACTCTGGTATCTTAGGTAAATCCATGATTTTCTTAGGACTTGCGGAAGGCTGCTGTCTATACGGACTGATCATTTCCTTTATGATTTTAGGAAAACTATAAGGAGCTTTTTATGAAAATGTACTTAATCAGCGATAACGTTGATACCTATACGGGCTTTCGCCTAACGGGTATTGACGGCGCTGTTCTTCATACAAAAGAAGAACTTAGTCAAAAAATTGAAGAGGTACTACAAGATAAGGAGATTGGCATTTTGCTATTAACCGAGAACTTTGGGCGCAACTTTCCTGAAGTGCTTGATTCGGTTAAGTTATCTCACTCCATGCCTCTTGTTGTAGAAATTCCTGACCGACACGGAACAGGACGACAAGCCGATTTCATTACAAGCTATGTAAATGAAGCAATCGGTTTAAAATTATAGGAGAGCGGTATGACAACAGACGAAAAACTTCAACATTTTCAAAAGAATGCCATGAATCATGCACGCGCAATTCGTTCAAAAATTGTTGACGATTATACAAACCGTCTTCAAGAAATCTATAATGAACATGTTATTTCCGAAACGCGTAAAGCGGATTTGAAAATCCAAATTGAAAAGGACGATTTAAGGCGTCATCTAAATTCAGAGCTATCAAAGGAATCTATGGAGCTAAAAGCTTCTTTTAGTAAGCGCCATGCCACGTTGGTTAAGGAGCTTTTTGAGGAAGCATGCGCAAAATTAGTTGATTTTATGAAAACAGCAGCCTATGTTGATTTATTAGAAAAGCAAATACATTATATTTTAAATTTCGCTGGAGAGCTTTCTGCGGAAATTTATTTAAATGCTTCTGACATTGCACTAAAAGAGCAATTGGCAAAAAAAACAAACGCAACTTTGCTAATTTCTGACGAGGATTTTATCGGCGGAACAAAAGCGATGATTCCAGCAACGAGTGTACTAATTGATCATTCTTTTTTAACAAGCTTAACAAATATGCGTTCAAATTATCAACTAGGAGGTATTTCAAATGAATAAATCCTATACGATTTATGGCATTAATGGCCCGCTTATTTTTATTGAAGGTACAACGGATTTTATGATGTCGGAAATGGCCTATGTTGGCGAGGAAAGACTTATTGGCGAGGTTATTTCACTAACGCGTGAAATGACTACCATTCAAGTTTTTGAGGAAACCTCTGGTCTTCGACCAGGTGATGTGGTATACCCAACCAATAGTGCCATATCCGTTACCTTGGCGCCTGGTATTCTTTCCAATATATTTGATGGTATTGAGCGTCCGCTTAATAAAATTGCCGAAGCTTCGGGCGCCTTTATTTCACGAGGTGTTTCGGTAAATTCGCTTGACGAAGAACGCAAATGGGACACCACTATGCTCGCTAAGGTGGGGGACAAGATTTCTGGGGGAAGCATTATTGCCTCGGTGCAAGAAACGGTTGCCATTGTTCATAAGATTATGGTTCCACCTCATATTCGAGGCGTGATTACAAAAATTGTAACAAATGGTGCCTATACCATTTTAGAGCCTCTTGTTTTCGTAAAAACCGAGGAATGTGCCGATGAAATCGCTATTTCGATGATGCAAAAATGGCCTATTCGTATTCCACGACCAACTCAAAAACGACATCCCGTAACGATGCCTTTACAAACAGGGCAACGAATTATTGACACATTGTTTCCAATCGCAAAAGGCGGTACCGCTGTCATTCCAGGCGGCTTTGGAACTGGAAAGACTATGACGCAACACCAAATCGCTAAATGGTCCGATGCCGATATTATTATTTATATTGGCTGTGGCGAGCGCGGAAATGAAATGACACAGGTTCTTGAGGATTTTGCAAAGCTGATTGATCCAAAGACTGGCAATCCATTGCTTTCAAAGACAACCCTAATCGCCAACACTTCGAATATGCCTGTTGCTGCACGTGAGGCTTCTATTTATACAGGTCTTACATTGGCGGAATATTATCGCGATATGGGCTATCATGTTGCTATTATGGCAGATTCTACTTCGCGTTGGGCAGAAGCACTTCGTGAGTTATCAGGACGCCTAGAAGAAATGCCTGCCGAGGAAGGTTTCCCAGCGTATTTAGCTTCCCGCCTTTCTGCTTTTTATGAGCGTGCTGGCATGATGCAAAACCTAAATGGAACGGAAGGCTCTGTTTCTATTATTGGCGCCGTTTCACCACAAGGTGGTGATTTCTCCGAGCCTGTTACGCAAAATACAAAGCGTTTTGTACGCTGTTTTTGGGGACTTGATAAATCGCTTGCCTATGCAAGACATTTCCCCGCAATTCATTGGCTTACTTCATATAGTGAGTATTTAAGCGACTTAGCGCCTTGGTATAACCTACATGTCCACCCACATTTTATCGATTCTCGCAACCAGATTATGTCCTTGCTCAATCAGGAAAGCTCCTTAATGGAAATCGTAAAACTAATTGGATCGGATGTACTGCCAGATGACCAAAAGCTTGTCCTTGAGATAGCACGTGTTATTCGCCTCGGTTTCTTGCAGCAAAATGCGTTCCATCCTGACGATACTTGCGTTCCTCTTGAAAAGCAATCTAAGATGATGGAAACTATTTTGTATTTATACAAAAAGGCAAAAGAATTAATTACAATCGGTATGCCTATGCGCATTTTGCGTGAGGAGCATATTTTTGAAGAAATTATCGCTATTAAATATTCTATCCCTAACAATAATCTGGCTCTTTTCGCCGATTATAAAACTAAAATCGATACATTCTATGAAAATGTATTGGCAAAAAATGCGTAAGGAGGTTACTTTATGTCTATCGAATATATCGGTCTGAATGAGGTAAATGGACCACTTGTTGTTTTGGAAGGTGTTTCAAATGCTTCTTACGACGAAATCGTTGAAATCAACATTCAAGGCAAGGAAATGCGTCTTGGTCGAGTTGTTGAGTTATATAAGGACAAAGCATTAATTCAAGTATTTCAAGGAACAGAGAACTTCTCTTTAAAAAATACGCACACAAAATTTCTCGGACATCCTATGGAAGTTTCCTTGTCAAAGGATATTTTAGGCCGTACCTTTAATGGTCTTGGTCAGCCAATTGATGGACTAGGCCCTATTCGCTCTTCTATCCGCAAAGATGTCAATGGAAAACCGTTAAATCCCGTTACGCGCGAATATCCACGCGACTATATATGTACAGGCTTATCGGCAATTGATGGTTTGACAACGCTCATTCGTGGCCAAAAGCTTCCTGTTTTCTCTGGCAATGGTCTACCTCACGACCGCCTTGCTGCCCAAATTGCAAAGCAAGCCTCCTTAGGTGATGGCTCAAATGACAATTTTGCTATCGTATTTGCGGCAATGGGTGTTAAGCATGATGTCGCTGATTACTTTAGAAAGACATTCGAAGAAAGCGGTGTTAGCTCGCACGTTGTGATGTATTTGAATTTGGCAAACGATCCCGTTGTTGAGCGATTAATTACCCCAAAGGTTGCTTTAACCGCCGCTGAATATCTTGCCTTTGAATGCAATATGCATATTCTTGTTATCCTAACAGATATGACTTCTTTTGCGGAGGCTATGCGAGAGGTTTCTTCCTCACGTGGTGAAATCCCTTCACGAAAGGGCTTCCCTGGCTATTTGTACTCTGAGCTTGCTAGCCTTTATGAGCGAGCAGGCATTGTAAAAGGTCTTGATGGTTCGGTTACACAGCTACCTATTTTAACGATGCCAAATGACGATATCACCCACCCAATTCCTGACCTTACAGGCTACATTACAGAGGGGCAAATCGTATTGGAGCGTTCTCTACAAGGACAATCCATCTACCCACCGATCAATGTTCTGCCTTCTCTTTCTCGTTTGATGAAGGACGGTATCGGTGAAGGTTTCACTCGCTATGACCACCAATCTCTTGCCAATCAGCTTTTTGCTTCCTATGCAAAGGTAAGCGATGTGCGCGCGCTTGCTAGCGTTATTGGCGAAGATGAATTATCTGCTGAAGACAAGCTTTATTTAAATTTTGGAAAGGCCTTTGAGCAAACCTTTGTTAATCAAGAGGAGGACGAAAGTCGCTCTATTATCGAAACGCTTGATTTAGGATGGCGCTTGCTAGGCATGCTGCCAAAAGAAGAACTTGATCGTATTGATGCAAAAATTATTGACGAATTTTACAAAGAGACAACTTTGGCAAACGAATAATGAGGTAATTTATGAATCCAAATGCATTTCCCACAAAAGGCAACTTAATTATTGCAAAAAATTCTCTTGCCCTTGCCAAACAGGGTTATGAGTTAATGGATAAAAAGCGAAATGTTTTAATCAAGGAACTAATGGAGCTAATTGATAAGGCATCTTCTATTCAATCAAAAATCGACGCTAGTTTTACCGATGCTTATGCAAAGCTACAAACAGCAAATATCGACCTCGGACTTTCTTATGTAATGGAAATCGCCAATGTTGTACCGCTTGATCAATCCATTAAGATAAAAAGCCGTAGTATTATGGGCACAGAAATTCCTCTCGTGGAATATCATGCCGAAACGATTACCCCAACTTACTCTTTTTATTCTACAACGGAATCTCTTGATATAGCGCGTTCAGCCTTTCAAAATGTAAAAGAGCTAACCATTGAGCTATCTACGATAGAAAATAGCGCTTATCGTTTGGCGACGAACATTAAAAAAACGCAAAAAAGAGCAAATGCTCTAAAAAACATTACGATTCCAATGTATGAAGAATTGATTTTTGACATTCAAAATTCTCTTGACGAAAAGGAACGCGAAGAGTTCACTCGACTAAAGGTGATTAAACGCACCACACGAAAATAAAAGGAGCGGCACATGCGTTTTAAAAACTTTTTTCTAATGATTAGCTCTGCTTTTGCCTCACTATGCTTAATCCTTTTCTTTTTCATAACCGCACTAAATCTTTGTGCATTTTCAAACCTCTCTTTTTATGAAAAGGAATACGGCAAGTACCATGTTCTCGATGATGTACAGATGACTATGCCTGATTTGATGCATGTAACGGAGCATATGCTTGATTATCTTTCTGATAAAGAGGATTCTCTTGTTGTGGAAACGACCATGTTTCATCAGCAACGCGAATTTTTTAATGAGCGTGAAAAGGAGCATATGGTAGATGTGAAAATCCTTTACTTAAATGCCATGCTTCTTTATAAAATCGCTATTATCTACCTCGTGCTTTTCTTTGTGGGGCTTTTTTCTTATGCCCTTTATACAAAAAAAGTGCGTCAAACATTTGCCTTATTTTTTAAAACATTTTTATGGGTTCTCGCCTTTTGCTTCGGTGTTGTTTTGCTTCTCGGTCTTTATGCACTATTTGATTTTGATAGCTTTTGGACAAATTTTCACCATGTCTTTTTCCAAAGAAATGACTTGTGGATTCTTGATCCCGCAGAGGATATGCTCATTAATATTGTTCCGCAAGGCTTCTTCTTTGATCTTGTCCTTCGCATCATTTTACTATTTGTCGCACCACTCATCGTTCTCGGTATTTTCGCATTTGCCTTTCTTGCAAACGCAAAAAAAACAGCGAAATCAATGCTCTCACTTTTTCTATGTGCAAGCATCGTTTTTTCAATAACAACGCCTGCATCGGCAACAACAAATGCATGGGCTTTTCCAGAAGAATGGCCAACGCCACCTTCTATTTCAAGCGAGTTCGCGATTGTTCTCGATGCCAAAACCAATGCCATTTTGTGTGAAAAAAATGCAACAAAAACGGCGTATCCAGCTAGTACGACCAAGCTTATGACAGCCCTTCTTACGCTTGAACATCTTTCCCTAACTGAGAAAATCACCTTTTCGGCAAAATCCATTTCCAGTTTGCCGCCCGGTAGTAGTCATATTGGTATAAAAAAGGGCGAAGTGCTGTCCGTAAAGGACTGTCTTTATGGGCTTTTGCTCCCATCAGCCAATGAAGTTGCTAACGCTCTTGCCGAACAAATAGGCAATGGCTCTCTTTCTGAATTTGTCTCTTTGATGAATCAACGAGCAAACGCTTTACAATGTGTCAATACATCTTTCAAGAACGCGAACGGCCTGCATGACGAAGAACATTATACTTGCGCTTATGACCTCGCGCTTATCTTCTCTGCTTGCCTAAATAGTCAAGATTTTCGCACCATTTCTTCAACCCCTCGTTATGTAATTGGCGAAACAAATCTGGTAAAAGAAAAACGCCCTATGTCAAATACGAACAAGTTTTTATTATCCGATCACGAACTATACAATCCTTCTATTGTGTGTGGAAAAACAGGCACAACGAATGAAGCAGGCAGTTGCCTTGTGACGTTTTCGGAAAATGATTCCCTCTCCCTAATTGTTGTAGTTTTAAATGCAGCAGCACCAGAGCAATATCATGATACAACTACGCTCATCAATTACGCCTTTTCAAACTTTGCAAGACAGTCTCTTTCTTCTATTGAAGAACCTTCTTTTGATGCTTCTTCTAACCTACTTCAAAACGTATTTGAGGTTTCTTTTGTTACCTCAGATGCAGAAGCAACACTCACGCTTCCTATTGGTATTGATCCTTCTTCCATAACCACTCATCTAACAAATTCCTCTGGCAATCTTTTGGCGCAAACGTTTTCTGCAACAAAGGAATACCGTCTCGGAGATTATGTCCTTGGACATACCACGATAAAAAGCAATGCTTCTTCCTTTCGTCAGCTTCCCGCTAGACGATTCTCTCCAGATTCTGCCGATACTTATGTCGCCGACTCTGCTAAACCAACAATCTTTTTTCTATTAATTGGTATCGCTATATTTCTCGTTATTTTATTACTTATTTATCTTCTATTTTTCCGCAAAAAAAGACGCCGTAGCGCCTCTTATTATTCACTTCGATTTTGATTTTTTTCTTCGTACTGCTCTCTCTTTTCTTCCTTCGCCTTTTGATGGTCGCGAAGCTCAATCGCCTTTGCTTGCGTAATAAGCCTTGTCTTTTTAATCGCATAATAGGCTTTGTTTTCTGCTGTCTGAATGCGAATGCGTGATAAAAACCATCCATGCTCTTTGCAAATTGCTAAGGCAATATAAATGCCCGGTCTACTCGAAGTCCATTTCGTAATCCGTTTTGGCTTCTTGTCACAACAACAGCATGATAATTTTGTCAATGCCCGATCTGCCATTATACTCGATTTTATCGAATACGTATGTGTCACAATTGTCTCTGTATTGTTTACATATTGTCTAATCCACCCCTTACTACCTCGTGGAACACGATAATAATCGATCGAAAATAATTGCTTATATTCATCCAATGGTAATTTTCGAAATACCTGTGCCGTATATTTTGCATCCGTTATCGCCCGATGAAATTCTCCAATATCCGTAATCGAAAGCTCTGTTGCAGCATCTGCCAACGAAGAAACTGTTGCCTTTTTCGTGAAATGACGATATATGCGTTGAACATCATAATAAAACAACGGAAATGGCAAGGTGTTTTTCGCCTTAAAATAGTGCATATTTTGTTGTAGCACTAGCAAGTCAACACTTCCCCATGTACAGAAAATAACCTCTCCCGTACAAAATTGGCGAAACCGTTCGATTGCTGATTCAAATTTCTCTCCAGCATTCATTTCTTCTTGACTAATATGGGTGATTCGCTGAATTGTTGAATTCACTTTTTTATGCACTTGTGGTTTTATGACACTATGAAAAACGCCGACTTCGTTCAGCTTCTCATCTAGTCTCACAGCGCCAATTTCAATAATTTCAAATTTAAGCGCTTTGTTTTCTTTTTTCTCACCATATGGAGCCGCCTGATTCCACTCCAAATCAAATATAATATATTCCATACGTTCGTAATTCTTTCCACAAAGCGGATATTCGCAATCCTGCAGGACGGCACCCTTGCTTTTCTATTACTTTAGCATATTTTTTATGATTTGAATAGATGGTGAGAGGTACTAAATATTTTTCATATACGGTTGAAGCCGTTTTACTAAAAACATGCTAATAATGATCTTCACAATATCCCCAGGTATGTAGGGAAATACGCAAGAAGCCATTGTATAAGCAAGACTTGTTTCCATTGTAATCATGAACCAGATGCTACCAAACACATAAAGAATCACGCAACCTGCTGTAAAACCAATAGCCATTCCCCAATAGGTATATTTTGTTTTTTTTGCAATAAGGCCAGCAACTAGCGCACACAATGCATACCCTACTAAATATCCTCCTGTCACACCTGTCAAGCGCCCCAAACCACCTGTAAAGTTTGCATACACTGGCACGCCACAAGCGCCCAACAACAAGTAGACCACTTGGCTAAGCATCCCCCAATATGGGCCAATCAAAGATGCGCCCAAGAAAATCGCAACATGCGTCATCGTAATGGGTATCATCGCAATCGGTATGGCAATCTGTGCTAATACGGCCGTAAGTGCTGCAAAAAGCGCCGTCAACATAAGCATTTTCATATTTTTATTCATTGTGCAATGTCTCCTTTTTTAATCGAATAATTTTTCGTTCCTCCTCATTATAGTCTTTTTCATTCGATTGTCAACCACTTTTTAAAGCAGGTTGTCAATCGAACGTCTTTTGTTTTTTTACAAAGATGAAATTGACTTTTTGAGGCATTTGCTATACAGTAGTAATGTTATTTGCCCTCTTAGTTAAATGGATATAACAAGCCCCTCCTAAGGGGTAAGATAACCTATCACCTTGGAGAAAAAGGTGATGGTGGAAGTGTCAGTTAGAGTAATACAAAACAGAATATGTTTTCCTAGTTCAACGGATAGAACAGGCCCCTCCTAAGGGTCAGATCAGGGTTCGATTCCCTGGGAAAACGTCCATTTTACGCGGTTTTCAGTATTTTGAAAAGCCGCGTAAAACTTTTATATATGGAAATGATGTCGATGTAAAAAATGAATTTCAGAGAAAAGAGCTTGCTAATTTTCTTAGCAAGCTTTTTTGATTTTGCTAAGAGAAAAGGTCATTTTGCTAAGAGTTTTGAAAATGATGATTTGCTAAGAAAGGTGATAGGTGCAATCATAGGTACTTTATAGAGGTAGAAAAAGGAATATGGTGATGGTATAATTACTTTGATATATAGTTTAAATAAATGAACAGATAAACAAATCGGAATTTTCTGTTATATCTTTACAAGAAGGAGATTGTAATGTTAGATATATTCAAAAAGAAGCAAAACACATAAGAGTTCCTTTTTATTGGTAATAGACAGCATCTTCGTACAGAAGAGGAATTGTTATGTGTCAATAAAGAAGAGGCAGATTTAGCCTTTAAGAGATATAAAAAAGAAATTGTAGATGATTTGTTATTGAGTAATGGATTCTATAAATATAAGACAAATGCGTATGTCAGATTAAATAGCATTGGTTTATTGGAATATATTGATTTACAAAAAGAAAGATATGGCTCAAAAACATTTTGCGTCAATTTTGCAGTCATGCCATTATACTGTGAGAGTAAGTATATTGTTATTAGTTTAGGACATAGACTGGGTACTTATATATCAGGAAAAGATGTGTGGTGGGATTATGCATCAGAAAATATTGCGAAAGAAAGCTTTACCAATGTGTCAACAGCGATTGGAAAATATGTATTGCATTGGTTTGAACAAGTTTCTACTGAAGATGGGTATAGAGCTGAGTTGCTAAATTTGCACAATAAAAAGCTTGCAAAAGAATGGATTGATGCGATGGAAAATATTGAAGATAAAGAAACGCTGATTCAACAGAGTGTAGTAGAACTTAAATTACCAAAGAAAATACAAAGGTAAAGAACACTTGAAGCTTTCAGTCTTGCGGAGAGATTGAAAGCAACAAAAGATTTGAATTTGTTGGAGGTTTTTTGTATGATTGCAATAGATTTTGGACATTTTTGTTTTAATAATCCATCATCTGAACAAAATATTTTGATTGTGCTGGCTCCTAAAAGTGAATATTCGTCAATAGACGAATTTGTAACCCAGGCATTGATATATTTAGAGTCGGATGGAGAATTTTATGATAAATGGACTGAAATGTATCAAAATCGTACATATTCACCTGTTAATGATGAAGAAAAAATATGGTTGAAGTCAAGATTAGATGAAATGAATCAGCGTGTGAATATATTATATGAGTCGATTATTAACGTAGTACATATTGTTCCACCTAAATGGAATGATATGACCGTGGGGATAGAGACGGAATCAGAATATATTTTTTACCTATGGGGAACATAGGCATAATTGCTGTATGCAAATTAAGAAATTAGAAGCACGTTCAACTTTCAGCTTTGTGAAGAGTTGAAAGCATGTAAGAATTTGAATTTTCGCATGAGTCGAGTTTCGTTTTCTCTTTTGGGCATTTGAGCCAGGAAAGTTACACCGTTGCCTAAAAGTAGCAACAATACATTGTAGGCGTTAAAAGTAATGTAACAGAAAGGGTAAAGTTAAATGTTATATGTGGACGATTTATTTTTATATGGATTAATAATAGTTATTGCAATTTTGATTCCTGGAACATTAACAATAATGAATTTTCGAAATCTTTGCTGCCAAAAACAAAAAGCAGTAAACCTTCTCTCTCTTGTAACTTTGATTGTTGGAGGGATAGATTATTTTTTGCTATTATGTTTTAGTTTTTTCCCGGCAGGGGAATGGAATGAGGCAGTGTTTAATTCTCAAACACATTATCCAATTTCAGGTAACTTTGGCATAAGTGTAGAACTCCCTGTTATAGTAGGGGTGACATGCCTCCTTTTATTACTCTTTTTAAAACCGGAAAAGTTATCTCCTATCGCATTTGCGACAATTGTTGCAGGTATATTTATCTTAAATGTATTACAAGTATTTATGGCAATTCAGATTAGTAAGCAAATATTTGAAACAAAAGATCTGATGACACTTTTGTTACATTTGCTTTTCTATGTTTATCATTTTAATATTTTGATTATTTCATGTATCGCAATTAAGAAACAAATTAAATATCAGTTAAAGTTTTATGAGTCGCTTCCAGATACTTCAGTGCAAACAAAATTTACAAATTTATTGTATGCTAAAATTAACAATATTTATAAATATTCGGGACTAATATTTTTATGCTTATTTGCAATGATTGCATTGTTGGAAGTGATATTCATTATCATCGGACAAGGAGCCGATGGTCCGGTGAAAGCTTTTACTGATACGGCTGATTGGACATTTTCGAAACAAATTCCCCCACCACCAAAGGAACATGAAGGACATTACTTATGTACCGTTGCGGCTGGTGGACACGAAAAAGTTGTAAAGCCATTAAGGTATGGAGTAAGACATGGAGAAAAAATCATAGTAAATAGACAACTTTGTATTGCAAATGCATTTGAAGATTATATTATGGAAAAATTTCCAAAATTTCATAAATTAATTAGAAATGTTTATGATACTTATGGTTATCCTATTTCAAGACATATTATATCTCCGGGAAGGGCAGATGCAGTATATATATTGATGAAACCATTAGAATGGATGTTTTTGATTTTCTTATATTTATTTGATGTGAAGCCGGAAGAAAGAATTAGAAGGCAGTATATGTAGAGTGGAACATTGAGGATTTAGAGAAATGTATAATACATAAAGTGTCCGTGAAATTTCAGTTTGTAGAATTGATGTGTGTTAGGCAGTGAAATTGTAAGTTGTGGAGGAGATGAACATGGATATATCATTCAGAACCAGAAATGAAAAATTTAATTATAGAGTATGCGCCATGATGATCTCTGAAAATAAAATCTTGGCAATGCACGATGAACGGTCGCCATATTTCTATCTTCCGGGTGGCAGGGTAAGTATGGGTGAGACTGCCGAGCATGCAATTGTCCGAGAGGTAAAGGAAGAACTGGGCATAACACCTGAAATAGTGCGTCCCCTGTGGCTGAACCAGGCTTTCTTTACAGAGGATGTTGACCATCTGAATTATCATGAGCTATGTATATACTTCCTAATGGATATTTCAAATACTGATTTATTGTTAAGAGGAGATCGATTTGAGTCAAAAGAAGGAATGCATACTCATGTTTTTGAATGGCTGCCGTTTGAACAGTTAAAAGACGAGTATTTTTATCCGCTCTTTCTTAAGAAAGAAGTATTTGACCTTCCGGAAGTATTTACTATTCGGACAGAAGAGGAATGAGATAATAAACTTCAGTTTGTAGTTTAATTATTCCTGTAGACATCCTGTAGACTACATGTCGATTCCATGACTAATTCTTTTTGAAAAAAGGTGTGATATTGTTATGATAGGCAATTGAGAGAGACGTCGAAAGACCTCTTCCTCATTTGCCTTTTTGTTGCAGCGAAAGTTGCATTTGAGCTCAAAATCAGAATACATACGGTTTTGGTTCTGGGCGCTTTTACTATCAACCTATTTACATGGAGGAAAATCCTCTGTTCCCACAATAGGGATCGCATTTTCCTTCGGAAAACTAGAGAAAGAACAATTAGGAGGATTAGAATGGAAAGACCAGAAATGAGCTTTGAAGAATTCAAAGACAGATTTATGGAAGACCTACCCAAGGTGCTTCCTGCTGATGTAGGCCCGGTAACATTAGAGCAGACAGATGTTAGTAAACTTCAAAATGAAAGTTATCAAGGTGTAGTGATCCGGCCGGAAGGAAGTCAAGTTGGAGTAACACTTGATATGAATCGTTTTTATGAAGGAATTGAAAACGGACGTAGCTATGATGAAATAGTTAATCATGCGGTAAAAATGGCAGAAAAGGGTATACGAGATGTACCACAGTTTTCTATTGAGAAACTGAGTGATTATGGAACAATGAAAGAGAAGCTTTCGATTCAAGTTGTTGATACAGAGCGAAATGCAGAGATGCTGGAGAAGATTCCACATAAGGATGTGGAAGATATGTCGATGGTATGTCGGTTTATCCTAGGCTCGGGTTCGGATGGTAATGCATCTATACTGGTAAATAACCAGATGCTTGATACCTATGGGATTACACAGGAGCAGCTATTCGATGATGCACTTCGATATGCTCCGGAAATTAAGCCTTTTGAAATTATCAACATGCAAGATATCATGGCAGAGATGATGGGGGTTCCTGTGGATGAGCTTGGATTACCTACTGGAGAAGCAGCAATGTATGTTGCCTCCTCAACGGATCGAATGAATGGAGCCGGTGTTATTACTTATCCGGAGTTTATGGATGAAGCTGTAGCGAAGCTTGGTGGTGACTTCTTTGTTTTACCCTCATCTGTGCATGAGGTCATTTTAGTACCGGATAATGGAACGGCAGACTATCGTGCCTTGGAGGATATGGTTCGAGAAGTGAATGAAACTCAGGTAGCACCAGCAGAAAGACTTTCAGATAATGTTTACCATTACGACAGCAAAGATAAGGTATTTGAACGTGCCGATAAGTTCGATGCCAGAAAAAGAGAAAAGGAAGCGAATCGTGATATAGCAGGACCTGAAAAGAAATCTATCATTAAAGATCTTGGAAGCAGACAGAAGGAAGTTACTGCTATGTCAAGGAGTAAAGCAGATAATGCTCCTGGAAGAGGAGAGGTAGCACTTTAGTGACAATTCAGTATGCAGCAGATAAACCGAACAGCTGTAAATACTGCTACTTCTATGTTTCAAAGAAAAAGGGGTGTAAATTTGGTGAGGAAAACTGTTACTACATCGAGAGCCGCACAAATAAGATAAAAACAGGGGATTGTGAAGGCTGTCCTTATGGAATGCATGCTCCCTGTATTGGTTACTGTATGCAGAAAATATTAAAAGAGTTTCGTCATGAAATATGATTTTTATTATGGTCCTGAAGCAGAGCAGTTTTCCTTTTATCGAATTCCTAAAGTATTATTTGAAGCAGAGAGCGTAAAGAACATTTCAACAGATGCGAAACTGCTGTATGGTTTGATGTTAGACCGGATGCAGTTATCAGCGAAGAATAAATGGTATGACGAAAATGGTAGAATTTATATCTACTATACACTAAAGCAGATTATGAAATCGCTTGGATGTGCCAAACAAAAAGCAGTGAAACTTCTGGATGAACTCGAGCGAGATGCAGAGTTAATCGAGAGAGAAAGAATAGGGTTAAACAAGCCCAATCGAATCTTTGTTAAGAACTTTCTGTCCGTGTATACCCGGAAGTATGAAAATCAAACCTCTGGAAGTATGAAAATCAAACCTCAGGAGGTTCGAAAATCATACCCAAGTAATACTAATAATATCAATACTGATTTTAGTTATATTGAGTATATCGAATCTATCATGGATGATGATGAGAAGGATGAGTATCTTTCTTATAAAGAGTATCTCTTAGAGAAAATTGAGTATGAGTACCTTGTAAGAGATCATCCTTATAAAAGAGATGTCATTGATGAAATGGTAGAGCTTATGTTGGAAGTGCTATGTTCTAATCAGAAAAAGATTCGTATCTGTGGGGATGATAAGCCGATTGCTTTAGTTAAGTCTAGATTTATGAAGCTGGATTCCGGACATATCACATACGTGTTGGAATGTATGAGCGAAAACACAGTGAAGGTAAGAAATATTAAAGCATATCTGCTGTCGAGTCTTTATAATGCGCCGCTTACTATCGGCAATTATTATGCAGCGCAGGTAAACAATGAAAGAGCGAATGGATTGATATGATCGGGTAACCGGTCTTTTTTTGTAATCAGAAATAAATGGAGGTATCAATGTCAAAGCGAGCAAAAACGATCGCAGTAGTAAATCAAAAGGGCGGGACCGGAAAGACAACCACATGCGAAAACTTAGGTATCGGATTGGCACAGGAAGGGAAAAAGGTGCTTTTAGTAGATACGGACCCGCAAGCTTCCCTGACGATCAGCCTTGGATATCCTAGACCAGATGACTTACCGGTAACGATAACCGATATCTTGTCAAAGGTTATTGTGGATAAGCCGATTGAAGAGGGCGAGGGGATTTTACACCATGCCGAAGGTGTGGATTTAATGCCTGCAAACATTGCATTGTCTGGCCTTGAGGTGTCACTTGTTAATGTGATGAGTAGAGAAAGTATCCTGAAGCAATATCTGGATACCATTGCAAACAAGTATGACTTTATTATGCTGGACTGCATGCCGAGTCTTGGAATGATCACAATAAATGCACTGGCTGCATCAGATAGTGTACTGATTCCAGTTCAGGCACACTACTTATCGGCCAAAGGATTAGAACAGTTACTAGGTACAGTTAGTAAGGTAAAGAAACAGATTAACCCCAGGCTACAAATCGAGGGTATCTTACTTACGATGGTGGATGGGCGAACAAACTATTCAAAGGATATTTCTGCGTTAGTAAGAGAAGCTTATGGAAGCAAGATAAAGGTCTTTGAGACAGACATTCCGATGTCGGTACGAGCAGCTGAAATTAGTGCGGAGGGAAGAAGTATCTTTAAACATGATCCAAAAGGAAAGGTAGCCGATGCATATCGAGTATTAACAAAGGAGGTAATGACGGATGCCGAGAACAGGCGCAAACATCAGCTTGACCAGTTACGATGATATTTTTACAACAGAAGCAGGACGAGCAGAAGAGACTACTTCCGGAGAACGAGTACAGGAAATTTTGCTTACTCAGATGCATCCATTCAGAAACCATCCATTTAAGATATTGGACAATGAAGAAATGGTAAACATGGTTGAGAGTATTATGCAATTTGGTGTTCTAACTCCGGCGATTGCAAGACCACTGGAGGAAGGTGGATATGAGATTATTTCAGGACATAGAAGACACCATGCAGCAGAGCTTGCCGGACTTACTACTATACCGGTTATTGTGAGAGATTTGGATGATGATGCAGCAACAATTCTTATGGTGGATTCAAATTTGCAAAGGGAAGATATCTTGCCGAGTGAAAGAGCATTCTCGTATAAGATGAAATTAGATGCTATTAAACATCAGGGAGAACGATCAGATTTAACTTTGCGCCAAGTTGGCACGAAGTTTAGATCTGATTCAGAAATAGGAGAACAGACAGGTGATAGTGCACGACAAGTACAACGATATATCCGTCTCACAAATCTTATTCCAGAACTCATGGATATGGTGGATAACAAGCAGCTTGCTTTCAATCCGGCGGTAGAGCTTTCCTATCTGGCAAAGGAAGAACAGCAGATTTTTATGGATGTAATGGAAAGTGAGCAATGTCCACCTTCTCTTTCGCAGGCCCAGAGGATCAAGAAGCTTAGCCAGGAAGGAAATTGTACCTTCGAGAGTATGAGTGAAATCATGGGAGAAGAAAAAAAGGCGGATCTTGACCGGGTGACGATTAAAAATGAAGTCTTAAAGAAATACTTTCCCAAGTCCTACACTCCAAAGCAGATGGAAAACACAATCATCAAGCTACTGGAACAGTGGCAGAAGAAGAAACAGAGAGAGGAAATGTTATAAATGGATATTTGTATAAATACAGATAAGAATGATGCAGAGTTGGAAGAGCTAGTAAACCTTGTGTGCAATAGTGGCCTTGATAAAGAAATCGGATATCTGAAAATCAATCCAGAGAGAGTTCCGAGTATCTTTCTGGAAGAAGATGCGGAAAGTGCAATCCAGCGATTTGATAAACATAAGGTGGAATTCACGCTAAAAGGTAATCGTTATATCTTGATTACCGATGATAGAGCAGTTAGCTACAGTAAGGATGGTTCGATTCAATTATTTGGAAATGGTTATCTGGTGAGAAAACAGAAAGAAAAGTATACAGGGCTTACGATGAGAGAATTAAATGAGATATTGGTGGTTATAGCAAAGATGCAGGACTCAGAAACAAGTCCTTCTATTTTGGTCAAAACCGAATAAGGAGGAGGCAAAGCATGAAAGAATTTGACATAAATGTTCGTGAGATTAGTGAAACGATAGTTACTGTTCAAGCAGAGGATGCCACTGAAGCAGAACTGAAGGTAAGAAAAATGTGGAATGACAGCGAGGTTATCCTCGAAAGTAGTGATTTTAACGATGTTGAATTCTCGACATTGGAAGAAAGAGAGATGGAACAGATGGAAGGAATGGATTGCCTACTCATAAAGCCAGGAGAATATCCAGAAGCAGTTAAGCTAGAGACTGGTCTTGAGGCATTACAGAATGCAGTCAGCGGAAATATTGAAGTTGTCTATCCCTTCGAAGATCAGGTTGGATTAATTGTGAATGAAGAAGGGAAAATAAATGGGCTTCCACTGAACCGACCGCTCTATGATAGTGAAGGGGAGCTGTATGATATCCTTGCCGGAAATATTCTGGTTGTAGGACTTACCGAGGATAATTTTGCTTCTCTTACCCCGACGCAGATGAAACATTATGAGGAGCTGTTTCATCAACCGCAGACATTTGTGAGGCTTGGGAAGGGGATTTTGGCGATTCCGATCATGGATGATGCGTTAAATGAAAAGCCTTTTCATGACACAATGGAGAAAACAAGTCGTGCAGAAATTCTATAAGAACAGGAGGAGATGACAGCTGCTCGTCAGAGGACGAGAACTCGCATTTTCCTTCAAAAAATGGAAAGGAGGTCAAAGTGAAAAGACCATTAGCATTTATTTCGGCTTCTTGGGGCCAAGATGAATTAGAAAATAGAGCAATAGCTTCCAAGTATTGCAGAGCAGTATATGAAGCAGGGTATTCTCCTATCTGTCCCATACTATTTCAGCCGTGCTTTTTGAAAGTAACAAAGGCCAAGGAACATAAGGACAGCAGAGAGATGTCAGAAGAATTACTCAGACGTTCCCGGATCCTAGTGGTATGTGGGGATACGTTCTCTGACGATATGTTAAGCGATATTGCGCTTGCAAGGCATCTTCGTATTGCAGCCACTACTTTAGACGGTATTCTTATTGTTAATGAGAAACAAAGCAGCATACGAAAGTAGGAGGTGGGGATTAACATGCAAGAAGAGGTTGAAAACAAAACGGTTAATTTGGCAGTCAGTACAACGAAGCTAACTGGGCGAACTCTGGTGAATGCATTTCGTACTTATCTTCATCATAGAAATAATGTGAAGATGAGACGAGCACTCGGAGAACAACATGGAAAGGTTATAGGGAAACAATCAGTGAAGGAACTGATGGGTAAGGGGGATGGACTTTCCGTTATTGAGATTGCGGATGGCTCTGCAAAAGGGTTCTGCAAGATTACTAAGAAGTATGGTGTGGATTTTGCAATTCGTAAAGATAAATCCTGTGATCCACCACGCTATACCGTATTCTTCAAAGCAAAGGATGCAGAGGTCTTGCAGCAGGTACTCAAAGAGTATGCTTCAAAGTATCAGGAGAAAACACCAAAGGAGAAAAAGCCGAGTATCTTAGAACAACTTCGAAAGCTTAAGGAAAAGACTGCCGGCAACCAAGAGCGTAAAAAGCAGAAGCATAAAAAAAGGCAGAAGGAGAAGGTACGATGAGTTTAAAAACAAAGAAACTTATCATTGCGAATCTTCCTTATGCGATCATTTCTCTTATTGCAACAAATATTGGAGAAGCGATACGTTTGACAGAAGGGAAAGATGCTACAGAGATTATTGTTAGCTTCCTAAGCACCATTGGTAAAGCGTTTGAAAACCCTCTTCCTAGCTTCTTTCCGTTTGATTTATTGATAGGTATTTTGTTAGGGGCTGCCTTAAGACTTGTTGTCTATATCAGAGGTAAGAACGCCAAAAAGTACCGCAAAGGTATGGAATACGGATCTGCCAGATGGGGAACTGGTAAAGATATCGAGCCATATATGGACCCGGTATTTCAGGAAAATGTGATCTTAACACAATCGGAAAGGATGATGATGAGTAATCGGCCAAAGAATCCAAAGTACGCAAGAAACAAAAATGTTCTTGTTGTCGGCGGTTCTGGTTCCGGTAAAACAAGATTCTGGCTGAAACCGAATCTGTTACAGATGCATAGTTCCTATGTAGTGACTGATCCGAAAGGAAGTCTGATTAATGAGTGTGGTTATGCTCTTTACAGAAAGGGGTATCAGATTAGAGTATTCAATACGATCAACTTCCATAAGTCAATGCACTATAACCCCTTTGAGTATATTCATTCCGAGAAAGACATCTTGAAACTTGTGAATGCATTAATTGCAAACACCAAAGGGGACGGAAAAAATGGAGATGAGTTCTGGACGAAAGCAGAAACGCTTTTATATACCGCACTTATTGGATATATCCATTACGAAGCCCCGAAAGAGGAGCAGAATTTTTCGACCATGATTGAGTTTATCAATGCCTTTGAGGTCAGGGAAGATGATGAGGATTTTCAGAATCCGGTGGATTTGATGTTTGAAGCACTCAAACGGAAAAACCCGAACCACTTTGCGGTACGCCAGTATGCTAAGTTCAAGCTGGCGGCGGGTAAAACCGCAAAATCAATCCTAGTAAGCTGCGGAGCAAGACTTGCTCCTTTTGATATTGAGGAGCTTAGAGAGATTACAGCTTATGACGAGTTGGAGCTTGACTGTTTGGGAGACAGGAAGGCCGCATTATTCCTTATCATGAGTGATAATGATGCAACCTTCAATTTTCTGATCAGTATGATATACACCCAGCTCTTTAATCTTCTTTGCGAAAAGGCAGATGATGTATATGGAGGAAGACTTCCTATACATGTCAGATGTCTTATCGATGAGGCGGCAAACATCGGACAGATACCAAATCTGGAGAAACTGGTTGCCACGATACGAAGCCGTGAAATATCCGCATGTTTGGTACTGCAAGCACAGAGCCAGCTAAAGGCTATTTATAAAGATCATGCAGATACCATCATTGGAAACATGGATTCGAGGATCTTCTTAGGAGGTTCTGAACCTACTACGCTGAAGGAACTTAGCCAGGCACTTGGAAAAGAAACCATCGATACCTATAACACCGGAGAAAACCGAGGACGAGAGCGTTCGCATACGCTAAACTACCAAAAGCTCGGTAAGGAGTTAATGTCGATGGACGAACTTGCTGTTATGGATGGCGGTAAATGTATCTTACAGCTAAGGGGAGTCAGACCTTTTTTGTCTCAGAAGTATGATATTACGAAACATCCAAATTATCAGTACACTTCTGATTACGACAAAAAGTATTACTTTGATGTGGAGAAATTCCTACATCGCAAATTAAAACTGAATATGGAGGATGTATATGACGTAGTTGTTGTAGACGGAGAAAAACCGCAATAAGCGGTATCGCAAAAGCCCCCAGAAACCGGTGAGGCTTATTTTAATGCTCTAGAAGAGCAAATAATCTATTTGGAGGAAAATATTATGGCATTTTTTCAATCAGCAATCAGTACACTACAGACACTTGTAATCGCACTTGGTGCAGGACTTGGAGTATGGGGAGCTATCAACCTTTTAGAAGGTTATGGTAATGATAACCCCGGTGCAAATGCTCATGTGCCATAAAGTAACACATAAGAATTGATAGACAGCAGCC
>CAZMHF010000025.1:10936-29003 GCA_964566025.1 uncultured Lachnospiraceae bacterium | reverse complement strand
AAATTTTTTCTATAGTAATGAGCCACTGCTCGCTACTGAATAGAATATAGCACAAAATTATGCTTAGTGTAAGCAAAAATTAGCCGTTGATATAATTTATCAATCCATCTGCCGCAATAATTTTTTGCATAAAAGGTGGAAATGCTTGTCCCTTAAACGATTGATTTGTTGTGCGATTATAAATCATGCCGCTATCAAAATCAATTTCCACTTCATCACCTTCACTAATGCCCTCGTACGCTTCATTGCATTCAATAATTGGAAGACCTATATTGATTGCATTGCGATAAAAAATACGGGCAAAGGTTTGTGCAATCACACAACTAACACCAGCCGCTTTAATCGCTATTGGTGCATGCTCACGAGATGAGCCACAGCCAAAGTTTTTTCCTGCAATAATTAAATCACCATTGCTGACCTTTTCAATAAACGTCGCATCAATATCTTCCATACAGTGCTTCGCTAGCTCTGCTGGATCTGATGAATTTAAGTATCTTGCTGGAATAATAACATCTGTATCAACATTATCATGAAATTTAAATGCTTTACCTTTTGCTTGCATATCAACCTCCTATAAACCAAGCTCTTGTGGAGCTGAAATTTTTCCTGTAATGGCACTTGCCGCCGCAATAGCTGGACTCGCTAAATACACTTCTGATTTTACATGGCCCATACGACCTACGAAGTTACGATTTGTTGTAGAAACACAACGCTCGTCCTCCGCCAAAATACCCATATAACCTCCCAAACAAGGTCCACAGGTTGGGGTACTCACAATGGCACCTGCATTAATAAAAATATGCACTAAGCCTTCATCAACTGCCTCTAAATAAATCTTTTGAGTTGCAGGAATGACAATGCAACGCAAGCCTTTTTTTACTTTTTGTCCTTTAAGAATTTCTGCTGCACAACGTAAATCCTCAATATGTCCATTTGTACAAGAACCAATCACAACTTGATCAATCGCTACATCTCCTACTTCATCAATTGTTCTTGTATTTTCTGGAAGATGTGGGAATGCAACCGTTGATTTTAATGTTGATAAATCAATGGTATACTCTGCTTCATACACGGCATCTTCATCTGCTTCAAATATCGTATATTCTTTATCTGAGTGACCTTTTATATAATCAATTGTTTTGTCATCAACTGGGAAAATACCGTTTTTTCCGCCCGCTTCAATAGCCATATTGGCAATTGTAAAACGGTCATCCATGGACAAATTTTTGATTCCCTCGCCAACAAACTCCATAGATTGATATAGGGCTCCATCAACGCCGATCATACCGATAATATGAAGTATTACATCCTTACCGCTAACCCATTTTGAAGGTTTTCCAATTAGATTAAACTTGATAGCTGATGGCACTTTAAACCACGCCTTGCCTGTTGCCATCCCTGCTGCCATATCGGTACTTCCAACACCTGTTGAAAATGCACCAAGCGCACCATATGTACAAGTATGAGAATCTGCGCCAATTACAACGTCTCCAGCCACAACCAATCCCTTTTCAGGTAATAATGCATGTTCAATTCCCATCTCTCCAACATCAAAGAAATTGGTAATATCATTTTCTTTTGCGAAATTCCGAACACATTTGCAATGTTCGGCGGATTTAATATCCTTATTTGGTACAAAGTGATCTAGTACTAGCGCAATTTTGTCTTTATCAAAAACACCTTGCTTATGTACTTTTTCAATCTCATGGATTGCCACAGGAGATGTAATATCATTTCCCAATACTAAGCTTAAATTTGCTTCGATTAATTGCCCTGCCTCAACAACATCAAGTCCTGCTGCCTTAGCCAATATTTTTTGAGTCATTGTCATTCCCATCGGAATACCTCCTAATAAAACAGTTCATATTTTGTATAATAAAATCCTATCACGATTCAAACTATAATTCAAATACATATTATCTATGCTTGATATAACTTTTTTATATAACTTCTCTTTTCTTTCATCCTCTTCTATGTTATGATACAATTATTAATCAAACATCAAATTAGGAGGATCACATGGAAAAATCCTTATCGCTTTATCATATATTTTATGTGGTAGCCAATACGGGCAATATCTCAAAGGCAGCGCGTGAATTGTACATTAGTCAACCTGCTATTAGTAAATCTGTTAGTCGATTAGAATCAATATTAAATACCACTTTATTTATACGGAACTCTCGTGGCGTTACATTAACTTCTGAGGGTGCTTTACTTTATGAGCATATTCATACAGCCTTTGATTCGATTTGGCGTGGCGAACAAGAATTATTACGCACACAAAAACTAGGCGTTGGACATATTCGTATTGGTGTCAGTACGACATTGTGTAAATATATCTTACTTCCTTACCTTGAATCCTTTATTAATAAGCATCCTCATGTCAAAATTACTATTGTGAACCAGCCATCTGCTCAAACCATACAACTTATAGAACAACAGCATATTGATATTGCACTAATTCCAAAAGTTAAAATGACAAAAACCACTGATTTTATTCCGTTAACAGATATCCATGATGTATTTGTATGCAGTCCAAAATATCTCGAAAACTTTCATCTTCGAGAGGGAAATGATGCAGATATTTTTGAAAAGGGCAACATTATGGTACTCGACAATAAAAATCTCACTCGCCATTATGTTGATGCCTACTTACATGACAACCATTTTATTTTGGACCATGTACTTGAAGTTTCGACAATGGATTTACTCGTAGAATTAGCCAAAATTGGACTTGGCGTTGGGTGTTGTATTAAAGAATGTGTAAAAGAGGAACTTGAAACAAAAAAACTTGTAGAATTGCCTCTTGAAAAGCCTATTCCACAACGCTCTCTTGGTTTTGTGGTATCGAATTCAACTCCGATGACACCTTCAACAGAAAGCTTCCTATCCTTTATTAGTGATATGGCAACAAAGGATTTTCTATAACTTTTGAGAAACTATCCGTTTCTTCTAAATGAAGCAATCCTCTTCTCTTAAGTTAACCTCCCAAGGAAGTCCCCCGCCTCTTAGGCGGTGGGTGGAACTTCCTTGTTTCAGTGGGAGTTCAAGCTCCCACTGAAATAGCAGCGAAGCTGCTGGGAAGGGTTACCAGCGCATTGTTGCACAATGCGAAAAAGTAGCGAAGCGGATTTCGAGTATCCGAATTGACTTTGGATATCAACCAATAAAACAGGAGCAGATCTCATCTGCTCCTGTTAATATACTCCATGACATATAAATTTGCAATTTATTAGTTATCGATTAATTTTTTCTTTCCTGTCCAACTCATAAGGTTACGAAGCTCTGCTCCTACCTTTTCTAATTGATGTTCTGCACCGATTCTTCTCATAGCGTTGAAGTTTGGACATCCAATTTGATTCTCAAGTAACCAGTTACGAGCGAATACGCCTTCTTGAATATCTTTTAGTACTTGACGCATAGCGTTCTTTGTATCTTCTGTAACAATTTTAGGTCCTGTTATATAATCACCATATTCAGCTGTGTTTGAAATTGAATAACGCATACCAGCAAATCCACTTTCGTTAATTAGGTCTACGATAAGCTTCATTTCATGGATACATTCAAAATAAGCGCTTTCTGGCTCATATCCAGCTTCAACTAATACTTCAAAACCACATTGCATTAATGCAGTTACACCACCACATAATACAGCTTGCTCGCCGAAAAGATCTGTTTCTGTTTCTTCTTTAAATGTTGTTTGAAGAACACCTGCTCTAGCTCCACCAATTGCAAGTGCATAAGCAAGACCAATGTCATGAGCTTTTCCAGTTGCATCTTGATGAACAGCAATAAGACAAGGAACGCCTTTTCCCTCTTCGTATTGACCACGAACGGTATGTCCAGGTCCTTTTGGTGCAATCATCAATACATCCACGTTTTTAGGTGGTACAATTTGACCAAAGTGAATCGCAAAACCATGTGCAAACATAATTGCATTGCCTTCTTCAAGATTTGGTGCGATGCTTTCGTTGTACATTTTTGCTTGTTTTTCATCATTGATTAAGATCATGATAATATCTGCTTTTTTAGCTGCTTCTGATGCTGTGTACACTTCAAATCCCGCTGCTTCTGCTTTTGCCCAAGATTTGCTTCCTTCGTATAGACCGATAATAACATGACATCCTGACTCTTTTGCATTTAGTGCATGAGCATGTCCTTGACTTCCATAACCGATTACTGCGATCGTTTTATCCTTTAATAATGATAGGTCACAATCTTGTTGATAATAAATTTTTGCCATTGCCTTAAATCCTCCGATTTTTTATATTTTTAGTAGAAAACTACTTTGTAACATCTTATTTTCTTAATCCTCGTCCTTAATTCCTCGACTAAGTCCAGCTACTCCTGTACGAACCAATTCTTTGATATGATAATCACTAAGCAAATTGATAAATGCTTTGATTTTTTCATCATTTCCTGTAAGCTCAATCATAATCGATTTATCCGATACATCAACGATATTTGCTCTAAATACATCTGCAATTGCGATAATATCTTTTCGCTCACTTGGCGTAGAAGCTACCTTAATGAGAATGAGCTCTCTTATAACAGATTCATCACGCAATAATTTCTTAATCTCGATGACATCGACTAGCTTTGCCAACTGCTTTTCAATTTGTTCAAGAATTTCAGGTTCACCATTTGCAACCACTGTCATTCGTGAATAGATTGGATTTTCGGTAATGCCAACTGTTAAGCTGTCAATATTATAGCCACGTCGACTAAACAACCCTGCTACACGACTAAGAACGCCTGCTTCATTCTCTACTAATAGAGAGAATACCATCTTACTCATCTTACTAACCTCCTTAAAAATATATCTCTATCATAGCAATGCATGAATTCTTTGTCAATAATAAGCCACATCTTATTCTATACCGATTTCATATAACCCTACGTTATAGCTTTTAGTCGCATGAAATGTATAAGTATATAGCTTATTCTTTTTCTTTGACTTTTTTATTTAATATTTCTGTTGCAAGCATCATAATAACCACAAACACACCTAGAAATATTGGGAACAATTCAATCGTTATATATCTTGCAATTAGACCAAAAATGGGCGACATAAATGTAGAACCTGTATACGCACTTGCCATTTGTAAACCAATGATGGCCTGCGAATTTTCAGCCCCAAAATTTTCAGGCGTCAAATGAATAATTGCTGGATAAATAGGAGCACAGCCTAAACCTATTAGGATAAGCCCTATTAAACAAACACTATTTGTCGAAATTGGTAGAAAAATTGCTACTACACCGACAAATACAATCATAATTCCTAGTCGTATCATGTTCCGATCGCCTACCGCATTTGAAATAAATCCACTCAAAAACCTTCCAATCGTAATTCCTAAATAAAAGAATGAGGTAAATTGTGCCGCCTTATTTGGCGTAATCCCTCGCTCAAGCACTAAATAGCTACTAGCCCATAACCCTGCTGTCGTTTCAAATGCACAATAAGCAAAAAAGGCAAACAACACATATTTCACACCTTTGATTGAAATCAATTGCTTAAATGAAAGATTAGATGAAACCGTCTGCTCCTTTTCACCTTGTTTCTTTTTGATATTCCACATAGGTAAACTAATAAACAAAATAACTGTCAATACGATTTGAATCATTCCGACCGTTCGATAGCCACTATTCCATGGCAAGCCCTTTAGTAAACAACTGCTCATAATATAGGGACTAATAGCGGCTCCAACTCCCCAACAACAATGAAGCCAATTCATATGTCTTGAGGAAAAATGCAACGCCACATAATTATTTAAGGCTGCATCCACTGCTCCTGCACCGAATCCATATGGTATAGCCCATAAGCACAACATCCAAAACTCATTTGAAAAAGAAAATCCAAATAAAGCAACCGCTGTCATTAACACACTACATGCGGTAACAAGACCTGTACCAAGCATTTTCGTTAGTTTATCAGATAAAAGACTTGAGACAATTGTGCCTCCTGCGATAATCATCGAAACAAGTCCTGCATATGCAATGGAAACGCTCATCTCCACTTGCATAATTGGCCAAGCAGAGCCAAGTAATGTGTCAGGCAAACCCAAACTGATAAATGCCATATAAATAATTGCTAGTAATAATGAAATCATTGTCCACCTACTTTTTAATGTATAAAGGCTGCTACAAATTATAAACAGCGTCATAATCTGTAACAGCCTTTGCATCACTGTATCATTTACTTAATACTGCGATGAATTATTTCTCATCTACTGCATAAAGTGATTGTAATTTTACAAGATGTGCATACTTCTCAGCAGCTTGTGCTTCCGCTTTGTCAAATAGCATTTTTGCTCTTTCTGGATTTTGAAGCATTAGAGATGCATAACGAACCTCTCCTTGTAAGAACTCTTGGTAACTTTGTGTAGGAGCTTTTGAATCTAGGCTAAATGGATTTTCTCCGTTCAATGTTTTTCTTGGATCGAAACGGAACATATGCCAGTATCCAGCCTCAACAGCTCTCTTTTCCTCTGCTTGAGAAGCCCCCATGTTGCCTTTTGCTTTAATACCATGGTTGATACATGGAGCGTAAGCAATAATTAGTGATGGGCCATCATAGCTTTCAGCTTCAATAAATGCTTTTAATGTTTGATTATAATCAGCACCCATTGCAATTTGAGCAACATAGATATAACCATAGCTTATCGCAATTGCTGCAAGATCTTTTTTCTTAACATCCTTACCACCTGCTGCAAATTGAGCAATTGCACCAACTGGAGTCGCTTTTGAAGATTGACCACCTGTATTTGAATATACTTCTGTATCAAATACAAGAATATTAACATTCTTACCACTTGCTAGAACATGGTCTAAACCACCAAATCCAATATCGTATGCCCAGCCATCACCACCAAACATCCATTGTGATTTCTTTGATAAGAAGTCTTTGTTTTTAAGAATTTCTTTTGCTTCGTCGCTGTTGTTTGCAGAAAGTGCTGCTACTAAATCGTCTGTTGCTTTGCCGTTTGTTGCGCCACTTTCGTATGTATCAAGATATGCATTTGCTGCTTCTTGTACATTAGCATCTGCTGCAATTTTCTCTACTTTTTTCTTTAGGCTTGCACGAAGTGATTCGTGAGCAAGTGCCATACCAAATCCAAACTCTGCATTGTCTTCAAATAGTGAGTTCGCCCAAGCTGGACCTCTTCCCTTGCTATCTTTTGTATATGGTGTAGATGGCGCTGAGTTGCCCCAGATTGAAGAACATCCTGTTGCGTTTGCAATGTACATTCTATCACCAAATAATTGTGTAGCTAGTTTTGCATATGGTGTTTCACCACAACCTGCACAAGCGCCAGAGAACTCTAAATAAGGTTTTTTGAATTGGCTTCCCTTAACGGTTGTCTCTTTAAACTTCGCAAGAACTTCATCTTTTACTTCCATCTCTACTGCATGATTAAAGTACACTTGTTTATCAAGGTTATCTGCATAAGTTCTCAGTTCAAGAGCTTTTGCACCTTTCTTTCCTGGACAAACTTGAGCACATGAACCACAACCTGTACAGTCAGCGCCAGATACTGTAATAGCGAAGAAATATCCTGGCATGCCAGTCATAGGAAGAACTTCCATTCCCTCTGGTGCGTTTTTCAATTCATCTTCTGTAAATACTGCTGGACGAATAACTGCATGTGGACATACATACGAACAGAAGTTACATTGGATACAGTTTTCTTTTTGCCAACATGGAATATCTACTGCGATACCACGTTTTTCAAATGCCGCTGTACCTGATGGTGTTGTACCATCTACATATGCCTTAAATGCAGATACAGGAAGGTTATTTCCTTGTTGTGCATTAACTGCTTTTTGAACATTGTTAACGAAATCAACTGTATCTTGTGCATTTCCTGTTGCTACAGAAGATAAATCTTCTGCCACAGCGTTTGCCCAACTAGCTGGTACTGTTCTTTCAATAACGCCTTCAATACCACGATCAATTGCTACATGGTTCATAGCAACAATCTTCTCGCCCTTACGGCCGTATGATTTTGTTGCAGCATCTTTCATAAATTGAACAGCATCTTCTACTGGAATGATGTTCGCAAGTTTAAAGAAAGCAGCTTGTAATACTGTATTGATACGGTTTCCAAGTCCAATTTCTTTACCGATTGAAATACCATCGATTGTATATACTTTGATATTGTTATCGTAAATATATTTTTTAGCTTGTCCTGGTAATTGTGCATCTAACTCTTCATCTGACCATCCACAGTTAAGTAGGAATGTTCCACCTTCTTTAAGGTCTTGAACAAGATTGTATTTTCTAACATATGAAGGTTGGTGACAAGCAACAAAATCTGCTTGTGAAATCAAGTAAGTTGATTTAATTGGTGTATGACCAAAACGAAGGTGAGAAATTGTTATACCACCTGATTTTTTTGAGTCATAAGCAAAATATGCTTGTGCATACATATCGGTATGGTCACCAATGATTTTGATTGAGTTTTTATTCGCACCAACTGTACCATCTGCGCCAAGTCCCCAGAATTTACACTCTGTTGTTCCTTTTGATGCAGTAATTGGAGCTTTTTCAAGTGGCAATGAAAGATTTGTTACGTCATCATTAATACCAACTGTGAAGTTATTTTTTGTTTCGTTCTTAAATACAGCAATAATTGAAGCAGGGCTTGTATCTTTTGAACCTAAACCATAACGTCCGCCTAAAATAGGTGTGTTATTGAATTTAGAATCTTTAAGTGCAGCAACTACGTCAAGGTATAATGGCTCGCCGATTGCACCTGGCTCTTTTGTACGGTCTAATACAGAAATACGCTCAACAGAATCTGGAATCGCATCAATTAGGTGTTTTGCTGAGAATGGTCTATAAAGACGAACTTTGATAACACCAACTTTTTCACCTTGAGCTACTAGGTAATCGATTGTTTCATCAATTGTTTCACATACAGAACCCATAACAACGATCACATGCTTTGCATCAGCAGCTCCGTAGTAATTGAACAATTTATAATCTGTGCCGATTTTTGCATTGATTTTGTTCATGTATTCTTCTGCGATAGCAGGAATGGCATCATAATATTCATTACATGCTTCTCTAGCTTGGAAGAAGATATCAGGATTTTGAGCAGATCCTCTAAGTACAGGATGATTTGGATTCAATACATCTGATCTCCACGCCTCAAGTGCTTCATAATCAAGCATATCGGCTAGATCTTCATAATCCCAAGTTTCGATTTTTTGAACTTCGTGAGATGTTCTAAAACCATCAAAGAAATTGATAAAAGGAACACGTCCCTTAATTGCTGCTAAATGTGCAACAGGAGTTAGATCCATTACTTCTTGAACACTACTGCAACATAGCATCGCACAACCAGTTTGACGACAAGCATATACATCTGAATGATCACCAAAAATTGATAATGCATGGCTTGCTAATGCACGAGCCGATACATTGAATACACCTGGTAATAATTCACCAGCAACCTTGTAAAGATTTGGTATCATCAATAACAAACCTTGAGATGCTGTAAATGTTGTCGTTAATGCACCAGCTGCAAGAGAGCCGTGAACTGTTCCGGCAGCACCAGCTTCTGATTGCATCTCTGCAACATATACGGTTTCACCGAAAATATTCGTTGTGCCATCATTTGCCCACTTATCTGTCACTTCAGCCATAACGGATGATGGTGTAATTGGGTAAATCGCAGCCACATCAGTATACGCATAAGAAACATGAGCAGCGGCGGTATTACCATCCATTGTTTTTAGTTTTCTAGCCATTTGGAATCCTCCTGTTTAAGTATCATTTTATATCTTATTTTAATTATAACTAAGATAATTACATACATGGTTCATTATATAGCGAACCAAAAACAATGTCAAACTTTTATCAAGAGATTTCGTGTACTTTTTTCAATAATGAAAGATGAACTTCCACTCAATTTCCTTGAAAGTCCATCTTCTCTACTTTTTTCTTATTTTATAGGCCAAACGGATGCCTAAATTCACCAAACACGCTTCACCTTTTTACTACCTCGTATGGAATCGACATTGCAATTCACGCAATAGATCTTTTCGCAATGTAATGATGAATAAGAGCAATAATATAGATGAGAATGTACACATCACAATAAATGCTTCTTGTTTTCCACCATCTGCTAGACAAATCCCTATAATCGAGCGAATCAAGGAAATAGCGATTAACCATAACATCGGAAGCATATTTTTCTTTTGCTTTTTAAAATCCGTAAAAAATAAAACTCCTGCAACAAAAAGCATAACGCAGTTAATAATGGCCGTTACAAAATCCGCCCAACCAGGATACAAATACAAGTCGATCAGTATTAATAAAATACATACCAAAAAAACAAATTTGATTGATTGGCTTATGCGATTATATTCTACTAAATCGGTTGACAAAATTAATGTATGCACAATGTATAAACTCATTACGACAATAACGCTCCATGCTTTTCCACCGACCGCTAAATTGACAATAGGGCAAACAAATGCTGCCAATAACACAAGCCATTCCGCCGTATAAGTGATTCTCTTGCGCAATAAACTCGCCTTTTTTATATGAGGGTAAATGATTTTAATATCCATAAATTTCACTCCCTTCAACCATCATTTCGATTCCATCTGCTTCTAAAAGCCTCACTATTTTTTCTTCAAAATCTGATTTTTCTGTTGCTTTTGTAATGGAAAGTGTCGCTATATTGTTAAACGTAATTACGCTACATCTTGCCCGTTGTGTTAGGGTTGCGCCAATAACGGTATCAATATATTGAATATGCTTTTCGATGGATAATGGAGCCTTTGCCATACCTAAATTAGATAACATCGTTGTACATGCCTTATCACCTAGTAGACGATAAACTCTTTTGACGATTGGTTGTTTAATTGCAAGCGGAACATACTTTAGAATCATAATAAGTGTCCGTATCGTTGAAAGGTCTCCTTCCATTGCTTCTTTCGATGTTTTCTTTTCGATTTGCTGATTAATGTCCAAAACGACTCTATCCAAATGATCAATATCTTCAATGGACATTCCGATGGTACTTAAGAATGCAAAATTGCGAATAGATTTTGTCGGATAGTATTTGCGCAGATTGACAGGTAATTGGATATTCATATAACCTGCTTTACTTTTTGAAGTTTCTTTTCCAGCCATAAACATCAGCGAAAGTAGGTAGCCAGTAATTGATGTTTGATAGTTTTTTGCTACCTCTCGTAGTTTTGTTGCATTCATTCGCAAATGAATAATTTGACATGGTTTGAATTTCGACAATTTCCCTTGAAGCTGCACGGCTCTTCTATTCGACTTTTTTTGTGACAATGTTTTTCGTGGTACGTTTTTAAAGGCATTTTCAAATTCGTTTTTTTCAGGTTTATCATTCACATTAAATATCATATCATCAAGGGATATTTCCTCACCCATCAATCGCAAATACTCTGCAATCAAAGCATTTAGAAATGTGATGCTTCCCACACCATCACTTAGAACATGAAAAAACTCTACACTAATTCGGTTTTGGTAATAAATCACGCGAAATGCTTGCGAACCACTTCTTGAAATTTTCATCGGACTACATGGAATGTATTGCTCTGTTTCAATATAATAATGGCGATTTGTTGTGTCAAGGTAATGCCAGAAAAAACCCTTCTTTAAGGTCGCAGAAAACGAGGGAAATCTCTTAATCGTAAAATTCAACGCCATTTGCAAAACTTCAGGAACCACTTCCTTGTACAAATAAGCCGACACACGATAAACAGACATTTTTCCTCTCTCCATAGATAACGGATACAATTTTGCTATATTATCAAGTGGAAACCACTGTTTCGGTGCTTTCCCATAAAAATCTCCTAAGTAGATGATATCAATTAACTCTAACGTTCTCTCTAGCGACTCCCCTTTCGCCAAGCAATACGCAATCATTTTCTCAAAATCTTCCCACAATTTATATTTATCATTTGCTGCGAGTTTGCATTGCTCATTAAATGTTTCAAAAAACGCGCGTAAAGTTTTTGCATTTTCGCCCGATTGGCTATTTATAATTGCATCAAAATTTTTGCTCCAAATGATATTCATAAGCAAGCTCCTCTCAAATGATATTGGTTTATGTGATTAGAAAAATCATACACGAACATACACAAATTTTCAACCCCTTATCCCTTTTTACTATCCATATGGTATACTACATAACAAAGGAACACAGAAGGATACAGAGAAAATGACTTATCAGTTTAAAACGACCTATCATATTGACGACGCGCAAAAAAAGGCTATTCAATCCCTTTTGCAAACAGAACGAGAATGCACTATTTCTGAGGATTTTTTCGATTCCTATGAAGACGAAGATTGTTTTCTTTGTTATGCAACGGATGAGCTAGGCGAAATGATTTCCTTTATTTTTGACCGTTTCTACGAAGATGACCATATGCTATATGCGTTTACCAAAGTCCACTACCGTAGAAAGCACTTATTTAGCGACCTTCTAAATATATTATTCAGCGAATTCCCCGACGGATTTTTTTCTGCAAGCTATGATGAATACCATATCGACACAGAAAAAACAATTGAACAAATGGGTTTTCAAATTTTCGAAACCGACTATCTTATGCAATCACCTAATCCAACTGATTTAATAACACCAGATACCACACTGTCTTTTGAGACAACCACCGATATTGCGCTATTGGCCAATCTACACGATCAAGCTTTTCATATATCCTATGAGGCATCTTTTGCATATGTTCAAATGATGCTTTCTGAAGAGGATATGTTAGCGTATACGATCAAATCGCACGATACCATAATTGGTTCATTTTTTGTTTTTCAAAATTTTATTGCAGGCTTTGGTATTATTGAAGAACAAAAAAGAAAGAATTATGCTACCATAGCTCTTTCTCAATTTATCATTGCAAAAAATTCGATTGTTCGTGTTCAAGTTAGCGAGTCCAATCAACCTGCCTTTAATCTTTACAAAAATCTTGGTTTCTCTATTATTGAACAACTAAAAACGATTCGCATAAACTAAACTTCGTCAATCGCTTTCCCAATATCATTTCGCTTATATTTATTCTTAAAGCAAATCCATTCGCTTGCTTTATAGGCTTTTTCGCGTGCTTCTTTCAAATTCTCGCCTAGCGCTGTTACACCTAGAACACGTCCGCCATTTGTGACAATTTGACCATCCTTTGTTGCTGTTCCAGCGTGGAACACAAAATAGTCGTCTTTATCCTTGAAGTTTTCAAACCCTGTAATTGGGTATCCTTTTTCATAATGCTCTGGATAACCATCTGATGCAAGAACAACGCAAACAGCTGAATTCTCTTCAAATTGCAAATCCATTTGATCTAAATTTCCGTCAATACATGCTTCAAAAACATCAATAATGTCATTCTTCATACGTGGCAATACCACCTGCGTCTCTGGATCTCCAAAGCGCGCATTGTATTCTAATACTTTTGGCCCTTCTTGTGTAAGCATCAAACCAAAGAATATAATTCCTTTAAATTCGCGTCCTTCTTTTTTCATAGCATCAACGCTGGCTTGATAAATATATGTTTGGCAAAATGCATCTACTTCATCTGTATAAAATGGACTTGGCGAGAATGTTCCCATACCACCTGTGTTTAGTCCTTTATCGCCGTCCTTTGCTCGTTTATGGTCCTGCGCAGATGTCATAATTTTAATTGTTTTGCCATCCACAAAAGATAGTACAGACACTTCTCTTCCTGTCATAAATTCCTCAATGACAATTCGATTGCCCGCTGTACCAAACTGTTTATCGAGCATAATTTGCTTTACGCCGTCTTTGGCAGACTCTAGTGTCTCACAAATCAAAACGCCCTTTCCAAGAGCAAGACCATCCGCTTTTAATACGATTGGCATTTTACAAGTTTCAAGATATGCCAATGCTTTATTGGCATCATCAAAATTTTCATATTGTGCTGTTGGAATGTTGTGTTTCTTCATTAAATCCTTTGAAAAAGCCTTTGATCCTTCTAAAATCGCTGCATTTTTTCTTGGCCCAAACACACGTAGATTTGCCTCTTCAAATGCATCAACAATACCAGCCACCAATGGATCATCTGGTCCAACGATGGTTAAGTCAATTTCTTTTTCCTTCGCAAATGCAACCAATTTATCAAATTCCATGACATTAATGGCAACACATTTAGCAACTTCTTCAATTCCATTATTGCCTGGTGCACAATAGATTTCCTTTACTTTTTTACTCTGTGCCACTTTCCATGCGATGACATGCTCTCTTCCGCCACCACCAATAATGAATACCTTCATACACTCACCTCTTTGCTACTTGTTTTGATTTGCTAATAAATGAATTGCTTGTGGCAAAATCACTCGCTCAGCTTGCTCCATCACACGTTGCTGAAGTATCTGGGGCGTATCACCTTCTAACACTTCTACAGCCTTTTGCAAGATTATTGGGCCCGTATCTGTTCCTTCATCCACATAATGAACCGTTGCCCCTGTTATTTTGACGCCTCTTTCAAGCGCTTTTTCATGCACCTTTAATCCATAGTAGCCTGTTCCACAAAAAGATGGAATGAGCGAAGGATGAATATTTATAATGCGTCCCTCGTATTTTTCAACAAGCTCTTTTGGCAAAATGACAAGACAACCTGCCAAAACAATCAAATCCACCTTGTAGGAATCAATTGCACGAATAAATTCTTTTTCAAATGCTTCTCTTGTACTAAAATCTTTTGGTGAAATGGCTTGGTTAGGGATTAATGCTTGACTCGCGCGTTCAAGCGCATAAGCCTTTTTATTATTGCTAATGACGAATTCAATGGTTGTGTTGGTTACTTTCTTGTCTGCAATTGCATCAATGACTGCTTGAAGATTGGTTCCTCCACCCGAAACTAAAAATCCAACTTTCATTTCATTCTCCTACTTTAAAATAACTTGTTTATCACCTTCGATAATTTCACCAACTAAGTATGCTTGCTCTCCTGCATCTTCTAATGCTTTCATAGTTGCTTCAACATCATCACTTGCAACAGCTAACATCATGCCAAGTCCCATATTGTATGTGTTGTACATCATTTCTTCAGCGATATTGCCTGTTTTTTGTAATAACTTCATAATCGCTGGTATTTCGTAGCTATCTTTTCTCACTTTAGCCGTTACATTTTCTGGAAGCATTCGAGGAATATTTTCATAAAATCCACCACCTGTTATATGGCTACATCCTTTAATCGTTACACCTGCTTCTTTTACATTGCGTAATGCCTTAACATAGATTTTTGTTGGCTCTAACAACGCTTCACCTAATGTTTTGCCTAGCTCATCATAATATGTATCAAGCGATTCTTTTGTCATATCAAATACTTTTCTTACAAGTGAAAATCCATTTGAATGAACACCACTTGATGCAATACCAATTAACTTATCACCAGGTGCAATGCTTTGTCCTGTGATCAAATCTTTTTCATCCACAACACCTACGGCAAAACCTGCTAAGTCATATTCATCAAGAGGATAAAAGCCTGGCATCTCTGCTGTTTCTCCACCAATCAATGCGCTATTGCTTTGTTGGCACCCTTGTGCGATTCCCGATACAATTGTCGCAATCTTTTCAGGATAGTTTTTTCCGCACGCAATATAATCAAGGAAAAACAATGGCTCTCCACCTGCACACGCAATATCATTTACGCACATCGCCACACAATCAATTCCGATTGTATCGTGTTTATCCATCACAAATGCTAATTTTAGTTTTGTTCCCACACCGTCTGTACCTGAAACAAGTGTTGGTTTTTCCATATCTTTAAATGCGCTCATTGAAAATGCGCCACTAAAGCCACCAATTCCAGTTAATACTTCTGGACGCATAGTCTTTTTAATATACTTTTTCATTAACTCTACTGATTCATATCCCGCCTCAATATTGACACCTGCTTGTTTGTAATCCATTTGTTTACCTCTTTCTTTATTTTAAATATTCATCGTAGCCGATTTCTTCTAGTCGTTTTGCTTTTTCCTCTACCATTGCTTCTAATGATTGACTATATTCTTCAAGTCTTTTTGACAATGCTTCATCATTCAACGCAATCATCTTTGCTGCCAATAATCCTGCATTTAATGCACCATTAATGGTAACCGTTGCCACAGGAATTCCAGGAGGCATCGCAACAATTGAATATAGTGAATCCACACCACTTAATGTCTTGGTCATGATCGGTACACCAATCACTGGCAATACCGTCATAGATGCTGTCATACCTGGCAAATGAGCCGCACCACCTGCACCCGCAATAATAACTTTAATGCCACGTTCTTTGGCAGTTTTTGCATATTCATTCATGCGAAGCGGTGTTCTATGAGCAGATACGATCGTACATTCATACGGCACTTCTAATTTATCCAGCATTTCAGCTGCTAATTTCATAACGGGCAAATCGGAATCGCTACCCATTATAATTCCTACAATTGGTTTCATAACGCCCTCCTTATATCTTGTATTTATGCTTCAAAGCTTATACTTGAATAAGCCTGTCTTACTTCCTCTAATGCTTCTTCGATTGTTGCTCCAGTTGCTGTAATATGCCCCATTTTTCTTCCAAGGCTACGTTTCTCCTTGCCATACATATGAATTTTAACATTAGGATTTTTATAGGCATTATCAAGTCCTATAATGTTCCCGCTTCCATCTGTTTCGCCAATAATATTTTTCATAGCAGTTGGACGAATGAGCGTTGCATTTCCAAGTGGATAACCAAGAATTGCGCGAATATGCTGTTCATATTGTGACGTATAGCATCCCTCAATTGTATAATGTCCTGAATTATGTGGACGCGGAGCTAACTCATTTACTAATACATGTTGATCGTTTGTCACAAATAATTCTATACATAGCATCCCATATGCATCAAATGCTTCGACACATTTTTGGGCCACTTCTATTGCTTCATTTGTTGTCGCTATTGGAATATTGGCAGGGGCTGTTGTTTCATCTAAAATACTGTTTTTGTGCTTGTTCTCTGCTACAGGGAAAATACTAATATTTCCATGTATACTACGACATACAAGAATCGATACCTCTTTTTCGAATGGAATAAACCTCTCGCACATCATCGGTAAAGCACCATTTCCCAATTGCATAAGCGCCGATTCAATTTCTGTTTCATCATGAATTAATGCATTTCCTTTTCCGTCATAACCACCTGTACAGGTTTTGAGAATGGTCGGATACCCAAATTTCTCACACGCCTTTTTTATTGATTCGACTGTTGCCTCTACACCAACAAATTCAGGAACGGGAATACGATGGTTGGAAAGCCATTCTTTTTGTTGTAGTTTATTTTGAATGTGCGATAATGTCTTAGATGCTGGATAGACTTTACGTCCTTTTTCTTCAATACGTTTCAGTGCTTCTAAGCTAATGTGTTCAAATTCATATGTCACAACATCTACTTGATTTGCTAAATACATAATCGCATCTATATCATCAAAATTCGCAACAATATGTTTATCTGCTATTCCATGAGCTGGACAGTGTTGGGTAGGGTCTAAAATAATGAATTTTGTATCTAACCGTTTTCCGTCTAGAATCATCATTTTCCCTAATTGACCGCCTCCAATAATACCGACTGTTTTCATGCGCCCTCTCCTTATCATTGTGCTTTGACCAATTCATTATATGGGTTATTTGACTAATCGTCAAGAAGAGCATTTAAAACCTCTGCTCCTTCTAATACAAATCGCCCGTCACGAATGATTTCAATCGTTGAATTGTCTTCTCTATATACAATAATCGTATCGAGTTCATCATATGGGATTGTAATATCCGTATGGCAATTAAAATATGCCTTTGATGAATCTTCCTTTCTTAAAATAGAACATTCATTATCCGTTGCAACGATTTCTTTTCCATCAGGGTTAAATGTTTTGATATCCTCTGAATGTGAATAACATGTATCTCCAAACGCAAAATGTGGCCCCATTTTCTCAGCGATTAAAATCGGTAGGTACTCGAATATATGATATTTTTTAGCCATTTGATAAGCATTCGTATTTGTTCCAATCGCAAATTCTCCCATAGGCAAGACGGCATCG
>CAZMHF010000025.1:0-10926 GCA_964566025.1 uncultured Lachnospiraceae bacterium | reverse complement strand
TAGGCAATGTCTTTTGTCCCTTTAAAATATGCTTTTTTATAAAGGCCTTGTTTTCTTCTTTGGAATCAAAATTTGAACATGTGTATGTTTGAATCATACCATCTTTGATTTCGATATAAAGATCTTGGTATACATACCTACCTAAATAAACCTTTGAAACATGCAACACGCCATTGGTGTTTTTTAATACAGGAGATGTAAATACTTCTCCTAAAGGAATATTGACATCCGCTAAACAATTCTCAAAATTCGTTTGCATTTTCGGATTTTCAAGCTTATGTAATGCTACGGTAAGATTTGTTTGATTCGTTCCTTTTCCGCGAATCGTCACAAATGTGCCTTGGTCTAGGGCATCAATTAAGCATTGTTGCACATTTTGGTAAAGACCAACCTCTAGCGTATTGATTTTGAGCGTTTCATAGAAAATTTCTTCAAAATCTTCTCCTATTTCGGGAGAAGGAAAGGCAATAATACAAAAGCTTCTTTTCGTAATATCAATATACTTCGCCAAAATTGTCACCATTTGTTGCTGGTATTGTATTTTCCACTTTTCTTGCTTCGCATTGAATTTAAAATTTTCAATTTTATTCACTGGCGAAAACAATTTTTCTCCAAAGCTTTCAATCAAAATCGGTCCTGCATGTTCTGCCATTGCTAGATTGATTTGTCCGACTGTTTTTTCATAAACCTCTGCTTGTCTTTCTTTTAATTTCTTATCGAAATAAAAAGCATAATCATTTAGATGGTCATACGTACATTGTGCATTGCAATCTGTTGAATATACACCATCTTTATTTTTAAACCCTAAAAAAGACATGGGGATTTTGCGATAGACAATGGCTTCTAATCCTTTTTCTTTTAATAGCTTGACGCTTTTTCGCACGATAATTTCCATGCCAATTGGATAGATAATAGCGACCGTCTTTTTTTCTGTTATATCAAGGGAAGCCTGCGCATATCCTCTTATAAAACCATCTACATACACTGCTGCAATTTTTTCAATTTCTTCTTCCTTAATTGAGCGAAGAAATTTCGCCATTTTTAGTTCATTATCGCTTATATATTCACCATATTGATACAAATAATCATCCGTTGAAAGATCGGCATTTTGAAGAATGGCTTGTACACCAGTTAAATCCACTTCACGCTTTTCCTTGATTCGCCATCCATAAAACAAATCAATATTGTCCGTCCAAAAGTCATGCAAACACGTTCTGACGATATCAAGGGTTAATTCCTCTTCGACAAAAAGACCGTAAACTTGCAAAAACAATTCAATAAGCGAAACAATACACTCCATCATTCGCTCAAAGGTATTTGGCTGATTATTTCTTACAGCCATTGCCTCATGAACATAGGAAATAACACCGCGCATATCCATCGCTAGCAATGCGAAAAAAGCTCCATATTCCTCGCCCACTTCCTTGACAGCGTATGCTGGGTTTAGATAGCTTTCTTCGTAGTTATTTAAAAAAACCTCTTCAAAAAGTGATTGATTATATTCTTTATTCAGGGTGAATTCGCGTTGACGATACCACGCCTCTATTGGCGCTAATCGTTTTATAAGTGCTTGTGATTCTTTTTCAAAAAAAACACGAAAAGGAAGTGGCGCTACCGCCTCTTCCTTTATTTCATGTAATCTTTCATAAGATAATTCATAACGTTCTAATAAAAAATCGAGCATTTTTATTATCCTTTTCTTTTTTTATAAATGATTCTCGTTATATAGTAAAACAGACACCCTACCAATCCCCCAATAGTATTTAGTAAAATATCGTCCACATCAAGGCTTCCTACTTTTAACAAATATTGGAGCATCTCCATAACGGCGCTTAAACAAGCCGTCATAAAAACAACAACAAATACATTTCTCGCAGACGAAAAAAGGTACGGAACAATAAATCCAAACGGAACAAAGCCCAGCACATTTCCAAATAAATTCAAGAATACTGTCCGAAAACCGAGCTGATGCCGAAAGATCCAAAATCGCTTGATTTCTTTGAATAATTCTAAATTTAAGTGCGTATCTTTAATTTGTGTTCGTCCCATCATCTCTGTTAGAAGCAGGAAATAGGCCAATGCGACTAGATATAAAAGAAATGCCACGATAACAATTCTATCTCTAGTCTTTTTTTGTTTCATCATTAGAATATCAACTCTTTCTTATGAATTAGTAATCTTGCACCATTGATAATCGTAAGAACGCCAATTGAAACACCTACGACAATGGCCAATATGCCAATGACAATATTTCCTGCGCCGGTTGATTTCATTGTACTATAAATTTTTTCGTTCATATTTCCTCCTTTAGCATGCACGGTAGATTGCATAATACTCATCGATTGCTTTTTTCAATGCATCATCAATATATACTTTACCATTATACTCTCGATTGTACAAATGCTCAACTACTTCATCCATTGTAACAATCGTTGTTGTCTCAAGACCATATTCTTCTGTAATTTCATCTAAAGCGCTCTTATTTCCTTTTCCTTTTTCCATACGGTCTACAGAAACGACTAAACCGACAACCGAAGCTTGCGCTTGCGCTTTAATAATTGGCACTACCTCTGAGATAGATGTTCCCGCCGTTGTTACATCTTCGATAATGAGTACTCGATTACCATCCGTAATTTTGCTTCCTAATAAAATGCCTGTATCACCATGGTCTTTTACTTCTTTTCGGTTTGAGCAATATGCAACATCCAAATCAAACAAATCGCTAAGTGCAATTGATGTCGCAACAGAAAGTGGAATTCCTTTATATGCTGGCCCAAATAAAATATCAAAATCGCGTCCAAACTTATCCATGATTGCTTTGGCATAATACTCACCTAGCAAACGAAGCTGTGCGCCGGTTCTATAAAACCCTGTGTTAACAAAGAATGGCGTTTTTCTACCGCTCTTTGTAATAAAATCGCCAAATTTTAATACTTCACAATCCACCATAAATTCAATAAATTCTTTTTTGTACTGTTCCATTTTTCACCTCACCATTTTAATTAACGCATCCAATTATTTCTTGAATGTCTTTTATATTTTGTTCGATCATAAATTTTTCGATACCCTTTACAACATCAATTGTCGCACATGGGTTAAAAAAATTTGCTGTTCCAACACTAATCGCACTAGCACCTGCCATTAAAAACTCAATCGCATCTTCCGCTGTCACAATGCCCCCCATTCCAATAACAGGGATATCCACTGCATGCGCCACTTGGTTCACCATTCTTAATGCCACTGGCTTAATGGCTGGCCCAGAAAGACCACCTGTTTTATTGGCAAGGGCAAATTCTCTACGATAAATATCTATTTTCATTCCTGTTAATGTATTGATTAGGGAAAGGGCATCTGCTCCACCTGCTTGTGCTGCTTTTGCCATCACCGTAATATCCGTTACATTAGGGCTTAATTTCATAATAACAGGTTGTTTTGCAATTTTTTTGATTGCCTTTGTAATATCCTCAACCGCCTTAGGATCTTGACCAAAAGCAATGCCACCTTCTTTTACATTCGGACACGAAATATTAATCTCTAATAAATCAACCTCTTCATCACGAAGTCGCTCAACCACTTCCAAATAATCTTCGGTACTTTTTCCACAAACATTGACAATGACGTTTGTATCATATTGTTTTAAAAACACTAAATCTCTCTCGCAAAATAATTTAATCCCTGGATTTTGAAGCCCAATCGCATTTAACATACCACTTGCTGTTTCAACAATACGCGGCGTCTTATTTCCTGCCCAAGGAATATTGGCAACACCTTTTGTCACCACACCACCTAATTGATTTAAATCAACAAATTCGCCATACTCCATCCCTGAACCAAATGTTCCCGATGCTTGTAAAACAGGATTTTTCAAGGTAACACCTGCAATGGTAACGGATGTTTTTATCATAATTCCACCTCCGTTGACAAAAACACTGGTCCTTCTGCACAAATTCGCTTATTGTAAACATTGGAATGTTCGTCTTTTTCCTTTGAATCACATACACAAGCCAAACAAGCACCAATACCACATGCCATCTTCTCTTCTAATGATAAATAACATGTAATATTTCTTTCCTCTGCAAATGCCTTAATTGCTCTTAACATCGGCATCGGCCCACATGCATAAATCACTTTTGTATCTTTTGATTGTTCGTCGAAAATGTCTTGCTCAATTGCGGCATTTAGGACATTTCCTTTCGTGCCCACACTACCATCTTCTGTTGCAATAAGCACAGTTCCTTCACTCAAAAAATCCTCTTGCATAAATAGCGTATCACGGTACCCCAACACAATCGTTGTTTTCGTATTCAATTGTTTTGCTAATTCAAGCATAGGTGGAATCCCAATACCACCACCAAAGAGTATCGCTTCTTTTTCTTCTATAAGTGGAAATCCATGACCAAGCGGTCCAATAATTTTCACAAAATCCCCTGCTTTATACGTCGCAAATTCTTTTGTACCAAATCCCACCATACGATATACAATGCGTAGCAAACCTTTTTCGCCATCCACCTCACACAAACTAATTGGACGTGGCAATAAATGCGCTTGATCCTTGCAATACAAGGAAATAAATTGTCCTGGCTGTGCTTGCTTTGCGATTGTCTTCGCCTCTAATACCATACTAAATACATCGTCTGCTAATTGTTCTTGTTTTATAATCAGAGCATTTTGCACACATTTTGACATACTCTACTCCTTCTTAGAAAATTGTTCGCAAATCTTCAATCATATCGATAGTTGCCTGGCGTGCTGCTTGTGCAAACTCAGATGGCGCAAATGTGTCTTTGTAACGCTCATGACTATATGCTGCCACAATACCTCTCGAGTTATTGACAATAGCTCCCGTTCCATCTTCATTGAAAAATGGTTTTAGATCCGCAGCCTTTCCACCTTGCGCGCCATATCCTGGTACTAGGAAAAAGGTTTTCGGCATAATTTTCCGAAGTAATATCGCTTCTGTTGGATATGTTGCTCCTGTTACAGCACCTACATTGCTATATTGCTCTCCCATGTAAGTTTGGCCCCACTCATCTACTTTTTCGGCAACCAATTGGAATAATGGTTTATCTCCACACTTGACATCTTGAAATTCACCACTTGATGGGTTTGACGTTTTTACCAAAATAAAAAGTCCCTTTTTATGTTCACGTGCTACATCAATAAACGGAACGACTCCATCACTTCCTAAATAAGGATTAACCGTAATAATATCTGAATCGAAACCTTTCACCTCTTCTGTGCCAATTCGATTACTTCCTAAATGGCCAATTGCATAGGACTCGGAGGTTGAACCAATGTCGCCACGTTTAATATCTCCCATAACGATAAGTCCTTTTGATTTTGCATAGCTTGTTAATTCATAATACGTTTCCATACCTGGCATACCGTATTGTTCATACATTGCCACTTGAATTTTTACTGCTGGTACAATGTCGTAAATTTCATCAATAATCGCTTTTCCGCAAAAAGTTAATACACTTGCTGCCGCTTGATTATTGGCACCATATTGTTTAATAGCTCCTTCTAATAAATAATCTGGCATTAACTTCAATGTTAAATCGATGCCTACAACGACTGGCGCCTGCAATTCTTTAATTCTCTCGTTTAATCTGTTAATCATCTTTTTTCTCCCATACCTAATTTATTGTTAATTGGATATTCACAGTCCCACTGACACTTCACTTAGAAGCGGAGACATCTTCTTCAAGGCTATATGACTTGCCCGCAATGATTGTATATTTCACTTTCCCCTTCACATTTTTTTCGTGAAATGGTGTGTTTCTTCCTTTTGATTTAAATTGATTTGCATCAATTTGGTAGCTTTCATTTGGATTAATAATCACTATATCGGCTATCTTTCCTTCCGAAATATCACCGCGATCAATTCCTAAAATTTTAGCTGGATTATAGCTCATTTTCTCTGCCATTTGCAATGGTGTCAAAATACCCTTATCCACTAAATAGGTCATAGTAAGTGCCACAGCCGTCTCTAATCCGACAATTCCAAATGGTGCATCCTTTATCGATTGCGCTTTTTCTTCTACACTATGCGGCGCATGGTCTGTCGAAATACAATCAATGATTCCTTTTTGTAGACCACCTATTAAGGCATCTACATCTTCTTTTGTACGCAAAGGCGGATTCATCTTATAATTTGCATCATCACAAGGAATATCCGTGTCCGTTAATACAAAATGATGCGGACAAACTTCTGCTGTTACGTTTACTCCCGCTTTTTTTGCCTCTTCTATATATTGTACACTATTTTTTGTTGAGCAATGGCATAAATGCAAGGCCGCATTTGTTTCTTTCGCTAATGCAATATCTCTTCGCACAATTCGATCCTCGACTTCATTGCTAATACCTAGCATACCTAACTCTTTTGATTTTTTTCCAAAGTTTAATACACCATTTTGAACTAAGTCCTTATCTTCGCAATGTGCCATGACAACCATCTGTTCTTTCGCGGCATTTGCTAACGCTTGACGATATAGTGACTCATCCATGACCGATTTCCCATCCTCGCTAATAGCAAGGCTTCCCGCACGCTTCATAGCTTTGATATCGGTCAGATTGTTTCCTTCTTGTCCGATTGTCACTGCACCTACCGGAATGACTCTTACAGGTGAAACTTTTTTTGCTTTGTCAATGATTTCTTCGATGATTTGTGCATTATCGGTTGTCGGCATTGTATTTGGCATCGCACAAATCGTCGTAAATCCACCATGTAACGCCGCTTGGCATCCACTTTCAATAGTTTCTTTATGTGTCAATCCAGGATCGCGCAAATGCACATGCAAATCAATCAAGCCAGGCATCACATAGCAATTCGAAGCATCAATTATCTTATCAATCTCTATTGTATCCGCACCAGGCCGTAGCTTTTCTAATGTTTCACGCGATACAATGCGATCCTCTAGAACATATAGATCTTGCTTCGCATCTGTCTTTGTCGCGGGATTTAGAACTCGTCCATTTTTTATCAAAGTAATCATAATGACCTCTCAATACGTAAGCGTAAGTGTCTCAAACGAATTAATTATAGCATACCTTTTGCAAAAGGTGAATCAAATTTTGATTCAAAAAAAGACGAGCAAAAAAAGAATTGCTATCTCTTTTCGTCTCGTCTATTTCTTTATTGCAAATCAATCAAAACTCACCTTTGTCAATCTATAATCATTCCATCCTCTACTCGGACAATTCTCTTTGTTTGGTATGCAATATTTTCATCATGTGTAACTAATATTACTGTAACACCTTTTTGATTAATTTTTTTAAAGATATCTATTATTTCTTGACCCGTATTTTTATCAAGTGCCCCTGTTGGTTCATCTGCAATCAGTAAAGGATTATCTGCTACTAATGCCCTTGCAATAGCGCAACGTTGTTGTTGTCCACCCGAAATATGAATCGGCAATTTCTTAGCTAATCCTTCAATGCCCATCCACTTTAATTGCTCCATCACTCTCTTTTTTCGCTCACTTTTCCTTATGTTTTTTGCAAGCAGCGGAAGTTCAACATTTTGATACACAGTATAATGGTTCATCAAGGCAAATTGCTGAAAAACAAATCCTACATGTTCCTTTCGAAATTGATGCAGCTGACGCATCTTTAAATTATGCACCGCTATATCTTGAAAAAAATATTTTCCTTCTGTCAAGGTATCCATCCCGCCTATTATATTAAGCAATGTTGTTTTTCCTGATCCACTTGCGCCTACAATGGCTAAAAATTCACCTTCACCCACATGCATATTAATTTCTCGCAATGCATGCGTTGCAACAACACCATTTGTATATGTTTTTTTCACATCCTTTAATGTAATCATGTATCATTTCCTCCAATTAGCTCGATTGGCTTTAATTTTGCAATAAACAATGCTGGAAGTATCGAAGCAATCACGCCTGTTAGCATTGAAAATGCAAACATGATTATCGTAGGACTTCCATAAAACAGACTTATTAATTCACTAAAATCCATATTCATTGAAAAGGACATGATTTTTATCGCAAAAATACATCCAATTATTCCTGCCATAAAAGCAACAAACATCCCAACGATATTTTTGATAAATACAATGCTGCACAAATCCTTCACCGTCATGCCCAGCGAATAATAAATCCCGTACTCCGACATCTCTTTTATGATTTGTAGCAATTGCGTTCCGCTCACTAGTATAATAATGATAAGCGCCATTTTTAATGCTAACCCTCTCATATAATGTGTTATGTCGCTTCTACTGTGTTCAATCTCTTTGAGAATATCTACAAATTCTCCAAGGTGTATATCAATATTTTCTTTGTGCGCCAATTGGTATATTTGATTGATTGCATTGCTTGTTGAATAGCCGTTTTTAATTGAAATGAATCCTCTCCACTCCGCACGTGATGTTGGAAGAAGCTTAATAATCCTATTGTCAAGCTTGCTCTCGTATTGAAATGTCGTGGCGATTTTCGAGAAATCTGCAATAAGGTCATCCATCGGAAAATATGAGTTGCTTTTTAGAATACCTGCTACCATATATTCTTCATCACCTTTTTCATCAGCAAAAGTAGTTCCCACCGCTACTTTTCCTGCAAAATCAGCACCTAAATACAAGTATATCGTTCGATAATTGTCACTTGTTTTCCACTCACCTTCAGCTAATTCTAGCTTATATAATGGTAGTAGGGAAGCATCAATCCTTACTTCTTGTCCTACTTCACCAGAAAAACCGTTTTCTCGCTGTATTTTGCCTAATTGAGGATACGATATCATATTTGATTCTGCTACATTTGCTCCTCCAAATGAAGACACAAATTCTAGCTCAGATAATTCTTTGAAAAAATTTGTGCGGTCTGGATCTACTGCCGAGCGTTGCGTATCATAAAACAATAGTTGATTGCGGTCGCACGTGAAATTTTTATCAATATTTTTGTTGAACCGAACGCCTAACAACTCTATTATTAGTGACAAACATAATAATACCAATGCAACTGCGACTAATACCACCGATAAATAAAAGGCTTTTGATTGCTTGGATAGAGAATGTAATGCTAATGCAAATCGATTTTTAATATTCATCTCTAACCTCCTAACCTTTCTGAAGATCTTGTATCACGCTACGACGACCAATACGGATAACAGGAATAACAAAGCATATGACAACGACAATTACGAGAGTCAAGGCAATCTGGCTAATAGCACTTTTGTCGATCAAAAAAATCTTCATTTTTCTTTCAAGAATGCTAGTCCATATGCATAAAAAAGCATATGCAGCAGCAAAAGCTGATACAAAATATATCAAAAACTCCCTCAATATATTTTCTAACACTCTATACGTTTTCATTCCAAAAGCTTTTCGTATCGCAATTTCTTTTTTTCTATATAGTATCCACACTAAGCAGGTGATATAGCAATTACCAATTCCTAAAACAATAAGACCCATATTAATATAACGACTAATTGTATTGGTTATGGTGTGAATCATACCACTACCAAAATGCAAATCACTGATTTTGACGTTCTCTTTTTTTGCAATACTTGTTTCCAATTGAAACTCATTCATACGATACGTAATTCCGTCACCTTGATAATATGGAACAATTTCATCGAATATCCAATCATTAATTTTTTGAATTTGCCCATTATCAATTTCTCCCTCTGTCCCATAGGTAAACTCCTTAATAATGCCACTCGAACTTGCTCTGCGGTAATAATAGTCCCTTATACTATCTGACAAACAGCTCCAGTATACAACAATGCGATAATCAATTACTTCTTCTGTATCGCTTAGTAAAAGTCCAACCACTTCATATTCTTCGTCATTTAGGGCAATATATGTTTTATGATTATTTTCGTACGTATATGCCTTTGCGCCTTTTCCAATAACCACTTTTTTTTCATTGGCGGCAATTTCTCCTGCGCTTGGGTATCTTCCACTTTCTAATTTGTATGGAATCTCTTCATTTGTATCAATTAGCAATATTCCCTCGAAAGCAACTAATGTTTCGCCCATCAAACCAATTTTTGTGAATACATTTCCCTTATCTATATCGAATTCATCCCATATATCCATTCGCTTTTCGGGAATGTAATCGGGTAATTCATTTACCATAATCACTGGTTCACGTTGCTTTATCGTTAAGTTAAAATTCATCTCCTCATTATATTTTGTTTCTTTCGTATATTCTTCTAAACGAGTAAATGTTGTTGTCATATTTGCTTGGACAAAAATCAAAAGAGCGCTAACAAATAAAGAAAGACACAAAAGAAGTGAAATGATTCTACGTTTGCTTTTTAGCATAATTGCTGCTCCTTTTACTAATCTGCGGTTACTGAGTAACTCAAATCTTGATCATAAGATGTCATTCCATTTATCCAAACTCGTACATCTAAAGTATTGTAATAACTTGATCCTGATACTAGATCAGAAAATGTTTTTCGTTCACCAGTTGATATTCTAACTGTTTTATCAAAAGACATCGAGGACGAAAATGTTACAAAATTAACAACTTTGGACTTTCCACCTATTGCTGCATAGCTTATCACAAAACTGCTAAGCAGTCAAAGAGGATACTCGTAACCTTGTTGCAGCTTCGCTGCATATCAGTAGGTGCTTGAACACCTACTGATACAAAGATGTTACCCCCACTTTCGCTTTGCTTAGAAGTGGGGGACATCTTTATCAAGGTTATAATCACGATAAAAATAGATAGTACCATTTTTCTAAATTTAATCAAATTCATTTTACCTACTTTCTAAATGAAATGCTTTATATCTTTCCATTAATTGTTTTCCTTTATTTTATCTTCTCTTATAGAGTTTGTCAAGCTATTTTAAATTCGGATACTCGAAATTCGCTTCGCTACTTTCTAGTGACCTCCCTCCCAGAGCTTCGCTGCTATTTCAGTGGGAGCTTGAACTCCCACTGAAACAAGGAAGTTC
>CAZMHF010000024.1:0-30354 GCA_964566025.1 uncultured Lachnospiraceae bacterium | reverse complement strand
ATTGTTGCACAATGCGAGAAAGTAGCGAAGCGGATTTCGAGTATCCGAATTGACACAGGAAACTAGGCGTGTGAAAAGTCAAAAGGAACATATAGATTTCGAAAAAAGTTCCTATAAAAACGAACTTATTCTGCAAAAAAAGCATTTTATGGCTTGACAATAAATAATAGAAGTTGTAAAATTAATTAAAAAAGATGGGGGTTGTGTGTAATGAAAAAACATTTAAGACTTATTGAATTCAGCGACATACAATTATTATAATTTTTATTTCAACTACCAATAAAGGGAGTGTTTGACGAATGAAAAAGAAACTAGCATTAGTACTTTTTACACTTGTGCTTTTAAGTGCTTGCACACATAAAAAATCACCAACGGTACCTACAATAAATTCAACAAAGGAAGCTTTGACAGAGCAGTCTACAACGAAAGAACAATCAATAGAACAGTCCACAACAAACGAACAATCAACAGAACAGTCTACAACAAACGAACAATCGACAGAACAAAGTACGATGTCTCATGAAGAGAAACCAGTAGTAAAAAGTTTGAGAAGTGAAATTGAAAAAACGAGAAATATATCATTTAGAGGGACGCAATTTGTTGATTCAAATGGAAGAATTGTATATGTCGGTAAAATGCTCGGAGTTATTGAAATGCAAAAACACACGTTGATGAAAGTTTTTGAAAATAAACGAAGTGGACTTACAATCGATGGTGATTACGTATCAAACATTTTGTCGTATGAACAGTTGTTAGAAGAACATCCAAACAAAGAGGAATGGAGTGATGCTATATTCGTCGAAATTCAAAAACAAAAATTGTTTGCGGACGAAAAGTTTTTCAATAATCTTATGGAAATGTATGCATTGCCATATGCTGAAGACCCGATTACATGTGTCAAAAAGAATGGAGAAGCATATTGCTATAAAGGAGGCGAGATTTTTCGTCAAAAAGCACTAGATGGTTGTTCGATATTGCTAAATCATTCTTTTGGCATTACAGCGGATGGAAAAATAAAGGCGTTAGATTTTGGTGTGTTTCGACCTGCTGTTTATAAAAAAATTCAAAAACTAAGCGGTGTAATGGATATAAAATTTGGAAATAGTTCGGGTTCATATGATGAAAAGATTAGACATTTTGTGTGCTTAAAAGAAAATGGGACACTTGAAACAACCGATGATGAACAAGCGTACCAAACAAAAGATTGGACAGATATTATACAATTTGAGATTTACGGAAATACAACATTCAGCATAGAGGGAATTGTGGCATTGAAGAAAGATGGAACAATCCTTAATTCCTATACGAAAAATGATAAGCAACTGATGGATGAAATTTCTGGTTGGACAGGGATTGTAGCTATTTATTCGGATGGTCTGCATATGTATGGTCTTAAAGAAAACGAAACGATCGTAATAGCAAACTTATTTTCAACAGAAGATAATGCTCAATATATTTCAATAAAAGAGCAAATCGATGGATATAACCTTACCAAGACATCTTCAAAAAATTAAGAGCTAACGATACATATAGGTGAGTGAGTTTCCAACAAAATAAGTGGAGACTCACTTGTTTTTCATAAAAAGATTTGAAAACACATTTTTTTTTGCTATAATAAACCCTATCAACAAATAAGGAGAAAACAAATGTTTAAAATCAATGAATACTATACAAAGCTACCAGGGAGCTACTTATTTTCGACAATTGCCAAAAAAGTCAATGAATTTTCGGCAAACAATCCTAATGCGAGCTTGATTCGATTGGGAATTGGTGATGTAACACAACCTCTTGTACCGACGGTTATCGATGCGATGCATAAAGCGGTAGATGAGATGGCTGATGCCACAACATTTAGAGGATATGCACCCGATTTAGGCTATGAGTTTTTACGAAAAGCGATTGTGGATCGTGATTTTATAACACGCAATGTCAATATTGCAATAGATGAAATTTTTGTAAGCGATGGCGCAAAAAGTGATTCAGGGAATATTGGCGATATTTTCGCTCGTGAAAATGTTGTTGCTGTATGCGATCCAGTGTATCCAGTATATGTCGATACAAACGTCATGGAAGGCAGAGCAGGTGAATACGATCCAGTAACAGGTATGTTTAGCGATATTATTTATATGCCTTGTACAAGCGACAATGGATTTGTGCCAGAGCTTCCAACGAAAACGCCAGATATTATTTATTTGTGTTTCCCTAATAATCCAACTGGTGCAACGGTAACAAAAGACCAATTGCAAGTTTGGGTAGATTATGCACTAAAAGTAGGCGCTGTGATTATTTACGATGCAGCGTACGAAGCATATATTACAGAAGAGAATGTTCCACATACGATTTATGAATGCGAAGGCGCAAGAAGTTGCGCAATTGAATTACACAGCTTCTCCAAAAAGGCAGGTTTTACGGGAACACGACTTGGTTATGCAGTTGTTCCAAAAGACATTGAGAAGGACGGCGTGACACTTCATAGCCTTTGGGCAAGAAGACATGGAACAAAATTCAATGGAACACCATATATTATTCAACGTGCTGGAGAGGCGGCCTATTCTGATTTGGGACACGCACAAACCATGGAACAAGTTAATTACTATATGAACAATGCAAAGGTGATTCGTGAAGGGCTAGAATCGGCTGGGTATGTTGTATCGGGTGGAATTAATGCACCATATGTATGGCTCAAAACACCATCAGGCATGACAAGTTGGGAATTCTTTGATTACTTATTAGAAAAAGCGAATGTCGTAGGAACGCCAGGTTCAGGCTTTGGACCAAATGGAGAAGGCTACTTTAGACTTACTGGTTTTGGTTCTTACGAAAAAACATTAGAAGCGATTGAGCGTATTCACCAATTGTAAAAGTGTATGAATAACCATTTTACAAAAAAATGATAAAGAGTTTATTTGTTTTTAATGATTTGTATGGTACAATATAACCTTGATAAAGATGTCCCATCTCTAAGTAAAGTGAAAATGGGGCAACATCTTTGATAAGTGAGGGCGCAAATTTGCGCTGTAAATAAACACAAAAAGGAGATTTAAAAGAATTGGACTCGTCGGACGTCAGTTTGTTAGTAATCATTTTAGTATTAGTTATTTTTTCAGCGCTGTTTTCAGCAGCAGAAACCGCATTAACAACTGTGAACAAAATCAGGATTCGCACGATGGCAGATGAAGGGCACAAAAGAGCAATCCGTGTGACAAAAATAATTGATCAACCAGGTAGAATGCTTGGAACGATTCTTATCGGAAATAACATCGTCAATTTAACGGCTTCCTCGCTGGCGACGGTATTAGGAACTCGCCTATGGGGGAATATTGGTGCTGGTCTTGCGACAGGAGCACTTACGATAGTGATTTTAGTTTTTTCAGAAATCACCCCAAAAACAGTAGCGACATTGTATTCCGAAAATTTATCTTACTTTTTTGCGCCATTGATTCTTACGCTTATGAGAGTGATTAGACCAATTGTTTTTATACTTAATCAGTTATCCGTATTATTTCTTAAGCTAATCAGATCCGATCCAAAAAAGCAAATGCAAACCATTACTGAGGAAGAACTCAGAACCATTTTAGACATTAGTAGTGAAGAAGGCGTTATTGAACCTGAAGAACAACAGATGATTAATAATGTGGTTGATTTTGGTGATGCCGAAGCAAAAGATGTAATGGTCATACGAAAGGATATGGTTTTTGTCAATATAAATGCAACCTATGAGGAGCTAATTGAGATTTTCAGAGACCATATGTATACTCGTTATCCGATTTTTGATGAAACAAGAGATGAAGTAATTGGTATTATCAACATGAAGGATATTCTTCTATATGACCAGGGGACACCATTTTCGATTGCCAAATTCCTTAGAGAGCCACTTTTTACACACGAATGCAAAAAGGTCAATGAGCTTCTTACCGATATGCGAGCAGGTACTACCAATATTATTATTGTACTTGATGAATATGGTATGACGGCAGGACTTATTACCATTGAGGATTTGCTAGAAGAAATCGTAGGTGATATTCGAGATGAATTTGATGCCGACGAAGAAATGCGTTTTGTTACCATAAAAGACAATGAATATATTATCAATGGTTCCACGCCGCTTGATGAATTAAATGCAAAACTAGATTTAAATATCCAATCGGAGGATTACGATTCGGTCGGTGGATTTATTATTGCTTTATTAGATCGACTACCAGTTGAACAAGAAACGGTTCAATATAACAATATTACATTTAAAATCGAGTTATTAGATAAAAATCGCATTGACAAGGTGCGCATTATAATAGAACCAATTGAAGAGGATGAATAGTTGACTTTTGAACTGGTTTGCTCTATAATAAAAAAAGTTGCAAATAGGAGGATAATCTGATGAAAAAAATCAAAACATTAACAACAAAAACATTGAAAAATACAATGAAAAAGGGTGGCTGTGGAGAGTGTCAAACTTCTTGCCAGTCAGCTTGTAAGACGTCATGTACAGTAGGAAACCAAAGCTGTGAGCAAAAATAATTGCATGACTACGAATTAGAGCATAGTAAGAGGTTATTGCAAGCTTTCTTGCAATAACCTCTTTGTGAATGAAAAGAATAAGAAAAGATGGAAAAACAAATGGTACATCAATTTAAAAATAATGGCTATAATATCGTAATGGACGTCAATTCAGGATCTGTGCATGTTGTTGAAGATGTCGTTTACGATTGTATCGCGCGTTATGAGGGAAAAAATCAAGATAAGAATGTTGTTATAGATGCCTTGAAAGAGCGGTATCCATTAGAGGAACTGCAAGAGGCGTGCGATGAAATCGAACAGCTTATCCAAGAAGAGATGCTTTTTACAGAAGATGTTTATGAAGAGTATATGATGGACTTTAAAAGTCGTCAAACCGTCGTAAAGGCCATGTGCCTTCATATTGCGCATGATTGCAATCTCGCTTGCCGTTATTGCTTCGCTGAAGAGGGTGAGTATCATGGACGACGCGCTTTGATGAGTTTTGAGGTAGGAAAAAAGGCACTAGACTTTTTAGTTCGAAATTCAGGAAATCGTGTGAATTTGGAAGTGGACTTTTTCGGTGGAGAACCATTGATGAATTTTGAGGTTGTCAAACAGCTTGTCGCATATGGTCGCTCATTAGAAAAGGAAAATCATAAAAAGTTCCGTTTTACTTTAACCACAAATGGCGTTTTATTAAATGATGAAGTGATTGATTTTTGCAATGCGGAAATTAGCAATGTTGTCTTGTCGCTTGATGGAAGAAAAGAAGTTAACGATAAAATGCGCCCAACACGCAACGGACAAGGTAGCTATGATATTATTACGCCGAAGTTTATCGAATTTGCAAATCGGCGAAAAGGTGGCCAGTATTACATTCGTGGAACGTTTACAAGAGATAATCTCGATTTTTCAAAGGATGTCATTCATTTTGCTGATTTAGGGTTTAAGCATATGTCGATTGAGCCAGTTGTTGGTTTGCCAGAAGATGCGTATAGCGTTCGCGAAGAGGACTTGCCAATTATTATGAGCGAATATGATGAACTTGCAAAAGAATTTATCAAACGAGAGAAGGAAGGAAGAGGATTTAACTTCTTTCACTTCCAAATCGATCTTGAGCAAGGGCCATGTGTTGCAAAGCGTTTATCAGGTTGTGGCTCTGGAACAGAATATTTGGCTGTGACACCATGGGGCGATTTTTACCCTTGTCATCAATTTGTTGGCGAAGAAGAATTCCTTTTGGGAAATGTCGATGAAGGCATTGTAAAACCTGCATTATGCGATGAATTTAAACAATGCAATGTATATGCAAAGGAAAATTGCCAAGAGTGTTTTGCAAAATACTATTGCAGTGGGGGTTGTGCAGCAAATTCATTTAAATTCAAAAATACGATTACGGATACATACGATATCGGTTGCGAAATGCAACGAAAAAGGATAGAGTGTTCTTTGATGATAAAAGCCGCATTAGCGGAAGAATAATAAAAATGAAACATGAGGTGAAGCAATGAAAGCGACTAAGAAAAAAGGGCTTGTGAATTTACTATTGATGCTTTTATTAACGGCATTAGTGATATTTACAGCATTTGTAGGGCTAGACTCAAACGGTTACGGAAATATTTCCAACATTCGTTTGGGACTTGACTTGGCTGGTGGTGTTAGTATCACGTACCAAAGTGTAACAGATAATCCATCTGATTCAGATATGGCAGATACTATTTATAAGCTACAACAACGTGCTTATACGTATTCGACAGAATCAGAGGTTTACAAAGAAGGTGCATTGCGTATCAATGTTGATATTCCAAATGTTGATGATGCCGATAAGATTTTAGAGGACTTAGGAAAACCAGGTTCCCTAAAATTCACAACAGAAGATGGCACAGAAGTGTTGAATGGTAAACATATCGAAGATGCTTCAGCAGGTAGCTATCAAGATTCTGTATCACAGGCAGTTTCCTTCGTTGTTCAACTAAAGCTAAACTCAGAAGGAAAAGCATTGTTCGCAAAAGCGACAGCTGAAAATATCGGAAAGAAAATTTATATTACATATGATGGAAAGACAGTGAGCGCACCAACGGTTGAGGAAAAAATCGAAAGCGATACATGTCAAATCACGTCGATTGGAAGTTATGAAGAGGCAGATTTATTAGCGAAAACAATTCGAATTGGTTCGATTCCACTTGAGCTAAAAGAAGTTCGTTCAAATGTTGTAGGTGCTAAATTAGGTGAAGAAGCGATAAAAACAAGCTTGATTGCAGGAATTGTCGGCTTTATTCTAGTGTTACTATTTATTATTGTACTATACCGCATTCCAGGGTTGGCAGCAGGTCTTGCATTGATATTCTACGTAGCATCAATTATTTGTACATTGAGCTTCTTCCATATTACATTAACACTTGCAGGTATTGCAGGTATTATTCTTTCGATTGGTATGGCAGTGGATGCGAATGTCGTTATTTTTGACCGTATCAAAGAGGAAATTGCAGCAGGCAATAGTATTCATGTATCGATTAAGAACGGCTTTGCAAAAGCATTTTCAGCTGTATTCGATGGAAATATTACGACACTAATTGCAGCGGGAGTGTTGTTCTTTGTAGGAACAGGAACGATTCGCGGATTTGCTCAAACATTGGCGATAGGTATTATTTTATCGATGTTTACATCACTTGTGATTACGCGTATCATCTTAAATGCATTATTCAATTTAGGATGCCAAAAAGAGAGTCAATATGGAAAGATAAAAGAAAGAGCAAGTATCAATTTCCTAGGCAAAAAACATATTTATATTCTTGCATCGGTAGCGATTATCCTTGTTGGTGTTGTAGCGATGGGAATCAATGGAGCAAAAGGAAATGCATTGAATTATAGCCTTGAATTTATCGGAGGTACAGCAACAACAGTTACACTAGATAAGGATATGACATTATCTGAAATTCAAAGTGAAGTTGTACCGAAAATTGCAGAAGTAATCAAGGATACAGAATCCAATATCTTGACAAATAAGGTTGAGGGCGGAAACCAGATTATGGTTAAAACCAAAGAGCTTACCCAAGAGGAACGTGTAGAATTAAAGGCAATGCTCGTAAAAGAATATAAAGCCGTTGAATCAGAAATCGAGTGTGAGAACATTTCAGCAACAATGGGGAAAGAAATGCGCCGAAATGCCATGATCGCCGTTGTGATTTCAACAATCTTTATGCTTGTGTATATTTTAATTCGTTTCCAAAATATGAGTTTTGCAACGGGTGCTGTTATTCCGCTAATCAACAACGTTCTTATTCTTTTAACAGCGTATGCAGTGTTGCGTTGGGCAGTAGGAACGACATTTATCGCATGTATGTTGACACTTGTTGGATATTCAATTAATGCAACCATCGTTATTTTTGATCGTATTCGTGAGAATAAGCAAGGTCTAAAATACAAAGATGATGAGCAATACAGCGTTGCTGTTAAGGAAGTAATCAATAAGAGTATTACACAAACCTTATCAAGAAGTATTAACACGACAATTACAACATTGATTATGGTAGTTTGCTTAGCAATTATCGGTGTTTCTGCAGTTAAAGAATTTGCATATCCACTATTAGTAGGACTTATAGCAGGAACATATTCTTCTGTATTTATCGCAGGAGCAATGTATTATATTTTTGAAGTCGTTATCAAAAAAGGAAGTAAAAATTAAATGTACGAAATAAAAGCGCAAGATGATCGTGCGAAGAGTAGTGTGCTTCATACGGTTCATGGAACGATTGAAACACCAGTATTTATGAATGTAGGAACCGCCGCTGCGATTAAGGGCGGCGTTTCTACTGTGGATTTGAAAAACATAAAAACGCAAGTTGAGTTATCTAACACCTATCATTTGCATGTGCGAACAGGTGATGAGACAATTAAGAAATTAGGTGGACTACATAAGTTCATGAATTGGGATCGACCAATCTTAACAGACTCGGGCGGATTTCAAGTGTTTTCATTAGCAAAAATGCGTAAAATTAAAGAAGAAGGTGTGTATTTTAATTCGCATATTGATGGTCGAAAGATTTTTATGGGGCCAGAAGAAAGTATGCAAATTCAATCCAATCTTGCTTCTACCATTGCGATGGCATTTGATGAGTGCCCATCTTCTGTTGATAAAAAAGAATATATCGAACAATCCGTTAATCGAACAACACGTTGGTTGCATCGTTGCATTGACAAAATGCAGGAGTTAAATAAACTTCCTGACACAATTAATCAAAAGCAAATGTTGTTTGCGATTAATCAAGGTGGTATTTATGAAGATATTCGTATTCGCCACGCAAAAGAAATCAAAGACTTGCCAGTTGATGGTTTTGCTGTTGGTGGCTTGGCAGTGGGAGAGTCGCATGAAGATATGTATCGCATATTAGATGCAACCGTTCCACATTTGCCAATTGATAAACCTGTGTATCTTATGGGTGTTGGAACACCATCGAATATACTAGAAGGCGTTGAGCGTGGTGTCGACTTCTTTGACTGTGTGTATCCGTCACGAAATGGTCGTCATGGTCATGTTTATACGAACAAAGGCCGACTTAATATGCTTAATGCGATTCATGAATTTGATATGTCACCAATTGATAAAGAATGTGGTTGTGAGGCGTGCCAAAATTATTCAAGAGCATATATCCGTCATTTGCTAAAAGCGGGTGAGATTCTTGGTATGCGCCTTTGCGTATTGCATAATTTGTATTTTTATAATACAATGATGGAAGAAATCAGAGCGGCTATTCGAAATCATGATTTCAAAGCATATAAGAAAAACAAGTTAGAGGGATTTTCTCAAGGAAACTTTAAATAGGAAAGGAAATGAAAGATGAATTTTGTATTAGCAACTGGCGGAGGCGATGCCTCAAGTTTTATCGTAATGATCGTTATTTATGCGGTTGTCATTGGTGCGATGTATTTTTTTATGATTCGTCCACAAAAGAAACAACAAAAAGAGCATGCTGTGCTTTTATCACAAATTGAAGTGGGCGATACTGTACTTACCTCAAGTGGTATGTATGGCGTTTTGATTGATGTAACAGAAGATACGGTGATTGTTGAATTTGGAAGCAATAAAAATTGTCGTATTCCTATGCAAAAATCAGCAATTGTTGAATGTGAGAAACCGAACTAATTCACTGTCAATTCGGATACTCGAAATCCGCTTCGCTACTTTCTCGCATTGTGCAGCAATGCGCTGGTAACCCTTCCCAGCAGCTTCGCTGCTATTTCAGTGGGAGCTTGAACTCCCACTGAAACAAGGAAGTTCCACCCACCGCCTAAGAGGCGGGGGACTTCCTTGGGAGGTTAAATAGCTAATAAAAATAACCCTCCATTTGTATTCAAATGGAGGGTTACTAAATTGGTCAGAATTAATACAAAACTTCTGTTGGAATGTTCTCAGAATCTAAGAAATTCTTAAGTTCTGTTTTCGTAAAGAAATACTTAACAACTTTATCTGTTACTGCATCTTTGAAAAAGAATTTTGCTGTTAGAGGCACTTCACTTTGGTCAACGCCGAAACGTAACTCTGAATAATAAATAGCACCGTCTTGTTTTTTGCAGTAGCGCTCTGCGCGCTCTAATGGAGTAAGTTTTTTCATATCGATATCCTCTCTTTAAATATAGATTAGTTTCAAGAATAGTATAAAACAAAAAAAAAAATATGTCAACCAAAATCTAATACGAAATGTAAAAAAATATCGAATAATATCAAAATCGCATTACTTTCGGTTATGAAAGCAATTCTTTATCGGTATAACGTTTAAAATGGTTCAGTCTTGATTATTATTCGAATTTATTATACTATTAAGAGATACTATAATGAGCTATTATGAATTTGTGATATAGGAGGCTTTTATGAACTTTAAAATTACATTGATTCCAGGGGATGGCATTGGTCCAGAAATCGTGAGTGAAGCAAAAAAGGTATTAGACATCGTGGCAAAAAAATTTCAACATACCTTTGATTATAAGACGGTATTGATGGGGGGATGTTCCATTGATGAATATGGCGTTCCTCTTACAGATGAAGCAATTGAAGTCGCAAAAAATTCAGATGCCGTATTATTAGGCGCTGTTGGCGGTGATGTTGGTCAATCAAATTGGTATAAAGTAGCACCAAATCTTCGACCAGAAGCAGGCCTTCTTAAAATTCGAAAAGAGCTAAATTTATTTGCGAATATTCGCCCTGCCTATTTATATAAAGAGCTAAAAGGAGCTTGTCCACTGAAAGAAGAGATTATCGGTGAAGGCTTTGATATGGTTATTATGCGAGAATTGACAAGCGGTATTTATTTTGGAGAGCGTCATACAGAAGAAATAGATGGTATGAGCGTAGCGACGGATAAATGCACGTATACGGAAGAAGAAATAAGACGCATTGCGATTAAGGCATTTGAAATTGCGATGAAGCGTTCAAAAAATGTCATTAGTGTAGACAAGGCAAATGTATTAGATACATCAAGATTGTGGAGAAAGGTTGTAGAGGAAGTGGCAAAGGACTACCCTGAAGTGACACTTTCCCATATGCTAGTGGATAATTGTGCGATGCAATTGGTCAAAAATCCAGCACAATTTGATGTGGTATTGACAGAAAATATGTTCGGCGATATTTTGTCCGATGAAGCAAGTATGATTACAGGATCCATTGGTATGCTTTCCTCGGCTAGCTTAAGCGATACAAAGCTTGGTATGTATGAGCCAAGTCATGGATCGGCACCAGATATTGCAGGAAAAAATCTTGCCAACCCGATTGCTACTATCTTATCAGCAGCGATGATGCTTCGTTATTCATTTGATTTAGATGTTGAGGCAAGTGCAATCGAATCAGCCGTCGCAAAAGTACTAGAAGACGGTTATCGAACAGGAGATATTGTGTCGGAAGGTTTTCAAGCAGTTAGTTGCTCACAAATGGGAGATGCCATTTGTGAAAGAATATAGAAAGGGAATTAGGTAATTATGAGAAGTGATAATGTAAAAAAAGGATTTCAACAAGCGCCTCATCGTTCATTATTCAACGCATTAGGACATACAGAAGAAGAAATGAAAAAACCGATGATAGGTATTGTAAGCTCTTACAATGAAATCGTGCCAGGACATATGAATCTTGATAAAATTGTGGACGCTGTTAAATTGGGCGTTGCAATGGCAGGTGGTGTTCCAGTCGTATTCCCAGCAATTGCTGTTTGTGATGGTATTGCGATGGGACATGAGGGTATGAAATACTCACTTGTGACAAGAGATTTGATTGCAGATTCAACTGAATGTATGACATTGGCACACCAATTTGATGCACTTGTTATGGTACCTAATTGCGATAAAAATGTACCAGGCTTATTGATGGCTGCAGCAAGATTGAATATTCCGACTATTTTTGTGAGCGGTGGCCCCATGTTAGCAGGGCGCGTAAATGGTGAAAAAACAAGTCTTTCATCGATGTTTGAAGCGGTCGGTGCCTATAATGTTGGAAAGATTACAGAAGACGAGCTAAAGTGCTATGAAGAAAAAACGTGTCCAACCTGTGGTTCTTGCTCAGGTATGTATACAGCCAATAGCATGAATTGCTTAACAGAAGTATTGGGAATGGGACTTCGTGGAAATGGAACCATACCAGCCGTTTATTCAGAAAGAATTCGTCTAGCAAAGCATGCAGGTATGCAAATTATGCACTTGCTAGAAAACAATATAAAACCACGCGATATTATGACAAAGGACGCATTTTCAAATGCGCTAACTGTCGATATGGCGCTTGGATGTTCAACAAATAGTATGCTTCATTTGCCAGCGATTGCACATGCAGCAGATGTTCATATTGATTTAAAAATTGCCAATGAGATTAGTGCCGTGACACCAAATCTTTGTCATTTAGCGCCAGCTGGACATACCTACATTGAAGAGCTAAATGAGGCAGGTGGTGTTTATGCAGTCATGAATGAATTAAGCAAGAAAAATCTTGTTCATTTGGACGTTATGACAGTTACAGGAAAAACCGTTGGAGAGAATATCAAAAATTGCATCAATACAGACACAAATGTTATTCGCCCAATCGAAAACCCATATAGTCAAACAGGTGGTATTGCGATACTAAACGGAAATTTAGCCATGGAATCAGCAGTTGTTAAGCGTTCAGCGGTGGCAGAAAGTATGCTAGTGCATGAAGGACCAGCACGCGTGTTTGATGGTGAAGAAGCCGCAATTACAGCAATTATGGCAGGAGAAATTGTGGCAGGTGATGTCGTCGTCATTCGTTATGAAGGACCAAAGGGTGGTCCAGGTATGAGAGAAATGCTAAATCCAACATCTGCTATTGCAGGAATGGGACTTGGTGAAAGCGTTGCGTTAATTACGGACGGCCGTTTTAGTGGAGCAAGTCGTGGAGCAAGTATCGGACATGTTTCGCCAGAAGCATATGTTGGCGGCACGATAGCCTTGCTTAGAGAAGGTGATAGAATTTCAATTAATATCCCAGAAAATTCACTAAATGTATTGGTCGATGCAGAAGAATTGGAACGCAGACGCAGCGAATGGAAACCACGTACACCAGGTGTGACAAGTGGTTACTTATCTAGATATATCAACATGGTTACTTCGGCAGACAAGGGTGCTATTTTGGAGTAAGCGATTACATAGCGAATAAAGGAGACAAACATGCAATTAAATGGTTCAGAAATTATACTTGAATGTTTAAAAGAACAAGGCGTAGATACCGTATTTGGTTATCCAGGTGGTACGATTTTAAATATTTATGATGCCTTATACAAGTATTCAAATGAAATTACACACATATTAACATCACATGAGCAAGGTGCAGCACATGCAGCAGATGGTTATGCTCGTGCGACAGGAAAAGTTGGCGTTTGTATGGCAACAAGTGGCCCTGGCGCAACAAACTTGGTAACAGGTATAGCAACAGCGTATATGGATTCTGTTCCACTTGTGGCAATTACAGCAAATGTAGCCGTGAATTTGCTCGGAAAAGACAGCTTTCAAGAAATTGATATTGCTGGTGTGACAATGCCCATTACAAAGCACAACTACATTGTTAAAGACATTCATCAGTTGGCAGATACAATCCGTTCGGCATTTGAAATCGCAAAATCAGGACGTCCAGGCCCTGTTTTGATCGATGTTACAAAAGATGTAACGGCTGCAACATGTGACTATAAGCCACTTCAGAAAAAAGAGACGACGATGGTTGAAAAACCAATCAAAGAAGAAAAAATCGAAAACGCCATTAAAATGATTTTAAAAGCAAAAAAACCATATATTTTTGTAGGTGGTGGTGCCGTTATATCAGAAGCCTACGAAGAGGTAAGACAATTTGCCAAAATTGTGGATGCACCAGTATGTGATACACTGATGGGCAAAGGCGTTATGGACGGAAGAGATGAGATGTATACAGGAATGCTTGGTATGCATGGAACAAAAACAGCAAATTTTGGTGTAACAGAGGCCGATTTATTGATTGGATTAGGCGTAAGATTTAGCGATCGTGTTACAGGAAATGCAAAGAAATTCGCGAAAAATGCAAAGCTTCTTCAAATCGATATTGATCCAGCAGAAATTAATAAAAATGTTAAAACCCATGCTTCGATTATTGGCGATTTGAAAAAGGTGCTTACAATTTTAAATGAAAAATTGCCACAACAAGAGCATACAAACTGGAAAAATCGCATTAAAGAATTGTTAGAAAAATATCCACTTTGTTATGATACTCAAAAGCTTACAGGACCATATGTTCTTGAGCAAATTTACAAAGTAACAAACGGAGATGCACTGATTGTAACAGAGGTTGGTCAACATCAAATGTGGGCAGCACAGTTCATTAAATATCATAATCCACGCACCTTTATTTCAAGTGGTGGTTGTGGAACGATGGGATATGGATTAGGCGCTTCATTAGGTGCAAAACTTGCTTGCAAGGATAAAACGGTATTTAATATAGCGGGCGATGGATGTTTCCGCATGAATATGAATGAGATTGCAACAGCGACTCGTTACAATATTCCGATTATCCAAGTGGTTTTAAATAATCATGTTCTAGGAATGGTTCGCCAATGGCAAACACTATTTTACGGAAAACGTTACTCCAATACGATTTTAGAAGACAAGGTTGACTTTGTGAAGTTGGCCGAAGCAATGGGCGCAAAGGCCTTTCGTGTAACCAAAAAAGAAGAAGTTGAGAGTACGATTAAAGAAGCAATCGCACTAAATGCACCAGTCGTAATAGAGTGTCTAATTGATAATGATGATAAGGTGTTTCCGATGGTTGCTCCTGGCGCACCAATTGTGGAGTGTTTCGATGGAAAAGATTTAGTGGAAAAGGACTTCGGTTGATTGGTTTTCGCTTGACAAATAATTAACAGTGGACTAGAATGAATACGATTGAACAAAATAATCAACAAAAATTTTTAGGAGGATCCATGACTATGGGAAGAGTGTACAATTTTTCTGCCGGACCAGCGGTATTACCAGAAGAAGTTCTAAAAGAAGCAGCAAGCGAAATGCTTGATTATAAGGGAAGCGGCATGTCTGTTATGGAGATGAGTCATCGTTCAAAGGCTTACGAAGAAATTATCAACGAAGCTGAAAAAGATTTGCGCGAATTGATGAATATTCCTGACAACTATAAAGTGCTATTTCTTCAAGGTGGAGCATCTCTTCAATTTGCAATGATTCCTATGAACTTTATGAAAAATAAAAAAGCAGATTATGTGATTACTGGACAATGGGCTAAGAAAGCATATCAAGAAGCTCAAAAATATGGTGATGTAAAAGCGGTTGCTTCAAGCGCAGACAAAACATTTTCTTATATTCCAGATTGTTCAGATCTTCCGATTAATGATGATTCTGATTACGTTTATATTTGCGAAAACAATACGATTTACGGAACAAAGTTCCACACATTGCCAAACACAAAAGGCAAAGACTTAATTGCTGATGTATCTTCTTGTTTTTTATCAGAGCCAGTTGATGTATCAAAATATGCGATGATTTATGGTGGCGTTCAAAAGAATATTGGACCTGCAGGTGTTGTGATTGCGATTATTCGTGAAGATTTAATCCCTGAAGAAGTGGATGCAAGTGTTCCAACGATGATGCAATACAAAATTCATGTAGATAACAAATCTATGTACAACACACCTCCTTGCTATGGTATTTATATTTGCGGAAAAGTATTCAAATGGATTAAGGGACTTGGCGGTCTTGCAGCGATGAAAGAAGTTAACGAAAAGAAAGCAGCAGTTTTATATAATTTCCTTGACCAAAGCAAGATGTTTAGTGCAACGGTTGAGCCATCAAGTCGTTCTCTTATGAATGTACCTTTCGTAACAGGAAATGATGAATTAGATGCTAAATTCGTAAAAGAAGCAAAAGCAGCTGGATTTGAAAACCTTAAAGGACATAGAAGTGTTGGTGGTATGAGAGCAAGTATTTACAATGCTATGCCAATCGAAGGCGTTGAAGCTCTTGTAACATTTATGAAAAAATTTGAGGAGGAAAACGCATAATGGCGAATTTACATTGCTTAAATCCTATTTCAAAAGTAGGTCTAAATAATTTAACATCTGATTTTAACATAGTTGAGAATATGGATGATGCACAAGGCGTTCTTGTTCGTAGCGCAAAGATGCATGGCATGGAATTTTCGGAGAACCTTTTAGCTATTGCACGTGCAGGAGCAGGTGTCAATAATATTCCACTTGATGAATGTGCTAAAAAAGGTATTGTTGTATTCAATACACCAGGTGCCAACGCAAACGGTGTTAAGGAATTAGTAATCGCTGGTATGATGCTTGCTTCTCGTGATATCGTTGGTGGTATCAATTGGGTTCAAACAATCAAAGGCGAGGAAAATGTCGATGCACTTGTTGAAAAAGGAAAAAGCCAATTTGCTGGAACAGAAATCGCTGGCAAAAAAATAGGCGTTATCGGCTTAGGCGCAATTGGTTATCGTGTAGCCAATGCAGCAGTAGATCTTGGCATGGAAGTGCTAGGTTACAATCCAGATATTCCAATTGACTTTGCTTGGAGCTTATCATGCAAGGTACAACATGTAGAATCATTAGATACGATTTTTGCAGAGTGCGATTTTATTACCGTACATGTTCCACTAACCGATGTGACAAAGCATACATTCCGCGCAGAGACGATTGAGAAAATGAAAGATGGAGTGATTCTTCTTAACTTTGCTCGTGATCTTCTTGCAAATGATGATGATTTAGAAGTAGCGCTTGCTTCCGGAAAGGTACGTCACTATGTGACAGATTTCCCAAATGCAAAGACAGCAAATATGAAGGGCGTAATTGCCATTCCACATCTTGGCGCTTCAACAGAAGAGTCAGAAGACAATTGTGCAATCATGGCAGTTGATCAAATGATGGACTATATTAAAAACGGCAACATTGTTAATTCAGTAAACTACCCAGTATGTAAAATGGGCGAATTAGCTTGTGCGTCACGTGTGGCAGTAGCACATAGCAATATCCCAGGTGTGATTACAAAGTTTACAGCAGCTTTTAGTGAAGCAGGCATGAATATCGAAAATATGGTATCCTGTAGCAGAGGCGAGTATTCTTACGCATTATTTGATGTTTCGGCAGTTGTAGATGAGGCATTTGCAAAGAAAGTGACAGAGATTGAAGGCGTAATCAAGGTTCGCGTTTTAACAAAAGATAATTAATAATAATTAAAAAAGATGCCGTGTGTTTTGCGGCATCTTTTTTGCATATAGAGAGGAAACATTATGGCAATCGTAAAACCATTTAAAGCAATTCGTCCAGCTAGAGATAAAGCGGAGGTTACGGCAGCATTACCATATGACGTATATAATCGTGCAGAAGCAAAGGAAGTTGTAGCAAACAATCCAGAGTCCTTCTTAGCGATAGATCGTGCCGAAACACAATTTGATGATTCAGTAAGCACCTATGCAGACTGTGTGTATGAAAAAGCAGCTTCGCTTTTAAAAGAATTTATCGATAAAAAACAATTTATTGAGGATACGCAAAACTGTTTTTATATCTATCGTCTAATTATGGACGGAAGAAGTCAAACAGGTATTGTTGGACTTAGTAGTATTGATGATTATCAAAATCAAGTGATTAAAAAGCATGAAAATACAAGAGAAGAAAAAGAGCAGGATCGCATTCGCCATATCGACACGTGTAATGCACAAACGGGCCCTATTTTCTTAGCATATCGTGCGCAAGAGACTATTCGTCAATTAGTCGATACAGCGACAAATGAGTCATCTGAATACCAATTCGTTAGTGATGATGGAATTGAGCATATTGTATGGGTTGTAAAAAAACAAGAGGTGATTGATGCATTAGTCAAAGCGTTTGCAAACATTGATCACACATATATTGCAGATGGACACCATCGTGCAGCAAGTGCTGTAAAGGTTGGATTGAAAAGACGTAATCAGGCTGAAAAAGTGACAGGCGAAGAAGAGTTTAATTATTTTCTTTCGGTGTTATTTCCAGATGAAGAATTGATGGTTATGCCATACAATCGTGTTGTCAAAGATTTAAATGGCTTGACAAAGGAGACATTCCTTGAAAAGATCGGCGAAAATTTTGAAATCGAGGAAGTGGGCAAAACGGCTTATGAGCCAATAAAAAAATATGAAATCGGTATGTTTTTAGACGATATGTGGTATCGACTTATTGCAAAGGATTCCATTAAAAATAGCGATCCAGTTAAGGGCTTGGATGTTTCCTTGCTTCAAGATTTTGTGTTGGCACCATTGCTTGGTATTGCCGATCCTAGAACGGATAACCGTATTGATTTTATTGGCGGTATTCGTGGAACGAAGGAGCTTGAGAAGAGATGTCATAACGACATGACCGTTGCTTTCTCTATGTATGCGACGTCGATTCAGGAACTTTTTTCCGTAGCCGACGCCGATTTGCTGATGCCGCCAAAATCGACATGGTTTGAGCCAAAATTACGAAGCGGGCTATTTGTACACGCGATTGATTAGGAAAATGGAGATTTCACTATGCAAGTTTGGCATATACAAAGAAAGAAAACGGATTTCAAGGAAATTGCAAGCCAATTTAATATTGATCAAGTAACTGCCAGATTGTTATGGAATCGAGACATTCCGCTAGACAAAATCGAAAAATTTCTGTATGGCGATATGAGTCATTTTCATGATGAGTCATTACTAAAGGATATGGCGCTTGCAAAACGGATTCTTTTTGATGCCATTAATCGCAATGATAAAATTCGAATTGTAGGCGATTATGATGTGGATGGGATTTGTGCGACGACCATTTTATTTAAAGCACTTACGATGCTAGAGGCAAACGTGGATTGGGATATACCAAATCGAATTATTGATGGGTATGGGATCAATCGCGCTATCGTAAAAAGAGCATATGATGAGGGTGTAAAGGTTATTATTACTTGCGACAATGGAATTTCGGCGTGTGATGCTATTTCATATGCAAAAGAGCTAGGAATGATGGTGGTTATTACAGACCATCATGAGCTTCCCGAGGTATTGCCAAAAGCGGATGCGATTATTAATCCAAAACAACCAGATTGTCACTATCCATGTGATATGTTATGTGGCGCTGGTGTTGCCTATAAGTTATCATTAGCATTATTAAAAGAGCGAGGAATTGAGAAGGAAGCAACCTTTGTATTGCTTGAATACGTTGCATTGGCGACGGTTGCAGATATGGTGCCTTTGGTAGATGAAAATCGTCTTCTTGTTCAAATCGGCTTGAAATATTTGAAAAAGACAAATCAAGTTGGTCTAAAGATGTTACTAAATGAGTTGGAGATTAAGCAGGAAAATTTGCAATCGTACCATATCGGATTTATGATAGGGCCAACATTAAATGCAGGTGGGCGTTTAGACACAGCGAAAAAGTGCGTGAAGTTGTTGTTAGAAAATAATGAAGTAGAAGCTAGAGTGCTTTCAGAGGAATTGGTTGAGCTAAATAAAACACGTAAGCAAATGACAGAGGTCATGACCTATGAGGGTGTTAATAAAGCGCGCGAGTATGAGGAAGATCGAGTGTTGGTGATCTATTTGCCAGAGTGTCATGAAAGTATTGCGGGAATTGTCGCTGGAAGAATAAAAGAAGAGTTTTATAAGCCGACCATCGTTCTTACAAAAGGCGAAAAAGGCATAAAAGGTTCGGCGCGTTCCATTGAAGCGTATGATATGTTTAAAGCGCTTAGTGAGCTATCTGAATATTTTCTAGCTTTTGGAGGACATCCAATGGCGGCTGGCATGACATTAAAAACAAAGGATGTAGATGCTTTTCGTCGTGAGATAAATAATAAGTGCCGATTGACGCAGGAGGATATGGTTGAGCATATTTATATTGATATGGCGATGCCACTTCGTTATGTAGACGAGAGCTTATTACGAGAATTCGATTTGCTTGAGCCATTTGGCATCGGAAATCCGAAACCAACATTTGGCGAAAGTGGTGCGAAGGTTATATCGGCAAAGGTGTTTGGAAATGATCGACGCGTCCTAAAATTATCACTTCGTTCTCGTGAAAATTTCGTTTATCAGGCAGTGATGTTTCAACATATTGACGAGTTTTTTGACGAAATGAGACGAGAATTTGGAGATGCGGAAGTTGCAAAAGCAAAGAGAGGTGAGGCGAATACATTGTACGTGACATGCATATACTTTCCGGTGCTAAATGAATATCGCAATCAAAAGACATTCCAAATGCAAGTTCGTGCGATAAAAGCCTCTAAAAATACGGAAACACCATAATGGTTTCTTCCTTATAATGTGAAAATTCGCCCGATAGCGAATTTTCATTTGCTTTTTATACAAAATGTGAATATAATATGAACTACCACATTAAAAAAGGAGGAGGCGCTATGACGGATAAAACAGGCATGAATCATAAACCAAACAATCTTACAAATGAAAAACTCCCTACAAATGCATCAGTGAATTATGTTACGCCAGATGAGCTTTATCAAAAGTTATTAGTTAGCATTCTCCGTTATCATCCTTCGGCCGATTTATCGGGGATTGATAAGGCATACAAACTAGCAAGTGAAGCGCATGAGGGCCAATTGCGAAAATCGGGTGAACCATATATTATTCACCCACTTTGTGTTGCTACTATTTTGGCGGAATTAGAGCTTGATAAGGAAACAATTATTGCATCATTATTGCATGATGTGATTGAAGATACGGATTATACATACGATGATATCAAGGAGATGTTCGGTGAGGAAGTAGCACTACTTGTAGACGGTGTTACAAAGCTTACAAAGCTATCGTGGGATATGGATAAAATCGAAGTTCAAGCAGAAAATTTACGCAAGATGTTCTTAGCGATGGCGAAAGATATTCGTGTGATTTTAATTAAGCTTGCCGATCGTTTGCATAATATGCGAACACTAAAATATATGTCAGAGGATAAGCAAAAAGAGATTGCGCGTGAAACGATGGATATTTATGCGCCAATTTCTCAAAGACTTGGTATTTCAAAAGTGAAAATCGAGTTAGATGATTTGTCATTAAAATATTTAGAGCCAGAAATGTATTATAACTTAGCACATAAAATCAACTTGCGAAAATCGGAGAGAGAATCGTTTGTTGATCAAATTGTTGAAGAAGTTCAAGAGGCCATGAAAAAAAATGATATTGAAGGTGAAGTAGATGGTCGCGTAAAGCATTTCTTTAGTATTTATAAGAAGATGAAAAATCAAGATAAAACATTGGATCAAATTTATGATTTGTTTGCCATTCGTATTTTGGTGAATACCGTTAATGATTGTTACAGTGTACTTGGTATGATTCATACAATGTATCGCCCAATTCCTGGTCGTGTAAAGGATTATATAGCGATGCCAAAACCGAATATGTATCGCTCTTTGCATACCACGCTAATTGGACATGATGGAAAGTTATTTGAAATTCAAATTCGTACATTTGATATGCACAAGACAGCGGAATATGGTATTGCTGCTCATTGGAAATACAAAGAAGGAAAAATGGGCAATCAATCAGAAACGCAAGAAGAAGAAAAGATGAGCTGGTTGCGCCAAATTTTGGAGTGGCAACGCGAAGAATCAGATAATAAAGAATTTTTAAATTTAATTAAGAGCGATTTGAATTTGTTTTCGGAGACGGTGTATTGTTTTACGCCACAAACAGATATAAAAACATTGCCAGCGGGTTCTACACCGATTGACTTTGCCTATAGTATTCACTCAGCAGTTGGAAATAAGATGGTTGGCGCAAAAGTCAATGATCGAATGGTGACGCTTGATTATGTGATTAAAAATGGTGATAGAATTGAGGTTATTACCTCTCAAAAATCGGAAGGGCCAAGTCGAGATTGGTTAAAAATTATAAAAAGCACGCAAGCAAGAAATAAGATCAATGCGTGGTTTAAGCAAAAATCAAAAGACGAAGACATTCAACGAGGAAAAGAGCTAATTGATCATTATGCAAAAGCAAAATCATATGTGTTATCGGATTTGTTAAAACCAACGTATATGAATTTAGTGCTAAAGAAATATGGTTTTAAAGATTGGGATTCATTATTAGCAGCAATTGGACATGGTGGACTAAAAGAAGGACAGATTGTCAACAAACTTGTTGAGGAGTATGACAAGGTCAACAAAAAGACCATTCTTGATTCAGATGAATTAGATAATATTCAAACGCAAGCAGAAAAGAAAAAGCCGAAACGACATGCTGCAAAAAGTGGCGTAATTATTCAAGGCTATGATGATTTGGAAATTCGCTATAAGCGTTGCTGTTCGCCATTGCCAGGGGATTCGATTGTAGGATTTATTACGCGTGGTAGAGGGGTTGCGATTCATCGCGCAGATTGCGTGAATATTACAACATTGCCAGAGCATGAAAAGGCAAGACTAATTGATGTTGAATGGCAAATAGATTCCGTAGAAACGTACCCTGTCGAGATTCGTATTTTCGTATCAAATCGAAAAGGGTTAATCGTTGATTTATCAAAGCTATTTACGGAATCCTCAATTGATATTTTGTCGATGAATTCTCGTGTAAACAAAAAGGGTATTGCTACAATTGATATTGGATTTGAAGCCGATAGCGTTCAGACGATGAATCAAATGATTGAAAAAGTTCGAGGTATAAGTGGTGTATTAAATATTACGAGAAACGTCGGTTGATGGCCGGCGTTTTTTAAGGAGATGTATGATAGAAATTGCGTTTAACAAGCCGTTATTTGAATATGATATACATGGCGTTATCACAGCTTTTTATGCAAAGGAAAAGCTGGTTTTCCATTGCAATGAAACGTGTTCGGAAATCGATGAAAATGGTGTGTGTATTTTTTATGGAGAAAAAGGCGTTCGTGTATCCTATAAGGGAATTACAAAAGAGGAAGCCTATCCATCGCTAGAGCATCGACGCGATGTGAAAACAGCTGTTAAAAATGCGCTATATCGCTTGCTTGCTCAACTTGAAAATCGCACACTTCCATGGGGGACGTTGATTGGCATTCGTCCAACAAAAATGGGGATGGAATTGCTAAGAAACGGTTATTCATATGAGCAGATTGAAAGGGAAATGATAGAGCATTATTTTGTGAGCGAGGAAAAAGCAAAGCTTTGTACGGATATTGTTTTTCGTGAACATGCCCTACTTAGTCAACACGACTATAACGAAGGATATAGTATTTACATTGGAATACCATTTTGCCCGACAACGTGCTTATATTGCTCGTTTACATCGTATCCCATTGGTGCATACAAGATGCGAATGGATGATTATTTGGCGTGCTTGAAAAAAGAATTGGCATTTACGGCAGAGCATTTTAAGAATTCCACTTTGCATACGATCTATATAGGTGGCGGTACGCCAACGACGCTTGAAGCAAATCAACTCGAAGTCTTAATGCAAATGATCCATGAGTATTTTGACGTGAAACGCTTAAAAGAGTTTACGGTAGAAGCGGGAAGACCAGATAGCATTACAAAAGAAAAACTAGAGGTTCTAAAACGATATCATTGTGATAGAATCTCCATTAATCCACAAACGATGAATCAAAAAACGCTGGATACAATTGGCCGCAGGCATCTTGTGGAGCAAATTGTGGAATGTGTGAGGTTGGCGCGTGAAGTGGGCTTTGATAATATCAATATGGATATTATTTTAGGCTTGCCAAACGAGACAATAGAGGATTTGGCAGTTACTTTGCAAAAAATAAAAGCACTTGCACCAGATAATTTGACAGTGCACTCATTATCATTAAAGAGAACGTCAAGGTTAAACTTAGAAAAAGAAAAATATGATCATTTTACATGGGAAAGTACAGAAAAAATGATGGAGGCGGCACTTGAAGCGGCAGAAGACATGCAGGTTGCACCATATTATTTATATCGTCAAAAAAACATTGCGGGTAATCTTGAGAATATTGGATTTGCGAAAGCAGGAAAAGAAGGTATCTATAATATTTTAATGATGGAGGAAATTCATCATATTGTAGCAATTGGTGCTGGAGCGGCCTCAAAAGCAGTGTTTGCCAATAATCGCATTGATCGATGTGAAAATGTAAAAGAGCTAGAGCAATATATTTCGCGCATTGATGAAATGATTGAGCGAAAGAAAAAGCTCTTTGTGGAAGAATAATTGCATAAGAAAACAATTTAAGGTATAATCTTATGAGCATGAAGCGAATAGTTGTTTGAATCATAAGAAAGAAACATAAGGAGCTACGATGAAAAAACTAACGAAAAAACCTGTGAATGGAATGAAGGATATATTGCCAGCAGAGATGGAAATGCGTGATTACTTAATTAATCTTATTAAAGAAACTTATAAAAGCTTTGGCTATACGCCCATTGAGACTCCTTGTATAGAGCATATCGAAAATCTATCAAGCAAACAAGGCGGTGAGAATGAGAAGCTGATTTTTAAAATTCTAAAGAGAGGCGAAAAACTTAATTTAGAGACGGCGAAAGAGGAAAATGATGTAGTCGATAGTGCATTGCGTTATGACTTGACCGTTCCGCTTGTGCGTTTTTACTCAAACAATTCGGCAAGCCTTCCATCTCCCTTTAAAGCATTGCAAATTGGAAGTGTGTGGAGAGCAGATCGCCCACAAAGAGGTCGTTTTCGACAATTTGTCCAATGCGATATTGACGTACTAGGTGATGCAACGAATTTAGCGGAAATAGAGCTTATTCTAGCGACGACAACATTGCTTGGGAAAATCGGATTTGAAGATTTTGCAGTGCATATAAATGACCGTCGCATCTTAAAAGAAATGGCAAGCTATTGCGATTTTAAGGAAGAAGATTTTGATAACATTTTTATCATTTTAGATAAGATGGACAAAATCGCTATTGAGGGTGTGGTGGCAGAGCTTCTTTCGGAGGGATATGCACCAGAGAGCGTTAAGAAGTATCAATCCTTGCTAACAAAGCTAGATAAAAGTGCTGATTTTGCGACCTCTATGGAAGTTTTAAAAGGCGTAGTTAGTGAAGAGGTTCTTGCGAATTTAGCGACGATTGTCCAAAGTGTGGAAGGCGTCAACACAGCAAAGTACCAATTAAAATTTGATACAACACTCGTTCGTGGGATGTCGTATTATACAGGAACCATTTTTGAAATTAAGATGAATGGGTTCAATGGTTCGGTTGCTGGTGGTGGTAGATACGATGATATGATTGCAAAATTTACGGGAAATGCTACTCCTGCATGTGGTTTTTCAATCGGCTTTGAAAGAATCGTTACGATTTTGCTCGAAAGCGGGTATCAAATTCCAACAAAGGCAAAAAAGGTGGCTTATCTTATTGAAAAAGGCATGGATACCGTTCGCCTATGCGAGATTATTAACCAAGCACAAAAACAACGTGTAGAAGGAATGAATGTGTTGGTGGCATTTATGAATAAGAACCGTAAATTCCAAAAAGAGCAATTGATTAGTCAAGGTTATGAAGACATCGTGGACTTTTTCAAAGATGCACTAAAATAGCACAATTGAATAAATGGATATCATTAAAAGAGGTATTGTGAAATCGTTTTGATTTTCACAATACCTCTTTCTTTATAGGGAAATAAAAATTAGTTATAAGGCTAGTCGATAAATAGCTTCAATGGCATTTTTATCTAGTGGAACAAAAGAGCCGACCGTACCATCTTTTACACCTAGTGTATCAATTAGTGTTGGAATGTCTTCTTCTTTTGCGCCTAATCGCTCAAAGGTAATTGGCATGCCAATGGATGTTAGGAATTGTTTGAATCGTTCAATACCTTCTTTTGCTGTAATAAGTGGATTGGCAAAATTCATTGGTACACCCCAAACGCGTGTGGCAACTTGCGCAAAACGCATAACATCATGTTCAACAACATAGGACATCCACGCTGGAAATACTACGGCAAGGCCTGCGCCATGCGCTACATCATATAAAGCAGAAAGCTCATGCTCTAAATTATGTGAGCTCCAATCTTGATCTCTGCCGACACCAACAATATTGTTGTGTGCTACCATTCCTGCCCACATAATGTTGGCACGAGCAGAATAATCATTTGGATTGGCAATCGCCTTTGGTGTTTCGCAAATCATCGTCATCAAAACAGCTTCACATAGACGATCCGTAATTTCAACATCTTTTGTATTTGTAAAATAGCGTTCAAAAACATGCGCCATAATATCCGTTGCACCACAAGCTGTTTGATAAGCAGGTAAGGTTTGTGTTAAGGCTGGGTTTAGAATCGAGAATTTAGGACGAAGGCAATCACCGCCGGCACCACGCTTTAGCATACCATCTTCGTGGGTAATAACGCTATCACCAGAACCCTCACTACCAGCTGCTGCAATCGTTAAAATAGTTGCGACAGGAAGTGCCTTTTCGCAAGACGCTTTTCCAGAATAGAAATCCCAAAAATCGCCATCATAAAGTGCGCCAAGAGCAATTGCCTTTGCAGAATCGATTACCGACCCACCGCCAACGGCCAATATAAAATCAATCGCATTTGACTTACATAAGGAAACACCTTCATACACTAAACCGCTACGTGGGTTGGGTTGTACACCACCTAATAAATGATATTTGATACCAGAAGCGGCAAGGGAATTTGTCACACGATCAAGCAAACCACTTCGAATGACGGAACCACCACCATAATGGACTAAGACATTTTTGCCATCAAATTTTTTCACTAGGCTACCTGCGTTATGCTCAGTATCTTTGCCAAATGAAAAATAGGTCGGACTATAAAAATTAAAATTGTTCATAAAAAACCTCCTCATTTTCGCTACTATTAGTATAACAACAATGAGAAGGGAATGGAATATAATATATTATGAATCGTTATAATATATTACGATTTTTCGGTCTTTTTATTTTTAAAGACGAAGAATTTGCTGAAAACATAATTTGTCACTACCGCAAATACTTGATAGAGCATCGTTATAATAAATTCATTTAAGGCAATCGGGCTACCAATAAAATTTTTCAAGAAACCAATGGAAAATGGAAAGGCATGATAATTAATTGCATGTAAGTTCATAAAACGAATAAATGTAGAAGCGTACTTCGTAATACAAAAATACGTTATGCCAATATCTAAAACAAAGATCACACCACGACCTGCAAAAAATATAAGAAGCTGGGACATAAGGTGCGAAAATGAATGGGCTTTATTTCGAAAAACAATGGTTTTGTTGGCGATAAAGGCAAATAAAATGGATGTAATTTGTGCAATAATCGTACGAACAACATCAACCGAGATAAAGCTTCGAGCTGCAAAACGAGTGATCATATAAACAAGTGTTGTGCATACACCAATGATTAAATATTGTATAATTTCACGATGCTTTTGATAAAAGCTTTTCATAATCAATACCTCCTTGAGATAACGAGTTCAGACAATAAATCGTCGTTTTTATTTGCATAGTATAGCATTGGATGAGCAAAGTGGCAAGTCGCGCAAAGCTTGACGGTAAAAGCATAGCTTGCTATACTTGCAAGAAGAAATACAGCGCAAGAGATGAGGGCAATTTGCGATAGTAGGAGAATATTATGAAAAAGAAAACGAAAAAAAGAATTCTTGTGATAATTAGCATACTAATCGTCATAATCTTATATTTGGCAGTTGGAACGATGGCGCCCTTTGTAAAATACAAAAAGCTTAGTGAGGAATCGCTTCAATGGAAGGCGGAACAGGTATTTGATGAAAGCAAGGATTATGGCGATCGTGCGAAGCTAGTAGAGAGCAATTTATCAGCATGGGAAGAGCGCGTTCGGATGCTATCATTGGCAAAAGAGCGCATTATTTTTGTAACCTTTGATATGCGTGATGGAGAAAGTACGACGGATATTTTATCAATGCTGTTGCACAAGGCCCAAGAGGGCGTAGAAGTCTCCATTTTGATTGATGGATTTAATGGATACAAAAATCTCAAGGGAAATGCGCTGTATCAAGCAGTTGCTTCACATCCTAATGTAACCTCGAAGCTATATAATACGCCAAATGTCTTGCTCCCATGGAAATGGCAAGGGCGAATGCACGATAAGTACATTATCATTGACAATATGCTCTATATGCTAGGAGGGCGAAACACATTCGAATATTTTATTAGCAAAAAAGAAACCTACAGCTACGATAGGGAAGTATTAGTGTATAATGCTGATTATCAAAAAGAGGACAATGAAAAAGAAGAAAAAAGTTCGCTGTACACATTGCTAAATTACTTTGAAACGATTTATGAGGGCGATTTATGCAAGAGCTTTGAAGATAAAGAAACCTATGCAAAACGAAAACGTGTAAAAAAGGAAATCACACGACTAGAAGAACGCTATGAAACATTGAAAAATGACTATGCATATTTGTTTGAGGAATACAATTATCAGGAGCATACACATGAAACCGAAGGGGTTGCACTGTTGTCAAACCCAACACATATTTATGGGAAAGAGCCAATTGCCTTCCATCAAGTAACCGAAATGATTAAGCTTGCAAAGGAGCGCGCCATTATTCATACGCCATATATTGTGTGCAATGAGTATATGTATGATGTGGTGGAAGAATTGGCGCAAACGGTCAATTGTTATACGCTGATTAATTCCGTTGCCAATGGCGATAATATTGTGGCATCAAGTGATTACATGAAAAACAAAGGGCGCTTAATTGAAACAGGTATGACGATTTATGAATTTGAGGGAGGAAAGTCTTCCCATGGCAAATCGGTATTAATCGATTCGGACATTTCCATTATCGGCTCACTTAACTGGGATTTAAGAAGTGTTTATATGGATACAGAATTAATGATTGCCGTAAAGTCCAAGGGCTTAAATGAGGATCTATTTCGAGAAATGCAAGTATTTAAGGACAATTCCCGAAAAGTCATTTCTGAGAATGAATACGAAACACCAGAGGATGTGACACCTGTTGAAATGGAAAAAACAAAACGGATGGTCGTAAAACTATTAGGTGTTGTATTAGGAAAGTTTCGATTTTTGATTTAACATCCCAAGGAAGTTCCCCGCCTTTTAGGCGGTGGGTGGAACTTCCTTATTTCAGTGGGAGTTTAAGCTCCCGCTGAAATAGCAGCGGAGCTGCTGGGATGTTACGAGAAAGTAGCGAAGCGGATTTCGAGTATCCGCATTGATTCTCCCAAGGAAGTTCCCCGCCTTTTAGGCGGTGGGTGGAACTTCCTTATTTCAGTGGGAGTTTAAGCTCCCGCTGAAATAGCAGCGGAGCTGCTGGGATGGAGGTCACTAGAAAGTAGCGAAGCGGATTTCGAGTATCCGCATTGATTCTTTCAGGATGATTTGTCTTTGCTTCATCCACAAAAGACAAAAGCAACAAAACAGAACACCTGATTTTAGTAAAAATATATAGTGAGCAGTCGTATTTACGCCAAAATGCTATTTTGCATAGAAAAATAAAAAAAGATTGTGCATTCTTTTTTTCGAAAATCAACTAAACTATAACCAACAACATAGGTGTGGAACAAACAACGTTTCGGCGAAAATGAAAGGAGTTGGTTAGATGAGTGAAAAAGTATTAATTGCAAAAAGTGCAACAAAAGAAGTGCATTTGGTAGATGGCAAGCATGTTATCAAAAATTTTGGACAGTTTATTCCAAAGGCTGACGTTCTGCAAGAGGCTATCAATACAGCACGTGTAGAAAGTGCGACAGACCTAAATATCCCAGAAGTGATTGCAGTGGGGGCGGATGAAAATGGATGGAGTATTACATATGAATACATTGAAGGCCAAACCTTAGCAGAGCTAATGGAAAGCGATCCAGCGAATAAGATGCAATACTTAGAGATGATGGTAGATTTGCAGATGCAAATGCATAGAATGCATTGTCCGCATTTGTTGCGAATGAAGGAACGCTTAACAAGACAAATTCAATCCTTAGATTCCATTGACCAGGTGACAAAGTATGAAATGCTAACAAGGCTTGATGGTATGCCAAGACATACAAAATTGTGCCATGGTGATTTTGAACCACGCAATATCATTGTCAAGGGCGATAAAATGTACATTATCGACTGGGTTCATGCTACACAAGGCAATGCATCTGGCGACATTGCAAGAACATACTTGCTTTTATGTTTAAAGGATAATGCAATGGCAGAGGCGTATATTGATATGTTCTGCGAGAAATCAGGAACCGATCGCGCCTACGTATTTAAATGGTTACCAGTTGTGGCAGCGGCACAATTGTCAAAAAACAAAGAAGAAGAGCGAGAGCTATTGCTTAGTTGGACAGATGTTGTAGAATACGAATAGTTTGCGTATAAAAACAAGCTAGTCTATTAGGATGCGTAACATAGAGAGCTAGTTCTTTAACCTCCCAAGGAAGTCCCCCGCCTCTTAGGCGGTGGGTGGAACTTCCTTGT
>CAZMHF010000023.1:0-32624 GCA_964566025.1 uncultured Lachnospiraceae bacterium | reverse complement strand
AAATATTATTATAGGTTGTTCAACTTTTCGTGTCCATACTTATATACTAACACCAAACCTTGATCCTGTCGGCATTCATACGGGTGATTCGATTGTCGTTTGCCCATCTCAAACATTAACGAACAAAGAATATCATATGCTACGAGATAGTGCGCTAAAAATCATTCGTGCGCTAAAAATTGAAGGTGGATGCAATGTTCAATTTGCCCTTCACCCTAATTCCTTTCAATACTATTTAATTGAGGTTAATCCACGCGTTTCTCGCTCCTCAGCACTTGCTTCAAAGGCTAGTGGTTATCCAATCGCCCGCGTATCAGCAAAGATTGGTATCGGTATGACATTAGACGAAATTCAAATTGCCAATACGCCCGCTTCATTTGAGCCGACACTCGATTATGTTGTTACAAAGATGCCGCGTTTTCCATTTGACAAATTTGTCGATGCAAGCAATATACTCTCTACCCAAATGAAAGCAACTGGCGAAGTTATGGCAGTGGGAAGAACGGCTGAAGAAAGCTTATTAAAAGCAATTCGCTCGTTGGAAATTGGTCTTTTTCATTTACACCATGTAAAATTTGATGCGATGGATCTTAATGAACTTTTATCCTATATTCAAATTGGCACAGATGACCGAATTTACGCGATTGCTCAATTATTGCGCCTTGGATGTGTAATTGAAGAAATTTATCAAGCGACTGCTATTGATCGTTTCTTTTTATATAAAATTCAATCCATCATTGATATGGAGGAAACGCTTCGTACCCATAACGGTGATGAAATCTGCCTTTTCCATGCTAAGCAAATGGGGTTTTGCGATAAAGAAATCGCCCTTTTGTGGAATGTGACCGAAGAAGAAATCTACGCTTTACGAAAAAGCCTTCACATTATGCCCGTCTATAAAATGATTGATACTTGTGCTGGCGAATTCGAAAGCTATATTCCCTATTTTTATTCAACCTATGAAGCTGAAAATGAATCCATTGTATCAAACAAGGAGAAATTTATTGTGCTTGGTTCTGGCCCTATACGAATTGGACAAGGCGTTGAATTTGATTATTCGACCGTTCATGCCGTTCAAACGATTAAAGAGGCTGGCTATGAGGCAATTATCATTAATAATAACCCCGAAACCGTTTCCACAGACTATACTTGCTCAGACAAATTGTATTTTGAACCCCTTTGCGTAGAAGATGTTATGAATATTATTCATTTAGAAAATCCTCTTGGCGTAATTGCTACATTGGGTGGGCAGACAGCCATCAATTTAGCCAATTCATTAAGTGAACGTGGTGTAAAAATTGTCGGAACAGATTGTATGGCAATTGAGCGTGCCGAAAATCGTGATTCATTTGAAAAGCTTCTATCTTCATTGGATATCCCGCAGCCAAAAGGACGAGCCGTTACTAGCATTGAAGAAGGTGTATGTGCTGCCAATGAAATTGGTTATCCTGTTTTAGTTCGCCCTAGCTTTGTGCTTGGTGGACGCGCCATGCAAATTGTTTCAAAAGAAAAGGACCTTCGTGATTATTTGAAAAATGCGGTGGAAATTGATGCAGACAAACCTGTTTTAGTTGATAAATACATTCGTGGTAAAGAAGTTGAGGTGGATGCCATTTGTGACGGTGCATTCGTATTTGTTCCAGGCATTATGGAGCTTGTCGAGAGAACGGGTGTCCATTCTGGCGATTCGATTAGTCTCTACCCTTCTTACAGTCTTTCTAACGATGTAAAGGAACAAATCATTGACTATACGACGAGGTTAGGACTTGGCATCGGCATTATCGGCTTATTCAATATTCAATTTATCGTTGATGATAGCGACCATGTTTTTATTATTGAAGTAAATCCGCGTTCTTCACGAAGCGTTCCGTTTCTTTCAAAAGCAACAGGTTACTCTCTTGCCGATATTGCCACACGCTGTATTCTTGGCATTTCATTGCACGAGCAAGGTTTTTTCAAAACCTATCCTGCCGAAAAAGAACGTTTTTATGTGAAGGCGCCTACCTTCTCTTTTTCAAAATTGCTTGGTATGGATGCTTATCTTTCGCCTGAAATGAAATCAACTGGCGAAGCGATTGGCTATGACAAGAAACTGCACCGCGCGATTTACAAAGCGCTAATTGCCTCTGGGCTAAAGCTTCGCAATTATGGCACAGTAATTGTTAGTGTTGCAGACGAGGACAAAGAAGAAGTTCTCCCACTTGTGCAACGATTTTATACAATGGGCTTTAATATCGAGGCAAGTACGCTAACCGCTGATTTCCTCAAAGAAAATGGTATTCGCACACGCATGCTACACAAGCCTAGCGAAAATAGTGATGAGCTTCTAAATTCTATTCGCACTGGCTATGTAAGCTATGTCATTAACACGCGCGCCATTCTTTCTGGCAACCATTTTGGTGATGGAATCGCTCTTCGTCAATGTGCCGCCCAAAATAATATTACGATGCTCACTTCACTTGATACAGTGCGAATGCTTCTTGATGTACTAGAAGAGGTTACTTTAGGTATTTCAACAATTGACGCATAAAAAAATCCCTATGCTTTAGACAAGCCATATTCGTGTATATGATGACTCACGAATTGACTGAAATTCCCCCCTTTACTAGTGTTGTCTAGTAAAGGGGGGAATTTTATTAGCATTGAGGGATTTTATTTTTCGCTATACAGCAGAGGGCTTATTCGCCTTGCTTAATTTTTGTGGTAACCAATATACAAGCGGATATAATACAAGTGCTAACACAACGGCACCAATTACGTCAAGGAAGGAATGTTGTTTTAAGAATACAGTCGCCATACAAATTAGTACGCTCAATATCGTCGTACTTATGGTAACCCATTTTTTCTTGCGCAATGTTTTTTCTTTTAGTACGGCTACCAAACAAGCAATGGTATTAAAAGCATGCATGCTTGGAAACACATTGGTTGATGTGTCCGTTGAATATAGGAATGAAACGATTTTTGTGCAAATATTTTTATCGGCATCAAAGACTGGTCGTAACTCTTGTCCATTAGGATAAATCGTACATATAATCAAGAAGATTGTCATCCCACTAAACATATATGCGCAAGAACGATAATATTCTTTTTTATTGAAGAAAAATAAATAGCCAAACACCACTGGTACAAATAAGAACCATATAAAATAAGGGATAATAAACCACTCACAAAATGGAATGATATCATCAAGCTTCATATACATCACATGATAATTTGTCGTAACCGTTTTTTCTAAATACATAAACCAAGGCATATATAGCAATACATATAGCAATGTCCATGCATGCGAATACTTTTTTAATAATTCTTTCAATTTTATCACCAACTTTATTGATACGTTTTAGTTAAATCCAAAGATCTTTTGTGCAATGCGATAACCAAGCACAATCGCATCTCGTCCCGGTTTAAATGGCAAATGCATCGCATGGCCTAAAAATCTCTTATAACGTAATTCGTTGTACATTTTCTTGTTGTTCGCTTTGAAGTATTTCCATAAATCTTTTTTGATTTCAAGATTTTCTTTTTTTTCTGAACGAATACAAAGTACCGATGAGATTACCGAAATAATCTCTAAATACTGATACATATAGTCTTTCAATTTTTTGTTCTCAATTTTCGTTAAATCATAGCTATCAAACATCACACGATTAACGAGCAACTGCTGATCGAGTCTTGAAAGCATCACTTTCTCGTTGACCGATTGGTCCTCGCGTCCAATATAATAACGATAAAATTTGACATCTAAGTAATAAAGATCTTTTACAAATGGCAATGGATGATATACATATATATTATCAACATAGAACGTATGCTTTGGTAATTCGAGTTTAGAATCTCTTAGAATTTGTACGCGATAAATCACCGAATGCATTAAAATATATTGTCCTATATTAAAGCGGCCAACATCATCCCACGTGAAATATTCATCGATTGGCAAAGCCTTTCGATAATTCATCACCTTTTTTCGCTCTTGCCCTTCTTTTTCGTAAACGAAATTTGAAATAAGCATATCTAAATTCTTTCCTTCTTCTTCATTCTTACGAAGGAAATTCAATATCTTTTTGTATGCCTTTTCGTCAACCCAATCATCACTGTCAACGATTTTTATGTATTTTCCACTTGCTTCTCGGATACCATAATTCACAGCATCGCCATGTCCGCCATTTTCTTTGTGAATTGCACGAACAATGCTTGGATAATCTTTTTGATATTGGTCGGCAATTTCTGCTGTCCTGTCTTTTGTAGAACCGTCATTGACAATTAAAATCTCTACATCCTCACCACCCTTTAATAGCGAGTCGATACAGTGTTGCATATAAGCTTCTGAGTTATAGCATGGCACTGCGATTGTTAGTAGTTTCATAATTTCCTCCGTCTTGTTTTTTAGGCTTAAACGCTTTCATTAACAACGAAATGCTGATTAGTAATATAGCGCCTGATACAAAAAATGCAGTCACTACCCCCTCTAATGTTCCAAATATTAATTGCCCTACTTCATCTCGATAGGTAACAAGATAACTGATTCCATTTGATGAAGCATGTAGAATAATAGGGAGCCAACAATTTCTGCTTTTTTCGTAAACGTACGCTAGGAGCATACCGATCGCACAGCTGAAAATAAATTGCAACAGATTTCCATGAAATAGTCCAAATAAAATACCGTTTGCTACAATTGCTACTTTGGGAAGCATAAATGTCCGCATCCGTTTATATAAAATTCCACGGAATAACAATTCCTCTGTGGTTGGAATAACGAACACACCAACGATCACATTTAACAACATATTCCCCTGATACAATTTCTCTAAGGTATCCGCACCTTCTGTATCGATTTGTGCAATGTCCATCATTCCTATCATTAGATTTAAAAAGATACATGCACTAATTCCAACGATTACTACTAATGGATAGACAATCAATCTTGTATCGATTGCTTGCATTTTGATTTTTTTCTTATCTCGGTACATCAAAATCAAAAATATAGGAATCGCTATCACAGAAACGAGCAACATCATCTGCATGGTATTTTCTTCTACTAATGATGCAAACATTTCATAATTTTCATCGGTAAAATTATTTAATGAAACCTTTTCTGTCGTAATCATTTTGAGCATAATTAAAAATCCAACGATCATGGATACGACCATCGTGATAGCATAATAAATCAATATAGGAATAAGTAAGAATAAGCTTTTCTTAAATAGAGATTCTTTTTTCATCGCTACACCTTTCATCCATGTTATCACATCTCTAGTAATGAAACGCCAGTTTCAGCAAATGCCGAAATTGGCGTTTATTGAATTACCTATTTATCATTTGTTATTCGTTGACACTATAGTTTGGAGCTTCCTTTGTGATATGAATATCATGTGGATGGCTTTCTTTCAAGGATGCTGCTGAAATCTTTACAAACTTCGCATTTTCTTGAAGAAGCTTCACTGTTTCTGCTCCACAATATCCCATACCTGAACGAAGACCACCAATCAATTGGAATATCGTATCTTCTACGGTTCCTTTGTAAGCAACACGACCTTCTACACCCTCTGGAACTAGTTTTTTTGCATCTGATTGGAAATAACGATCCTTTGAACCATTCTCCATCGCCGAAATAGAACCCATACCACGATATACTTTATATTTTCTTCCTTGGAACAATTCAAAATCTCCAGGGCTCTCATCACATCCTGCAAAAATACTTCCCATCATACATACATCAGCGCCTGCAGCAATTGCCTTTGTCATATCGCCAGAGTACTTGATTCCTCCGTCTGCAATAATTGGTACATCTGTTCCCTTTGCTGCTTCATAACAATCCATAATAGCAGACACTTGAGGAACTCCGATACCTGCAACTACACGTGTTGTACAAATCGAACCAGGTCCAATACCAACTTTTACTGCATCAGCTCCAGCTTCAATTAATGCTTTTGTTGCTGCGCCTGTTGCTACATTTCCTGCAATCACTGGCAAATCAGGGAATGCTGCTTTTATCTCTTTGAGTGCTTTTATAATATTGGCTGAATGACCATGCGCTGAATCTAACACAATACAATCAACTTTTGCATTGTACAATGCTTCTACTCGTGCTAATACATTTGCCGTAATTCCAACAGCTGCTCCACACAATAATCTACCTTGTGAATCGTTTGCAGAAGATGGATATTTGATTCTTTTCTCTATATCCTTAATAGTAATAAGACCTTTTAAGTTGAAGTCTTCATCTACAATTGGTAATTTCTCAACTTTTGCTTTTGCAAGAATCTTTTTTGCTTCTTCTAATGTAATACCTTCTTTAGCTGTAATAAGACCTTCTGAAGTCATACATTCCTTTATCTTGCGTGATAAATCTGTCTCAAATTTCAAATCACGATTTGTCAAAATGCCGACTAATTTCTTTCCTTCTGTAATAGGAACACCTGATATACGGAATTTGCTCATCAGACGATCTGCATCATATAATGTGTGGTCTGGTGATAGGAAAAATGGATCGGTGATAACTCCATATTCTGAACGTTTTACTTGATCAACTTCGCTTGCTTGCTGCTCAATCGACATATTTTTATGGATAATACCAATTCCACCTTGACGTGCCATCGCGATCGCCATACGGTGCTCTGTTACTGTATCCATACCTGCACTCATAATCGGAATATTAAGTGTAATGTTTTTTGTCAATTTTGTTTGTAGCTTAACTTGATTTGGAATAATTTCTGAATAATCTGGAATAAGTAATACATCATCAAATGTGATACCCTCACCTATGATTTGTCCCATTTTATTACCTCACTTTCGAATATAGAATAATCTAACCGTCTATGTGAACCTCTCACTATTAGGCGATTATAAGCGTTTTAGCAAAGCTAAATATGAATTGCTACTTGACTTCCGAATAACATATCAAATAAAAAACTGATTGTCAACTATCTATTCTAAATTGACTACTCGGAATGCGCTTGTAGTATCCAATCTGTTTTTGCATCGTTTATCTTCTCTTAATCAATGGTTACTTTTGATGGCGAAACGTGCTTCATCGCCTTTAATAATTTCTCATTTGGCTCAAAGAAAATCAATTTTCGAACGCCATCTTTTGCATGCGCTAAATAGTAAACGTCTTTTGAATGATTCCCTGATGTGAAATCAACTTTTTTATAACCACCTCTATAAAAATGTTCTAAATTTGCCCCAGTAAATTTGCCAACGGCTTCGACATTCTCCATATCCACATTGATAACTGTTTTGCGTTTTACATCCTGAATAATCTTATCGAACGAAATCGTATCCGTCACAAAAATATACTCCCATGAAATCGTAAAATATGGAAATAGAAAATATGAGCCAATGCCAAATAACATTGCCACAAATAATAATAAATTTTCGAAAAATGATGCAATGACTAACATCACAATCACCGCCACAATAAATGCTTTTATAACAAGCAAATATCCTGGTGTTTTTCTCTTAACAAAACATTCAACATATTGATCCATTCGTTATTATCTCCTATTCTTCTATTAATAAAACCTATTTTAATAGTATAACGAAGTTCATTATAAATAGCAAGAGAAACAAAAGGATCGCATGCTTTTTATTCTGCATGCGACCTTTGCGATCTCTAAAACATATTATTTCCTAGTTATAGGCTTACATCATTCCGCCCATTCCACCCATTCCGCCACCTGGCATAACTGCTTCTTCTGACTTTATATTGGCAACAACTGATTCCGTTGTCAATAATGTTGATGCAACACTTGTTGCGTTTTGAAGTGCTGATCTTGTTACTTTTGCTGGATCAAGAATTCCCGCTGTCACCATATCAACATATTCTTCATTATATGCATCAAATCCAAACCCTACAGCACCTTCGCGCACTTTATTGATCACGACAGAGCTTTCTAGTCCTGCGTTGCTTACAATATGATATAGCGGCGCCTCAAGAGCCTTTAATACAATTTTTGCACCTGTTTTTTCATCGCCTTCTAGTGTTTCAACATAACGCTCAACATCCTTTGCTGCATGGATATAAGCCGAACCACCACCTGCAATAATTCCTTCTTCAACGGCAGCGCGTGTTGCATTTAGGGCATCCTCCATACGAAGCTTCGCCTCTTTCATTTCCATTTCTGTCGCTGCTCCAACACGAACAACGGCAACACCACCTGCTAATTTTGCAAGACGTTCTTGTAACTTTTCACGATCGAATTCAGAAGTTGTTTCTTCAATTTGTGCATTGATTTGTGCAATTCTTGCTTCGATTTCTTCTTTTTCGCCCAAGCCATCTACAATCACTGTTGTCTCTTTTTGAATTTTTACGGATTTTGCACGTCCAAGTTGGTCAATGCTTGTATCCTTTAAGTCAAGACCTAACTCTTCAGAAATCACCGTACCACCTGTTAAAATGGCAATGTCTTTTAACATCTCTTTACGGCGATCACCATATCCAGGCGCTTTAATACCAACAACGGTAAAGGTTCCACGAAGCTTATTAACGATTAATGTTGTTAATGCTTCGCCCTCTATATCTTCTGCAATAATCAGTAATTTTGCACCAGCTTGCACGATTTGTTCAAGCACAGGTAAAATATCTTGAATATTTGTGATTTTCTTATCTGTAATTAGGATATATGGATCGCTTAGATTTGCTTCCATCTTTTCCATATCTGTACACATATAAGCACTAATATATCCACGATCAAATTGCATACCTTCTACTAAATCTAATTCCGTTTTCATTGTCTTAGATTCTTCAATGGTGATAACGCCATTTTGCGAAACCTTTTCCATTGCATCAGAAAGCATTTCACCTACTAACTCTTCACCAGAAGAAACAGAAGCCACTCTTGCGATTTGCTCTTTTCCTTGTACTGGTGAACTCATTTTTGCAATTGAAGCAACCGCAATATCTGTTGCCTTCTTCATCCCTTTTCTTAAAACCACTGGATTTGCTCCAGCTGCAAGGTTTTTGATTCCTTCGTTGATCATCGCTTGTGCTAAAACGGTTGCTGTTGTTGTTCCATCTCCAGCCACATCATTTGTCTTTGTCGCTACTTCACGCACAAGCTGTGCACCGATATTTTCAAAAGGATCATCCAATTCAACCTCTTTTGCAATTGTCACACCGTCATTTGTAATAAGTGGTGTTCCAAATGATTTGTCCAATACAACATTTCTTCCTTTAGGTCCTAATGTAACTCTAACGGTATTCGCTAATTGATTCACACCTGATTCTAATGCAGCTCTTGCCTCTTGGCCATGCTTAATTTCCTTTGCCATAATACAAAAAATCCTCCTAATATTTATTCGATAACTGCTAAAATATCGCTTTGCTTAACGATAATGTATTCAACTTCATCAATCTCTACTTCTGTTCCTGAATATTTTGAATAAATCACCTGGTCATCTACTTTTACATTCATAACAACATCTTTTCCGTCTATTGTTCCACCTGGTCCTACGGCAACAACAACGGCTTGTTGTGGTTTTTCTTTTGCTGCTCCTGGTAAAACGATTCCTGATTTTGTCGTTTCTTCCGCTACTAATTGTTTCAATACGACTCTGTCGCCTAATGGAATTAATTTCATATTTTGAAGCCTCCTTTGATTTTGTTAGCACTCTTTCTTTATGAGTGCTAATTCTTTATCTATATTAGCGAAAAGTGCCCTTTATTGCAATAGAGTATATTTCGCTATATGTAACTTTTTCATATTGTTTTCTTTTCTTTTCTTCGTTTTTCTCACTTTTGCTTGTTTTCTTTTATAGCGTATGTTTTTATAAAAACTTTATAATATTTTTTAAATACACTTTTCTTTTTGCAAGTTTAGGTTTAGAATAAACTTATAAAAAATGTCTGCTCGCTTCCAACCATCAAAAACTTGATTGTTTCGAAAATAAAACGAGTAGAAATTATATTTTAAGGAGGGCATTACTTATGGGAAAACTCGGAAAAGTTATTGTAGTTGCTGCAATCGCAGGTGCAGGTTATGTCGCTTATAAAACATATAAGCAAAAATACGATCAGTTCAATGATGATCTAAATGATGCGCTAGATTCGATGGATGATGATGGCATTGTTTCTGCAGATGCGGATACAGATGATGAAATTACTGTTGAAATTATTGTTGATGAAGCCGCACCAGCTGAATCAGACTTCAATTCTATACCACTTGAAGATGAACCAACAACCGAAACAGAATAAGCTTAAAGCATCTGTCCTTGTTACTTTTATGAAGAACAAGAACAGATGCTTTTTTATTTGATTAAACCATTTGATTTTATAATCGCTCTTGGAATTGCATCCTTTGCATTTTTCCAAGGCTCATTAGTATATTTGTAATCAAACTTACATGTAAACCAATCTAAATCTTCTGTTACTCTTTGCATATTGTCTAAATACAATTGAATTGTAAGGTTGCAAAATTCATCAACCAATTTAGCTGGCAATTCATTTGGCGCCATTTTTAACAATAATGATGTATGCTCATTGCAAAATCCTAAACAGTTTTTATAGGTTTGGGCGAATTCGCGATCATTTGCATACAAATGAAATATCGTTATGATATATCGATCAAAATGCATGGCTATTCGTTCGCAAACAAAACAAGATTTTTCTAATTGATCGAGATAATCCGTAAATGGATTTCCAAGAGGTGTTTTTTTGAACAACCCTCCTTTTGCAAAAGGGGAGCTTGCACGTTTTTTTGTTTCTTTATTGATTTGGTCAAAATGTGTCTTTAGGATTAATGCAAGTCCCAACCGATTTTCCTGTTGATTTAATTTTGCCATATGATCCTTGCAAAATCCGAGCTTATTTGTTTGCATTCGTGTGTCAGCTTCCATATAGCTTGAACCTAATGTGTAATCGATTGCATTGTCTTCAAGCGTTTTTTTCATGCGGCATATCGGGCATTCACACGGCTCTTGAAATGCATCATTTACAGGGATGGTATATAACTTCTCTGCCATTTGGTCACCTATTCCCACGCCTTTATCAAAAGACGGGTTCCTTCTTTTATTTGTTTATTTGTTAAATTCGCAAACCCCAATAAAATGCTTGGTGGATGATTCGCATTCACAATTTCAAATTCCTTTAATCCGTACACCTGAATTCGAGCATCCCTCGCCATGCGAATAAGTTCTTGTTCGCTTGTGTTATCGTCCTTTGCTTCCAGTATAATATGCAATCCTGCATTTTCCCCTCGAAGCACAAAACGCTCTGCTAACGGTTTTAATTCATTAATCAATACATCATGCTTTTGTCGATACACATTTCTCATTTTATTAAGATGTCTCTCGTAAAATCCATCCTTAATAAAAGAGCATACAACCTCCTGGTCAATACGGCTAACACTTGATGCATATGTCTTATATTTTTTCTCATATAAGGCGTACAATGTTTCTGGCAAAACCATATAACTCATACGAATTCCTGGTGCAATCGCTTTTGAAAATGTCCCAATATAAATTACTTTATCACGTTTTGCAATACTGCTTAGTGACGGTATCGGTCGTCCGACATAGCGAAATTCACTATCGTAATCATCTTCAATAATATAATGGTCTTCATATTTATCCGCCCATGCTAAGAGTTCTTGTCTTTTTTCTTTTGACATAATCACGCCCGTTGGATATTGGTGTGACGGCATCACATAAGCAATACTAGCTAAGCTTTGATTAAGACAGTCTACGTCCATGCCATCATCCTTGACAGGGATAGGCACAACGGTATGTCCTTGCTTTATAAAGCTTGCATATGCCTTTTTATACGTTGGGTTTTCCATAGCAATGACTGTTGTATTGCCAATCAGTAAATGAATTAAAAAGAGCAAGTATTCACTTCCTGCGCCAATGATAATTCGTTTTGCTTCTCCTCGAACCCCTCGAGCCGTAAATAAATAATCAGCAATTACTTCTCGAAGCTTCTCTTCACCTTGTGGATGTCCACTCATAAACAAATCTTTATTGGCATAATTTAATGTTGTCTGATTAATTTTTCGCCATATATCAAATGGAAAATGCTCTAAATCAATTCCATACGGCGAAAAATCATATAGCGCTTCTGCTTTTTTTATGGTTTCCTTATGCGTTGGTGCTTTTCGTCCTATATCATCTAGCCTATATAAACTTTCAATCGAGCTAACATAGCAACCGCTACCGCTTTTTGTATACAAATATCCTTCTGCTTCTAATAGCTCATACGCTTGATTAATGGTACTTCGACTAACACGCAATTCCTCTGCTAATGCACGTGAAGAAGGAAGCTTTGAATTGACCTTCAATCTGCCTTCCTTCACTTCCTTCTTTATGTACGTATATATTTGCATATATAAGGGTTCTTTTTTGTTCGCATCAAGTGGAATCATTAATTCTTTCATACTATTTGTTTGGCTTAATCGTAAAACTGCTTTTTAAAGATACAATGCGATTAAATACTAACGCATCTTCTGTTGTATCTTTTGGATCAACACTATAAAAACCATTTCTCACAAATTGGAAACGGTCAAAGGCTTTTGCCTCCTTAACACATGCTTCGATATAACAATCATTGCATACTACTAATGAATGTTCGTTGAAATTTAATGAGCCATCTTCATTTAGCTTTCCAGCTTCCTCATCAATTAAATTTTCGTATAAGCGAACTTCAGCTTTTACATTGTCCTTTGCTGAAACCCAATGAATCGTTCCTTTTACTTTACGTGCCGAGAAACCACTGCCACTCTTTGTCTCTGGATCATACGTTGCATGAACGGTGGTGATATTCCCGTCTTCATCCTTTTCAAAACCAGTGCAAGTAACAAAATATGCATTCATCAAGCGCACTTCATTCCCTGGAAATAGTCTAAAATACTTCTTAACAGGCTCTTCCATGAAATCATCTCGCTCAATATATAGCTCTCTTGTAAAGGTTACTTCTCGATTTCCTAGTTCTGGATTTTCCATATTGTTTGGAGCAATCAGTTGTTCTGATTCATTTTCTGGATAATTATCAATCACTAATTTAATCGGATCAATTATCGCACTAATACGAGGTGCTTTTAGCTTTAAATCCTCGCGAATACAATATTCTAGCATCGCATAGTCAACGGAACTATTGCTCTTTGATACGCCACATAATTCCACGAATTTTTGTATGGACTCTGGTGTAAATCCGCGACGTTTTAATGCCGCAATTGTCACAAGACGTGGATCATCCCAACCATCCACAACACCGTCATCTACAAGTTTTTTAATATAACGTTTTCCTGTCACAACATTTGTCAAATACAATTTCGCAAATTCAATTTGCTTTGGAGGATTTATAAACTCACATTCGTCTACAACCCAATCATATAATGGTCTATGGTCTTCAAATTCAAGTGTACAAATGGAATGAGTAATATGTTCAATGGCATCTTCAATTGGATGCGCAAAATCATACATCGGATAAATGCACCATTTATCGCCTGTATTGTGATGTGTCATACGCGCAACGCGGTAAATAATCGGATCACGCATATTAATATTTGGTGAGCTCATATCGATTTTGGCACGAAGCACCACTGCGCCGTCTTCAAATTTTCCTTCTTTCATCGCCGTAAATAATTCGAGGTTTTCTTCTACTGAGCGATTGCGATAAGGGCTATCTTTTCCTGGTGAGGTCAGCGTTCCACGATATTCGCGAATTTCTTCTGGTGTCAATTCGCAAACATAGGCTTTTCCTTTCTTCACTAGAAATACAGCACACTCATACATTTTTTCAAAATAATCGGATGCAAATAATACTTCGTCGCGAAAATCGGCGCCAAGCCATTTTACATCCTCTATAATAGATTGCACAAATTCTGTTTTCTCTTTGGTTGGATTTGTATCATCAAAACGAAGATTAAACTCCCCACCATATTTTTTAGCCAATCCGTAATTTAATAAAATGGATTTTGCATGTCCAATATGCAAGTAGCCATTTGGCTCTGGTGGAAAACGTGTCTTTACACAAGTTGTATGACCTTTCTCTAAATCGTTCTCAATAATTTGTTCAATAAAATTCTTTGAAACAACTTCTTCGTTTGTATTTTCATTTGTTATATTCTCGTTTGTATTTTTCATAATACCTCCACACCACTATCAATTAGGATACTCGTAAGTAACCTTGTTGCAACTTTGCTTTGTCATCTATCTGCAGACACCTGAATACCCACTAATACAAAGATGATATCTCACTTGCACTTCACCCGGAAGTCATGAACATCTTCTCCAAGGTTATAATCATTTGTCCTATGAAACATCATACCACATCTATGGTTTACGTCAAGATTTAATTGTTTATGGGCGCTTCGCTTCTTGCTCATGAACTAAAGCCCGCTTCGCGGTCATTTCAGAGGTTTTACCTCTGAAATTCTGCTCTGTTATACTTTTTCCACACATTCGCAATCCGCTTCGCTTCTTGCTCATAAACGCAGCCCGCTTCGCGGTCATTTCAGAGGTTTTACCTCTGAAATTAAAATATACCCCACTTCGTGGAGTATATTTTCTGCGTTCAAGCTGATGACGGGAATCGAACCCGTGACCTCCTCACTACCAATGAGGTGCGCTACCGCCTGTGCCACATCAGCATTTGTCCTTTCATAATTTATCACAAATACAATGTTCCGTCAACCATATCTTCAGTCAAATAACCTTCTTAATTCATTCGCTGTCTTAATATCTCATAAGAAAGCACGCCCATTGCAACGGAAGCATTTAGAGAATTAATTTCACCATTCATAGGAATTTTGGCAACCATGTCGCATTTTTCTTTTACAAGTCGGCTTACACCTTGCCCTTCGGCACCAATCACCAATCCAATTGCACCTTTGAGATTGTGTCGATACATTACTTCTCCATCCATATCTGCGCACACGAACCAAAGCCCTTTTTCTTTTAACGATTCAATCGTTTGGCTTAAATTTGTCACCTTAGCGACGGGTGTATAATTAATCGCACCAGCTGAGGTTTTGGCTACGGTACTTGTCAAGCCGCCCGCTCTATTTTTCGGAATAATAACACCATGAGCGCCCACTACATTCGCCGTTCTTAAAATCGCTCCAAGATTATGTGGATCTTCAATTCCATCCAACAAAATCACAAATGGAGCCTCTTCTTTTTCTTTTGCAACATTTAAAATATCTTCAACAGTTGCGTATTCATATGCTGCCAAATAGGCAACAACACCTTGATGTTTTTCATTATCACTCATATGATCTAGGCGTTCCTTAGAAACAAACATGATTTGGCAACCAATCTGTTTTGCCTCACCAATAATTTGATTAATGCTGCCACCAGTCAATGCCTCTTGCACAAATAGCTTATCAATGGTTTTTTTTGCTTTCATCGCTTCTATAACAGCATTTCTTCCAATCGCAATTGATTCTTCGTATCTCATTGTATATTCTCCATTCGCTTTATCCCTAGTGAAACTAACTCCATTAGGCGCTCGTACTTATGCTCTAAATATAAGTAGCCAATTAGCGCCTCAAGGCTTGTTGCATAGCTGTAATCCATTGCTGTCGCATGCTTTGCAACCGATTTTGGCTTGGCATTTTTTCCGCGATCTGCAATTGCCTGCTCTTCCTTCGTTAAATCCTCATAAATGCATTTCAATAACTGCGCTTGTGCTTTTGCAACTGCATAAGTGCTTCCTAGTCGATTTAGCACACCAACTGGGCGATTTGCCTTTGCAACAAGCATCGATCGAATGATTAACTCAAAAACGCTATCACCCAAATATGCCAATGTAAGTGGCGAGTATGATCCAGCCGTAGCGGGCACCACATCAAATTTATCCGATACGAGTTCCAAGAAATCCGTTTTTAAATTTTCTTCCATGTCACACCTTGTCTTGTATCTTCTAAAACAATCCCTTTACTCAATAACAAATCACGAATCTCATCTGCTCGTGAAAAATCACGATTTTTCTTTGCATTTGTTCGCTCTTCAATCAATCGCTCAATCTCAGGGGCTAAATCCTCTTCCACATCTTCAACTGTTAATCCCAAAATATCGCATAGTGAAATAATCGTGTCCTTTACGCGCTCGGCAAATGCTTTTGATGCGTTTTCATTAACAAAGATATTGGATATTTTAACAATCTCAAAGATAAACGAAATGGCATCTGCTGTGTTGAAGTCATCAGATAGTGCCTCCTCATAAGAAAATTTCAGCTTATCAATATCAAAAATCGCTTGTTTTTCATCTGCATTTAGTTCCGCCTCTTTTAAATGTGGCAATAAATTATCAATTCGCATAATCGCTGTCTTTATGCGTTCAAAACTATTTTTTGCTGCTTGCATAAGCTCTTCGCTAAAATTCAATTGGCTACGATAATGGGCACTTAACATAAAGAAACGCAACACTTGTGGATCAAATTGTTTCGTAATTTCGTGCACTAACAAGAAATTCCCTAGAGATTTGCTCATTTTTTTGTTGTCAATGTTTAAGAACGCATTATGCATCCAGTACTTTGCAAATTCTACACCATTTGCTGCTTCGCTTTGAGCAATTTCATTTTCGTGGTGTGGGAAAATTAAATCCTCACCACCTGCATGAATATCAATGCTATCGCCAATATATTTTTTAGCCATAACGGAACATTCAATATGCCATCCTGGACGGCCTTTTCCCCATGGCGATTCCCAATATGGCTCATTTTCTTTTTTCGGTTTCCAAAGAACAAAATCATTGGTATCTTCTTTTTCACTTTCACCACTTACAAGCAATGTACGATTTCCAGATTGCAAATCATCTAAATTTTTATGCGAAAGCTTTCCGTATTCTTCAAAAAGACGTGTTCTAAAATAGACAGTTCCATTTTTTTCATACGCATAGCCTTTATCCATCAGAATTTGTATCGTTTCAATCATTCCATCAATTTCTTTTGTCGCTAATGGATGAGTTGTTGCTTCCTTTACGTTAAGACTTTTCATATCCTTTTTACAAGCTTCAATAAAGAATTTCGCTACTTCCTCTGATGTAATACCGTCCTCGTTTGCTTTTTTAATAATCTTATCATCTACATCTGTGAAATTACTTACATAGTTGACATCATAACCTTTGTATTCTAAAAAACGACGAAAACTATCAAAAACAATCATCGGACGTGCATTTCCGATATGAATGTAATTATAAACTGTCGGGCCGCATACATACATGCTGACTTTTCCTTCTTCTAATGGGACTAGTTCTTCGTTCTTCTTTGAAAGGGTATTATAAATTTTAATCATGATTTCTCTCCAATTTTCTTTCTTCAAATGGGCATTTAAAATTCAGTTTGTTTCATCCATCGTTTTCGCTTCGTTTTGCAACGATTGCCTTACTTTGGCGTTTAAACAACTCCATCTCTGATTTCAAGGCACAATAATTTTCTTTTAGCTCATTGATATCTAACAAGTTTGGATTCGGCATATGAACGTGATCCAAGCTTTGACGAGGAATACTTTCATTATCTCTTTTTACAATTCTACCTGGCACACCAACAACCGTTGAATTTGGTGGCACTTCCTCTAGCACAACACTTCCTGCACCAATTTTTGAATTTGCACCAACTGTAAATGATCCAAGAATTTTTGCTCCTGCACTCACCATCACATTGTCACATATTGTTGGATGCCTTTTTTCTGTTTCTTTTCCTGTTCCACCTAATGTAACACCTTGATACAAGGTCACATTGTCTCCGATAATGGTTGTTTCGCCAATCACAACACCCATTCCATGGTCAATAAACAGTCCTTTGCCAATTGTGGCACCTGGATGAATTTCAATTCCTGTTTTTCTGACAGCCCTCTGCGAAATCCATCTAGCTAGAAAATAATTTTTCTTTTTATATAGTTTGTGCGCAAGACGATAATGTAAAATCGCCCAAAAACTCGCATATAATATCACTTCTTTATCGGATTTAATCGCTGGATCTCTTTCTCTAACAACGCTAATCTCATCTTTTATATACTTCCACATAAACGTTATCTCCTTCCAAATCAAAAAACCTCTTAAACACAATTTTCATTGTATTTAAGAGGCGTATCATCGCGGTTCCACTCTTCTTTAGACCAAAGTCCCTTTTGTCACTTAACGCGCTCTACTCGGATTAGACTACTCTTTTTCACCTAATCAGCTCCTGGATGCACTTCGTAATTTTCTACTGCAATGATTGTTTTCAGCCCTTGACAATCACTCTCTGTTGCGATCAAACCACTACTCTTTCCATTCCTTGCTGTTTACTATATATCTATAGAATAGGCAAAGACATTTGATTTGTCAAGAGGAATGAACGTTTTTTCTTGTTACATTTACTTTTGTACTATGCGCATTATCAAATAATATAAGAGTGGAGAACTTTATAGCAAGGGTCAAACAGGATACTCCTTTGCATTTTGATAGCAAATCGCAACCACTAGCTCTTCTAATAATCTTTCGTGGAATGGATATTCACCGTTCTCAACCCATTCACCAATTTTATTGCACAAAATCCTTCTAAAGTATTCATGACGTGTGTAGGAAAGAAAACTTCGAGAATCGGTTAGCATACCAATGAAATTTGCCAACAAACCATTTTGCGCAAGTGATTCTAGATGTGCATTCATTCCATTTTTATGGTCATTAAACCACCATGCCGAACCATGCTGCATTTTCCCTTTTGTTGATCCGTCTTGAAAGCAAGCAAGGATTGAATCAATCATATCATTATCCTTTGCATTAAGGCTATACACAATCATTTTGGGTAGTCGCCCTTCTTTCGCCAGGTTATCCAAAAAGCGTGATAGGCATTTCGCATCGGAAATATCATTGATTGCATCAAATCCCGTATCGGCTCCGATTGTTTTATGCATATTTGTGTTATTATTGCGCAAACAATTATAATGCAATTGTACCACCCATCCTCTCAGATGGTACTCCTGTGTTAAATCGTATAGTATTCTGCTTTTAAATTGCTCGATTTCGTCTGTATCTAGGCATTTGCCATTTATACGCTTTTCAAAAATATTAAAAACTTCTTGATCACTAACGGTTTCAGCATATACGTGCGCTGGGCCATGGTCACTAATGACACAGCCTAATTCATCAAAATAGGTGATACGCTTGCGCAATGCCTCCATCAAATCTGCATAATTATTTATGTGACTTTGCGTAAGCAATTCAAGCTGATGAACATAATCAAGATAATCATCCATTTCTAAATTCATTGCTCGATCTGGCCTCCATGTAGGAAGAACCGCTATCGTAAATGTATCATCTTCTTTGATTTGCTTGTGCCATCTTAAATCATCTATCGGATCATCTGTTGTGCAAATCAACTCGACATTTGATTGGATCATCAATTTTCTGGCACTAATTTGACCAGCTTGGCAAATACGCTTTGTCAATTCCCACACTTCATTTGCTGTTTCATCACACAAAACACCATCATAGTTGAAATAGCGTTTTAACTCCAAATGACTCCAATGATATAATGGATTTCCAATTGCTTTTTGTAAAGTGTGAACCCATGCAAAGAACTTGTCCTTATCTGGTGCATCGCCTGTAATTAATGATTCATCCACGCCATCTGCACGCATAAGACGCCATTTATAATGGTCTCCACCAAGCCAAAGTTGTGTGATATTCTCAAAGGTGCGATCCATTGCAATTTCCTGCGGGTTAATATGGCAATGATAATCGATAATTGGTTGCTTACTTGCAATATTATGATATAACAATTGCCCCGTTTTATTATTCAATAAAAAATTTTCATCTAAAAATGATTTCATCGTTTTTTCCTATCTTTGTACGCGTCCAGACGCATCACCTTTTGCCAATTTCTCCACTTCATCTACATTAACTAAATTGAAATCACCCTCGATTGAGTGCTTTAGGCAAGAAGCGGCTACTGCAAATTCGATTGCATCCTGTGCATTTTTTTTGTTCAACAATGAATAAATCAATCCTGCACCAAAGCTATCACCGCCGCCAACGCGATCGACAATATGCATCGTATACTTTTTGCTGAAATAGAAGTTTTCCAAATCATACAACATTGCTGACCAGAGATTGTCATTTGCCGAAATGGATTCACGAAGTGTAATGGCTACTTGCTTAAAACCAAACCGTTTTGCCAATTCTGTGGCAACTGCCTTGTATCCTTCGTGATTTACTTGACCTGATGTTACGTCAGTGTTATCAGCCTTGATACCAAACACATCATAAGCGTCTTCTTCATTCGCAATACATACATCTACGTATTCGCAAAGCTTACTCATCACTTGCCCTGCTTTTTCTTTTGACCATAGCTTGTTTCGATAATTTAGGTCGCAGGAAATCATCACACCTTTTTCTTTTGCCACTTTACATGCTTCTAATATAATTTCAGCCAATTCATCACTAAGTGCTGGAGTAATGCCCGTAAAATGAAACCACCTTGCATCCTCAAAAATGCTTTCCCAGTCAAAATCATGTTTAGTCGCTGTCGCAATCGAAGAGCCTGCACGATCATAAATAACTTTTGATGGTCTTTGTGAAGCACCTTTTTCTAAATAATAGATGCCAACACGAGCTCCTCCACGAGCAATAAATTTGGACGATACACCATATTTTTGAATCGCATTTACCGCCGCTTGTCCGATTTCATGAGAGGGTAACTTACTTACAAAGTGCGCATCTAAACCAAAATTGGACAAGGAAACAGCAACATTTGCTTCTCCTCCGCCAAAGGTTGCCCCATATTTATCTGCTTGCACAAAACGATTATATCCTTCTGGTGCTAAACGCAACATTAATTCGCCAAATGTAACTACTTTCATTTTTTATTCCTACTTTCTTATTAATTTTATGGTGAGTCCGTTTGATGATTCCACTGTTATTGTAGCATATTTGCCTTTTTGCATAACACCACTTTCAGAGCAAATCGTATAGCCTTTCTTTTCTAAATAGAAAATCGCTCGTTCGATGGAATTTGTTTTAACGACTAGCGCATCGTCCAAAGGTTTGTTTAGTAAAGCAATCTCAAACCCTAGCATAAGCTCAATTGCTTCTTGTGTTTTGAGAGTAATTTTCTCAAAATCACCTTCCTTTATAAAAGCACCATTTACCATCCAGCTTCCGCCACATGCAACAATTTTATCAAATGCCAAATAAGCATTTAGATTTTTTTCGCTAATTCCTCCTGTTGGCATAAAACGTACATTCGTATATGGCGCAGCCATCGCCTTAATCATCGCCAGACCGCCCGCTGCTTCTGCTGGAAAGAACTTCACAACAGAAAGTCCCAAAGACAAGGCTATCTCAATATCACTCGGATTCGCACAACCTGGAATAATCAATATATTCTTTTTGACACAGTATGATACAACATTAGGGTTAAGCCCTGGGCTAACAATAAATTTGGCTCCTGCCTCTACTGCTTCATCAACTTGTTTTGTTGTAAGCACCGTCCCCGCTCCGATCAGCATATGAGGAAATGCTTCGCTCATTTTTCGAATCGATTCCTTTGCCGCAGCCGTCCGAAATGTTACCTCTGCACAAGCTAAACCGCCATCACAAAGCGCTCTTGCTAATGGAACTGCATCCTCTACATCATCAATTACGACAACAGGGATAATGCCGTATTGTTCAATCAAATTTAAAATCTCGCTCATTTTTCACCTCGTTTATTGATTTCATACTAAAATTATACTTCATTCGGTTTTTTCGGCTAATCACATTTTGATTATATTTGCCCACAGATTGCGTTCACTTTCATTCTACTATTATCATGAAAAAAAGTCTATTCACAAATTAATATGAATAGACTTCTGGTTATTTAAAAATTCCTTTTTTCTTTTTCGTTTCCTTTGATGAAGGCGTTGGTGTACTACCAAACGTCGCTTGATATGACCTTAATAGCTCTTTTTGCTCATCTGTTAGCTTTGTTGGCACTTGTACAACAAGTGTAACATAATGGTCACCACGTTGTGAGCTATTGCTTAATCGAGGAACACCTTTATTTGATAAACGGATTTTCGCATCCGTTTGTGTTCCTGCTTTTATATTTTGTTCAACCATACCATCAACTGTCTGAATTCGAACTGGCCCACCAAGTGTTGCTGTTACAAAATCAATTGGGACAGTTGAGAATATATTTTCATTTTGTCGCTTGAAGATTGGATGATTGGATACAAGCACTTCGACCAATAAATCGCCTCGCTCGCCACCATTAAATCCTGGTTCTCCTTTTCCTCGAATACGAATGCTTTGGCCATTATCAATGCCCGCTGGAACACTCACTTGAATCTTCTTGCGTGCCTTTGTATAACCAGAACCGTTACAAAACGTACAACGCTCTTTTATAATCTTACCGGCACCATGACAATCTGGACATGTAGCAACTTGTGACATTGGTCCTAAGAAGGATTGTACGGTTGTTTTAATTTTTCCTTGACCGTTACACTTTGTACACGTCACTGGTGTTGTACCTTGCTTTGCACCAGAACCATTGCACGATGTACACGTCTCCTTTAGCATCAAATCAAGTTCTCTCTCCGTACCAAAGATAGCCTCTTCAAATGAAATGCGAATCGAGGTTTGAATACTTTGACCTCTTGCTGGACCATTGTTAGGGCGACGTCGTCCACCACCAAAAATATCGCCAAAGATATCGCCGAAAATATCACCCATATCCATTCCACTAAAATCAAAGCCGCCTTCTGGGCCACCTCCATTTTCAAATGCAGCGTGACCATATTGATCATACTGTTTTCGCTTTGTCGCATCAGACAAAATGGAATATGCCTCCGAGGCTTCTTTGAATTTGTCAGCGGCTGCCTCACCCGGATTTACATCCGGATGATATTTTTTGGCCAACTGTCGATATGCTTTTTTGATTGTAGGATCGTCAGCACTTCTGTCAACGCCTAACACTTCATAATAATCTCTTTTTGCTGCCATTTGGAGCCCCTTTTATTAGATTTCTTTATAGTCACCATCTACAACATCATCTTGGTATCCTGCATCCTGTGCTGATGATTGATCTGGTGCATTTTGTTGATATACTTTTTGGAACACGTTGCTAGTATTGTTCATCAATTGTTCTTTCTTTGAATTGATTTGTGCAACTTGATCCTCTGTCATTGTATCAGGGGTTACGCTAGCAAGCAAGCCTTTTAATTCTTCAATATCTGCTAAAACTTGCGTTTTATCATTTTCATCTAACTTGTCGCCTACTTCTTCAAGAGCTCTCTCTGTTTGGAATATAAAGGAATCTGCATCATTGTAAGCATCAATTGCTTCTTTACGTTTTTTATCTTGTGCTTCAAATTCAGCTGCTTCTTTTACCGCTTTTTCGATATCGCTATCGGACATATTGGTGCTTGAAGTAATTGTGATATTTTGCTCTTTTCCTGTTCCTAAATCCTTCGCGGAAACATTTACAATACCATTTGCATCAATATCAAATGTCACTTCGATTTGAGGGATACCTCTTTTTGCTGGTAAGATTCCATCTAATTTGAATCTACCAAGTGTTTTATTATCACGTGAGAATTGACGTTCACCTTGTGTAATATGAATGTCTACTGCTTCTTGATTGTCTGCTGCTGTTGAGAAGATTTGGCTCTTCTTTGCTGGAATGGTTGTATTTCTTGGAATCAATACAGTTGCTACATTTCCAAGTGTTTCAATAGCAAGTGATAATGGCGTAACATCTAGTAATAGGATATCGCCTACACCGCTTTCACCAGCAAGCTTTCCACCTTGAATTGATGAACCAATTGCAACACATTCATCTGGATTCAATGTTTTGGAAGGCTCTTGATTTGTTAGTTGACGAACTTTTTCTTGTACAGAAATCATTCTTGTCGAACCACCAACTAAGAGTACTTTATTAAGCTCTGATGCGCTAATTCCAGCATCTCTTAATGCGTTTTGAACTGGTGCTACTGTTCTTTCTACTAAGTCTTGTGTTAGCTCCACAAATTTAGCTCTTGAAATATTTAAGTCAATATTTTTTGCTCCATCTTGTGCAACTGTGATAAATGGCAAATTAATATTTGTTGTTGTTGCTGATGATAATTCTTTTTTCGCTTTTTCTGCAGCTTCACGAATACGTTGAACCGCTTGTTTGTCATTTGATAAATCAATACCTTCGACATTTTTAAATTCACTAATAATCCATTTTGCGATTCTTTCATCAAAATCGTCACCACCTAAGTTGTTGTCACCTGATGTTGCCAATACTTCGATTACACCACCGCCGATTTCGATAATCGATACGTCGAATGTACCACCACCTAAATCGTAAACCATAACCGTTTGTTCTTTTTCATTGTCAAGACCATACGCCAATGCTGCTGCCGTAGGCTCGTTGATAATTCTTTTTACCTCAAGACCAGCAATTTTTCCTGCATCTTTTGTCGCTTGACGTTGTGCATCATTAAAGTATGCTGGAACCGTAATAACTGCTTCCTCAACTTTTTCACCTAAATAGCTTTCTGCATCTGCTTTTAGTTTTTGAAGAATCATCGCTGAAATTTCTTGCGTTGAATACTTGCGGTCGTCAATTGTCACTTTGTAGTCTGTTCCCATATGACGTTTAATGGATGTAATTGTTCTTTCTGAATTTGTAACTGCTTGACGTTTTGCTGGTTCACCAACAAGACGCTCGCCTGTTTTTGTAAATGCTACAACGGATGGTGTTGTTCTAACACCCTCTGCATTTGAAATAACAACTGGTTTTCCACCTTCCATAACTGCAACACATGAATTTGTTGTTCCTAAATCAATACCAATAATTTTTCCCATTATATGTTCCTCCTATATTTAAAATTTTTTAATTGGCTACTTGTACCATGGAATAACGAATAATCATTCCTTTATAAGTATATCCTTTTTGAAATTCCTGAACAATTTCATTTTCTCCATATTCATCTGAGTCCATATGCATCACAGCCTCATGGAAATTCGGATCAAATTGCTCACCAACTGCTGGTATAACCTTTACATCTAATTCTTCAAGAGTTTTTGCTAGTTGCTTGTATACCATATTCATCCCTGATGCAAATGGTGCCTCAAGCTCTTCTTCGCTTAGCAATGAAAGTCCTCTTTCAAAATTATCGACAATTGGAAGGATACGCTCTATCATACTTTTCATCCCCAAGTCAAACCTTGCTTCTTTTTCTTTTTCAGTTCGCTTACGATAATTATCAAACTCTGCGACTGTACGAAGTAGGCGATCGGTAAGTTCTTCGATTTTTATGTCCTTATCATCTTTTTTCTTCGCCTTAGGGGTGTCGGCTTTTTCACTTTTATCGTCTTTTGGGGTTGTTACCTCAGGGAATCCTAAGTCATCATCCTCTTTCGCATCTTGCTCTATTTCGATTTCCTCTTTTTCTTCTGGAAAAACATCTATGTCTTCTTCCGTCTCATAGGAATCTTCATTGAACAAGTCATCAAAGATTTTTTCGATGCCATCGTCTTCCATTCGTTCTACCTTTACTTTTGTTTTTTTCTTTTCAGCCATCTCTACTCGCCCTTTCTGTGATATATTTCATCAAGCTGTCCCATCATAGTACGAATAGTACCAACGACTTTTTGATAATCCATCCGCTTAGGTCCAACGATTCCAATAACACCAGTAATGCCATCGCCTAATTCATAATTTGCTACGATTACACTACAATCCTTCATCGTTGTTACGGGTGATTCTTCACCGATATAAATTTGTATGTCTTGCTGATTGGCATTTGTCAAGGACGTGGTAATCAATTCATTCAATTGTTTTTTTTCTTCGAATGCATTGATAATTTCACTTGCTTTTGTTCCATCACTTAACTCAGGATATTTGAAAATATTTGTCGTACCGCTTGTATAAATCTGCGGCTCATCATCCTCTCCCGTAATCGCTTTTGCAATGGCCTCTAAAACCATATCAATTAAGTCGCTGTGACCGTTTGATTGTTTCTTTAGCTCACTAATCAAGCCAAGGTCGATTTCATGAATATCTAATCCACTTAATGCACCATTTAGCAATACATTTAGCTTCAACAAATCTTCATCCTTAATCGTTTTTTCGACATCTAAAATCATGTTCTTAATAATGTTTCCACCTACCATAATGATCGCTAAAATCTTTTTTTCTTCTACCTTTGATAATTGTAGAAATTTAAGTTTTGTGTGTCCATAGGCTGGTGCAGATACGAGTGATGCATAATTTGTATTTGTCGCTAATAATTTAGCCATTTGCTTAAGCATCGTCTCAACACGATCAACACGTTCTGTTAAGAGTGTCGGCAATGACGGATCTTCCTCTTCTTTTTTTAAGTCTTTTTCATTCATCAACTCATCGACATAAAATCGATAACCCCTATCTGTAGGAATTCTACCAGAAGAAGTATGTGGTTGAAAAATGAATCCCAACTCTTCCAAATCAGACATCTCATTTCGAATGGTAGCAGAACTTAGATTTAAGTCTGTATACTTCGATATCGTTCGAGAACCCACAGGCTCACCAGTTTCTAAGTAGTTTTGAATGACTGCTTTTAGTATCTTTCGCTTTCTTTCATCTAAACTCAAATCCTCACTCCTTTCCTTCGAGAGATTTTGTTAGCACTCAACAAGGAGGAGTGCTAACACTTATCTATACAATAGCATTAGCATTCCTCCTTGTCAACAACTTTTTTTAAATTTTTTATAAAAAAGCCATAAACTTTTTGCGTGCATTAGCTCCTTTTATACATGAATCGTCGCTTGAATTCCTAAGCAATCTTTATTTTTTTGAATAATCGGCCAAATCTCATCGTGCAAAAATTCATTCACTTGATTGATACAGCGACCTATGTATTTAGAAGGCTCCATCATTTGCTCAAGCTCTTCTTTTGTTAGCTTAAATTCCTCGTCTTTAGCAATCAGCTCTAATAAATTATTTTCGCATCCATTTTCCTTCATATTTCGAGCCACTTCAACCGAGTATTGACGAATTTTTTCGTGAAGCTCTTGACGATCTCCACCCGCCTTAACGGCTGCCATCATAATATTTTCCGTAGCCATAAAAGGCAACTCTCTTTGCAAATTCTTTTCGATAACCTTCGGATAAACAATCATTCCATCCATTACATTTAAATATAACTCTAAAATGGCGTCCACTGCTAAAAATGCTTCCGCCATACTTATGCGCTTATTGGCAGAATCGTCTAATGTTCGCTCAAACCATTGCGTTGATGCTACAAACATTGGATTCATGGCATCAGACATCACATATTTGGCTAAGGAAGCCATGCGCTCACTTCGCATAGGGTTTCGCTTATATGCCATTGCGGAAGATCCGATTTGATTTTTCTCAAATGGTTCCTCTACTTCATGTAAATGTTGTAGCATTCGAAGATCATTCGTGAATTTATGTGCACTAATTGCAATCCCTGCCAAAACATTTAAAACACGACTATCGATTTTTCGAGAATATGTTTGTCCAGATACGGAATAACACTTTTCAAAGTTCATTTCCTTCGCAATCAATTGCTCAACGTTTTTTACTTTCTCTTCGTCACCATCAAATAACTCAATAAAACTTGCCTGTGTTCCCGTTGTTCCCTTTGAACCGAGCAAACACAAGCTATCCTTTATATATTCTAAATCTTCAAAATCCATCTTTATATCATGTAACCACAAGCTTGCCCTTTTGCCGACAGTTGTCGGTTGTGCAGATTGGAAATGTGTAAATGCTAATGTAGGCAATCCTTTATACGCATCTGAAAAATCAGCGAGCTTTTTCATAATATTAATCATCTTGCGACGAAGTAATGCAAGACCTTCTCGCATAACAATTATATCGGTATTATCGCCCACATAACACGATGTTGCGCCTAAGTGAATAATTCCTTTCGCCTTTGGACATTGTTCTCCATACGCATACACATGCGCCATAACATCGTGGCGCACCTCTCTCTCCCTGGCATTTGCTACATCATAATTAATATCATCAGCGTGTTCGATTAATTGTGCAATTTGTTCTTCACTAATAGGCAATCCCATTTCTTTTTCTGCCTTTGCTAATGCAATCCAAAGCTTTCTCCATGTTCTAAATTTCATATCAGAAGAAAATAAGTAGAGGATTTCCTTGCTTGCATAACGGCTTGAAAGAGGACTTTGGTATGTATCATTCATCTAATTGTACCCATTTGGATGAGATTTATGCCATGTCCAAGCATCTTCCATAATCTTCTCAATATTATCGTATTGAAGATTCCATCCTAATATTTCTTTCGCTTTTTTATTTGAAGCAATTAAGATTGCTGGATCCCCTGCTCGACGATCTCCATACACAAAAGGAATATCCATTTTTGTCACTTTAGAAGCTGTTTGCACTAACTCTAAATTGCTATATCCATTCCCACTACCCAAATTAAATGTATTACTTACATTGTCATTCATTAAATACTTCATTGCTAAAATATGTGCCGAAGCAATGTCACAAACGTGGATATAATCTCGTACACATGTACCATCCTCTGTTGGATAATCATTTCCGTACAACGTAATATTCTCACGTTTTTTATTCGCTACTTGCAAAATAATCGGAATCAAATGCGTCTCTGGATTATGCGCCTCGCCAATTTCTGATAAGCGCTTGCCGTCTTCTTCTATCACACGCGCGCCGCAAGCATTAAAATAACGCAATGCCACATAGCGAATTCCATAAGCGTGGTCAGTCCATTTCATCATTTTTTCCATAGCAAGCTTTGTTTCACCATACGCATTTGTTGGGCAATTTTCGGCGCTCTCTTCAATAGGAACATATTTTGGTTCTCCATAGGTTGCCGCCGTCGAAGAAAACACAATTCTCTTTATGCCATGCGCTTCCATTGACGCTAGTACCACTCTTGTTCCTGTTACATTGTTATCGTAATATTTCAATGGATTTGTCATACTCTCTGCTACTAAGGAATTGGCAGCAAAATGAATCACGCCATCAATGTCTAACTCTTTTTCAAAAACAGAATCCATAAATGCACGATCTCTTATATCGCCCTTATAAAAACGAGCTTTTGGATGCACTGCCTTCTCGTAGCCTGTTTCCAAGTTGTCAACAATTACGACTTCATGACCTTCATCAATTAGTGCATACGCCGTATGTGATCCAATATAACCTGCTCCACCTAATACTAGTACTTTCATAATGTACTCCTTCTCTTATAAGATTTGTGGTCCATCCCCGATATCGACAACATAAAAATCTGCCGCATATCCAATGGCAGTCTTGTATTTCTCGCCAACATTTTCGATAAATGCATCTACAAATTCTTCTTCAACTAATGAAACTGTACACCCTCCAAAACCAGCTCCTGTCATGCGTGAGCCAATCACGCCCTTTTCATTCCATGCCGATTCAACAAGTGTATCTAGCTCCACACCCGTCACTTCATACAAATCGCGTAATGACTCATGAGATTCATTCATCAACTTCCCAAAACGAGCAACCTCGCCCTTTTGGAGTGCTTCAAGAGCAAGCACTGTTCGCTCATTTTCATATACCGCATGCTTTGCGCGATTGTGTAAAATTCCATCCTCTATATGATGTTTTAATGCTTCGAATTCATCCGAAGATAAATCACCTAGACTTTGTATCTCTTTTTGGGTTTTTAATATCTCCAATGCTTCTTCACATTCACGACGTCTTTCATTGTATTTTGAATCACCTAAACCACGCTTTTTATTGCTACAAGCGATAACAACACGTATTTTCTCTAGCTTAATTGGCACATATTCATAATGAAGTGTTGCCGTATCCAAAAATAACGCCGCGTCCTTTTTTCCCATCGCAATCGCAAACTGATCCATAATGCCACAATTCACTTTGCAAAAATGATTTTCTGCATATTGGCCAATTAGTGCATTTTTGATTTGATCAATATCAATATGGAATTGGTCCATCAAAATGAAACCTGTCAAGACCTCAATAGAAGCAGATGAAGAAAGCCCTGAGCTGTTGGGAATGTTTCCATAGAACAAAATATCTAAGCCACTTGAAATAGGGTATCCTTTTTTTTCGAATGCCCACATGACTCCTTTTGGATAGTTCGTCCAATCGTCTTTTTTGTCATATTCATATGTACTAGGCGCTGCATTTTGTTCGAAAATTCCCTTTTCTTCAAAATTCATGGAATAAAATCGCATCTTCCCTAGATTGTTTTTTTGTGCAACTGCATACGTTCCAATTGTTAATGCACATGGGAAAACATGCCCACCGTTATAATCGGTATGCTCTCCAATCAAATTCACGCGCCCTGGTGCAAAATACACCTTTGCGTTTGTATTATCACCAAACACGACTTTGAATTGCTCTAATAATTTATGTTTCATATTCAATGTTATACGGATAGATTTTCGCCTCTTAATCCGTTAAATGCTCCTTTTATATTTGCATCCTCATGAGCTATCAACCACTTATTTGCTGCTGTTAATAATTTATCTTCCACTGTGGTCGCTGGCGCAATCGTAAGTGCTTCATTTGTTCCTTTTGGAAGAACAACAATACAACGAAAGCCCTTTCCATCTACACCACATGGCGCATAATGCAAAGTTGTTCCATACATTTCAACTACAGTGCCTGCTGGTACAAAAAACGCCTCGATTTTTGCCGTATCGTACTCTAAATCCTCTGTGATGTCTTGTTGTCTACCAATTAGCAAGATCATATCGGTAATCGCTACATTGATTTCTGAACATCTATGATATTCTACTGCGTTTAAAAACTGATTATGTCCGTTGCAATAGCCAATTTGAACTGGCAAACCACCAAAGAATTCTGTCATCGCAGCAAAAAATGTTGTATCTTCTAACGCTTTTACAGATGCAACATATACCACATCCTCTGGAAGTGGTGTTTCGTTTTCCATAACCGCCGTCACATCATCAATTGCATAATCCTTGATTATACGTCCATACACATTAAAACTTTCCTCAAAAACTGATTTGATTTCCATTAAAAATACCTCCTAAATTCATTATGAATAGTATAGCATATGCGTTTTTTCTTTTCAATCAATATACGCCGTTTGTTCAAGTAGCAACTCACCTAATCGCAAGTCAATCGGGTGTGTTATTTTAATATTGGAAACACTCCCTTTTGTCAGCCCTATTTGCTTTTTTTGACTAAGCAAAATGCCGCTTGCATCCGTTAGGTTTTCTTTTTCTATTGCATTTAATGCGTAATAAATCTCTCTTAATTCCAATGCATGAAACCCTTGTGGCGTTTGCACTTGATAAAGCGTACTTCGATTAGGAATTTTTGTGGCAATGATACCCTCTTTTGATTCCATCATTGTATCAACAGCTGGTATAACGGCATTGGCCGAACCAAATTTCATCGTTGCTTCTATATTGTCTTGAATGATTTGCTCCGTCACAAATGGACGGACAGCATCATGCGAAATAACAATAGTATCTTCGTTTAGCAAACCTTTTTTATCAATCCAATCAATTGAGCACATCAAGGTCTCTTGTCTTGTCTGTCCACCACAAATAATCTCATATTTTGCTCGATATTCTTGATAATATCGCTCAAATAATTCTTCCGTATAAGCAACCCACTCTTCTGGCACTGCGATAAGAAGCATCGCAATTTGTTTCATTTGAAGAAATGGCTTTGCTGTATGAATGATAACCGGCTTATCGCCCATTTGTAAAAACTGTTTCGGCAAATCTGCTTGCATTCGACTTCCACAGCCACCTGCAACCATGACAGCATAAATCGGTTGTTCCATATACAACTCCTTTAGTTTTTCAACTCTTTTATTCCCATCTTTTTTGTGGGCGAATATCTTTTTTAGGTTTTTTCTCAACTTTCCCAATCCATAGACAACCTAACGTAATATACACGATAACAATATACACAAGCATCATCCATGCGCCTTTTTCACGATTCTCAAACACTGTCACTAGCGTCAAGCCCAATATCGAAAACATAAGACCAAATAACACGCGCGGTATAACAATGGTTAGTAGATTCTTTTTGTTTTGTATCAAATCCCATATCAAAATACCGACTAAGAAAATCAATGCAAAAATCATACCAACAGTAATAGGTTCGGTAACACTTTGTTTCTCAATAATAACGCCTCTAACAATTGCAAAAAACGGATTAAAGAAATACCATATTAAAAATAAATAACCGATATAAAATTTAGGTGAGTGAAATGCCGTTTGACAATTCACCAGTGTTTTCTTATCGGATTGCAAATATTTAATATACAATGCCGAAATCAGAAGTGCCAAAATCCAAGCGCTTGTTTGCACAAAATGATTTGGCAATACCATTCCAATTGCAAAGACAATCCCTGCATCAATGATAGCGATACCAAACGCAAGCCATCCATCTTTTTTTATTGAGCATACGCCATACGCCAAAAATCCGAGTGAAGCAACATATGCAATGCCACTTAATCCTTCTTCCTTAATTCCCGCATTTCGCATCGCAATTACAAGCATGATAGCCCCTAACATCATCATAAAATAAACGGGCTTTAGGTATTTTTTCATTTGTTCTAACATTCTATAATCCTTTCAGGTACTCTTTCATACTAGAATAGCTTTTTTTCACCCTTTTGTAAAGACAATTGTATTGCAGAGTCAATGCGGATACTCGAAATCCGCTTCGCTACTTTCTCGTAACATCCCAGCAG
>CAZMHF010000022.1:21447-32894 GCA_964566025.1 uncultured Lachnospiraceae bacterium | reverse complement strand
GCTGATTGTCTCCTATAACAACATATCCTGTTTCTAATTCCTTTACAAAGTATGGATTTGTCCCGTTCTTTATCATTTCTATCCTATCGCAAATTAAGCACATACTAAAATCTCCTTTTTATTATTTCATCCAAATCGCTCACTCAATCCCCCAACATCCAATCCACAGCCTAAACTATCCAAGCTAATCACTCTGGTGATTAGCTTTAGACATCGCAAATCGCCTACTCAGATTTCGTGTTATCCAAATCGCAGCCTAAACTATGGTCTTTTTTGCGGTTGATATGGGGTATAAACTGGAATTTATCAATCCAAAGCAACTAGGTCAGACTGTTCATAGCGGTTATGACCCTGTAATTGTTTTTTATATTTCCAACATGTAATCGCTTGCTCTAAAGTTTTCCCTCGGTTATCTGTAAAAAAAGCTCGGATATAGGTGTTATACTCAAACTGCTTATCAATGTTCGTTTTTCCTTCTTTCTTATCTTTAAGGATTTGATGATAAGCAGCAATTGCTTCTTTATACGTTCTTCCCGTATTACTTTTCAGCCATTTTTGAAAAGCTACATTAAAAGAAAATCCATTTCCAATATGTTTTTTAAAAAACGATCTGTGTTTTTCCGAACAAACAAAATCAGTTTCTATTTTTGAATTCTCGGTAATATCAGATTCCGTTACTACTTTTCTCTTTGTTTTTGAAGCTGCTGGTATTTCACCCGTATCAAGAAAACAGGCAATTCTATCTGTTATTTCTATCTTCCCCCCTGAAACAGGAAGTCCATTTTTTCTACAAAAATCTACCAACTCATCTTTTAAATAATAGAAATCACGAAATGTTTTTCCGCATAATGTTTTGTCTAAAGCAGGTCTTTCGGCCATAGTTTACTCACTTTTTTCCTTTCAAGTTTCTCTTGTTATCCAAATCGCTCACTCAATCCCCCAACATCCAATCCACAGCCTAAACTATCCAAGCTAATCACTCTGGTGATTAGCTTTAGACATCGCAAATCGCCTACTCAGATTTCGTGTTATCCAAATGGCAGCCTAAACTATGGGGATTTTTGCGGTTGATATGTTCTGATGGACTATTGTTTTTCTGTTTTTCACCCTCATACCAAAATCCCAATATCGCTGAATGCCCATATATCAGGGATATTTACACACTTTATCTCTCAACCCTTGACATCAAACAAACCGTTTCAACATGCATTGAAACTTTACTTCGCATTGACATTCGCGTACGTCTTTTTGAATTTTACCCCACTGCTTTTAAAACAATAATATGGCAACTTCGACCACTCCAGTTTGAGCAAACATTATGTACTATTTCTTCTCTATTCCCGGAAGATTACTTAGTTCCAAACTGCTAAGCGTTGTCATCTGCTGAACTGCCAATTCATGTAACAACTGCATTCTTTCAGCCTGACTTTTACCCTGCTTAATTAGTATTGCATTATAACTTTCCATGTTTGATAGCACTAATAACTGATATATTGACGCTACATCTCTGATGTTTCCTTTTTCATTTGGATTACTGTCACGCCACTCTTTTGCGGTCTTACCAAATAGTACTGTATTAAGTAAATCCGCTTCACTTGCATAAGTATATGATATCTGCTGTGGTGTAAGTATTGGCGGAATCAAATTCTCTTTAATAGCATCGGTATGCACTCTGTAATTCAATTTTGAAATTTCACGATTAAGATTCCAACCTAAAGACAATCTAGCATTTTCGCCTTCTTTCAGACGTTGATAGTCTTCAATTATATATAACTTAAATTCTGGTGAAATCCATGATGCAAATTCAAATGCTATATCCTTATGGGCATAAGTAGCTGCATATCTACCACCTTTTGTAACAATCCCTATTGCGTTTGTCGATTCAACCCATCTTTTAGGTGTTAAAACAAAACTATTTGTTCCTGCTTCACTTTTAATTGCCTCGAATTCGATACAATTAAAATTAGGATTATGAATAGATTCCCATAAGCCAACAAAAGCCACAGTGCTTTTATTGCGCAACCAGTTCTGAATTACATATCCCGGATATTCACCTTCTCTCTTTTTTGCTATATCCGTCAACGATATATAATCATTTTGCAAATCTTCTGAATACACGCTAATATCAATTCCATTTGCATGAATTGTATCTTTAATTATCTTCGCCATTCTTCTCCCCCTTTTCCTTCACCATATTTTCCATTCGTATATAATATGCCAAAAGTCTAAGGACATAATCCGGCGCATTGCGAGTTCCTCTTTCCCACTCTGTAACAGTCCTATATGGGATATCAAAACATTCACAAAATTCTTTACGATTCATCCCTGTGGATTCACGTAATTTCTTCATTTCAATTTGACATTCGGTTAGTTGTTCCATAAAATATTGCCTCCTGTTTACACTATGTGTATATTATATCAGAAAGCGTTTAATTACACAATGTGTATCTAATCAAGTAACTCCATCTCGTCATTCATCTTAACAAATCCAAATTTTTCATATAAAGGCTTGCCCATATCTGTTGCCTCAAGCGAAATTGCATGAACTCCTCTTTTCCTTGCATCCTCAACCAATAAACCCAGTGTCTTAATTGCAATTCCATTCCTTCGATATTCTGGGTTTGTGTACATATTCATAATATACGCCTTATATCCACTTGGATTATGATATGTAGGCAGCACCTGAAAATAACTCACTCCACCTGCACCGACAAATTTTTCTCCATCAAATACAAGATAAGCTGTATGTGTTCCATTTCGTAACGCAGTTTTATAATATTCATAAGAAGTCTTCTCAACCTCTTTCATATCAACAACACCTGATAATTTATTGGCTGATCGAAGTACTTCTATTCTTGTCTTCGTTAAAACTTCTATATCATCGATTGTTGCTTTTTTATATTTCAAATCCATTTTATTTCACCTTTTTCTTATACTATTCGCGCACGTCTTAGGTGTCCCAATTTTTTACCCCCTCTTAAAATCTAGGGTTTTATATACATTTTTCCTGCTAAAAACACAGGTACATATTCTTCAAAAAAGCCCTGAAACCCGCTTAAACTGGGGCCTTGCGTGATAGCAAGCAGACCGTCTCCACATGGAACGAGTTTCAATTATTGATGTCGGCGTTCTTGGGAACATATCTACTGGCTTTCAGGAAAAGCGACAAACTGAAAGTTTCACTTCTTTACTCTTAGCAATAAGAAATCTGGCTTATGAAACAAATCCTTGTAATCTGGATATTGTTCAAGTATTTCATCTGTTGGTAAAGGTTCAATCATTCTTTCTATCGAAAATCCTGCATTTATTAATGTGTTTATGATTGTCGAGAAAGTTCTATGGTATTTTTTTACATTATTAACAAACCATACTGACTCTCTTTCTCCCTCGATACCATAATCTGCAAGATTAAGATGTATCTTATTGCCTTGCTCGTCTCTTGTCCATCTGTTTCCTCCAGAATGGCAGGTGCATAACGGATTCTCTTGTGAAAAAATAAATATTCCTTCTGTATCAAGCATATTGTAAATGTCGCTAACAACTCCTTCAAAATCTTCAACATAATGGAACGCTAATGAACTAACTACTATATCAAATTGTTCATTTAATTCTGTAATTTTTTCCATAGGCATATTGATGTAAATTATATTAGGGTCACTATTATCGTTTCTGGCAACCTCTAACATCTTTTCGGATATATCAATCCCAACTACCCTTTTTGCTCCACAATCAATAAAGTGTTTACAATGTTCTCCAAAACCACATCCCATATCTAGTACTCTTTTGTTTTTTAAATCTGGCAACATAGAAAACAATGCAGGTATTTCAAATAAATTATTAGCATTTATTTTGTTATCTCTAATCTTTTTGTATCCCTCAAAGAATATTTCATTATCATATATATTCTGCTGTGCCATCTTATCCTCCATCAATTATGAAACTTCAAATTTTTAGTCATTCATCAACTTACTTAATTCATCAAATGTATAATCCTTATAGTTCTCGCCTGAACTCAATACGGAATCTGTTGTGGTCGAGATTTTCTCCATTACTTTTTTTATATCAACATCCTTAGGAAGAGGAATAATGTTTTCATCTGCATCCTCTCCATTATGAGCCATAAAGATAAATTCTCCTGTGTCCCAATTGATATCAAAATGGTTGCTAATTCCAACTTTTGTTTCAATATCTAATAAAGATTCTTCCTGACTAATGAAATTCTCATATATAAATTCAAATAATGCATCCTTATCAATTTTTATAATTCTACAAACTTTATCTTTCATTTAGTCTCCCTCATCGACGTGAAAATTCAAATTCATGCGCGCTTTCAATCTCACCGGAAGACTGAAATTTTCCTTTCTATTGAATCGAATTCCAATATATTTAATAACTATTATTTCTTTGCAGACCAACAACATAATCCTTTGCATTAATGATTAATGCAACAGAAAATACAAAAGTAAATATCATGGGGATTACTGCATAACCGGCACTAACTTGTCCGTTACTACTTAATACCCAACACCCTGCACATAGCGTTATTCCGCAACATACCATTTCTAATCCGAAGAAAATAATAGCTCTGATGACTGCTTGCTTTTTTTTGTTTATCAGCATATTCCGCAATTTTTAACAATGTTTCCTTTGTCTCTTTTTCCATAATCTCACTTTTCCTTTCACCATCAATTATTTCTTTGATGTCAACTTCATAGTAATCTGCCAACTCGACTAGAATGCCTAATTCTGGCATGGTATTACCATTTTCCCAACGAGACACACTTCGGGAAGATACACCAAACTTCTCTGCCAGTTGTTCTTGTGTTAGCTCTTTTTCTTTGCGTAAATCTCTTAAAAACCCACCAATTTTAATCTGGTCTATCATTTCATTTTCTCCTTTCACGGTCTATTATCACAGAAATGACATTAGAAAACCACGTCACAAAGTGAGAAATGACGTATTCTCCACTAGACAATTATGTCTTGTCAGTTTTCTACCTTAAGAATCAAGAAAATTCAAATTCGTCTCTCTGACAACAGTTCTACAGTCTCAACCTAGGCTCGTGACATCAATACTACCGTCTCCACATGGCACGAGTTGATTGAATGAATGTCAAATGCCATCAGCCGTATGCGGGAACATATCTATCGGCTTTTTGAGCATTTTTCTGTCCTTGTCTGTTCTCGGGAACATATCGATAAATAATTATTTGCAACTACTAATTCAGGTCAATCCAATATCGTTGCTCTATTGTACCATCTTCATCCGTAAACTCGTTTTCAAGTACACCACCATTATTAATAATGGATTTAGCAGAACCAATATTGTCCTTATCACATACCATTAATACTCTCTCTATTCCGAGTTTTCTGCATTCTTCTAATGCAAGTTCAATCATCTTTGTGGCATATCCTTTTCTTCTTTCGCTTGGGCGGATTCCATCCCCAATATGACCTCCATACTGTAAAAGATAATCATTTAGATAATGGCGGATATTTACTGCCCCTAATAGAACATTTCTTTCATCATCTAATAAGAAGAATGTGGAATCCGGCACCAATCCATCTCGAGAGGAATCAACTTCAAGATTGGCAAGATAGTAATCAAAGTCATGATAATCATTCTTGAAAATTGCCCATGGAGAGTGATTGGTATGATTTACTTCTTGGTCATACTTCCATTCATTGATCATCTCTCCTAACTGCTGCTTATATTTATCTGTTAACTTTATTAACTTAGTCATTGGAATTTCCTTTCTGCTTTTTCGTCTATTACTTTGACATCAAGACTACAGTCTCCACATGCCCCGCTCTCGAAAACATATCAAACAATTTATAGCTTCTCATATCACATACCCTATCAAATCTTTCCCCTAAAACAAAACAAACACCTTTTTCAATATATATCATATCAAAATAGGTGTTTTACTTTATGGACCTGAGGGGAGTCGAACCCCTGTCCGAAAGCTCATTCATTGCAACTTCTCCCATTACAGTTATTTTTTTAACATTCCCTTATTATAGCGCCAAATAACAGGCTTTATAACTTAGTAGCTTCATGGAGTCTTCCAGTACCGCAAAGCTTAAGTACCGAAGTGCCACACGTTCGATGATGCCTTAATCTAAATTGTGTGAGATTTAGGTAAGACAGCTGCCATTAGGCAGCGTATGCTAACTTATCGTTTGCGTTTAAATTTAATTTTCCGACTTTTAACGCAGCTTCGGGTCTGCGAATGGCTATCACAACTTCAAAACCCCCGTCGAAACCGGTACAAGCCCGTATAGCGGATCTTTCAGTATGTTGCATTAGAAGTATAGCAAAATTATCCCTTGAAAGCAACCTTGAATTCTTTCTCGGCCTCTCTTTTCAATGTTTTTTTCGCCATATCCTCTCTTTTATCATATAGTTTCTTGCCTCGAGCCAATCCTATCTCGACTTTTACTAAACTTCCCTTCAGATAAACTTGCAAAGGAACAATCGTATAACCCTTTTCAGCTACTTTCCCTGCTAAACGATTGATTTCTTGACGATGAAGCAATAATTTTCGAACACGAAGCGGATCCTTGTTGAAAATATTTCCTTTTTCGTAAGGACTAATGTGCATCTGGCGAATCATCATTTCGCTACCCTCAATACGCACAAAGGCTTCCTTCAAACTGCATTTCCCTTGTCGAAGAGATTTCACTTCTGTACCGACTAAAGTAATGCCTGCTTCAAATTTTTCGTCAATAAAATAATCATGATATGCTTTTTTATTGTTTGCGATTAATTTAATGCTTTCTTTTCCCATTTTCTACTCCATTTTTTTGATCTGTGACTAATGAAAAATTCACTTCCGCATAGATTTGATCAACTGAATCGACTTTTATACGAACGATTTGCCCCAATTTATAAATACGGCCAAAATTTTCGCCCACTAATTGATAAGCCCCTTCTTCAAACGTATAATGATCATCCATTAGTGCTGAAATTCGAACAAATCCTTCCGTTGTATTTGGAAGCTCAATATAGATTCCAAAGTTCGTAACACCCGAAATAACACCTTCAAACTCTTCTCCAATAAAGCGAGCCATATAATGTGCCTTTTTTACTTTTTCAACATCACGCTCTGCCTCTTCCGCACGACGCTCCGTTTGGCTTGTATAAATTCCAACACCAGGCAACAATGTTTCATAATGCTTTATCTTCTCTTTCGTCAAATCATTATGAATGGAATCCTTAATAATGCGATGAATCTGCAAATCTGGATAGCGACGAATCGGACTTGTAAAATGCGTATAATATGGTGCCGCAAGTCCAAAATGACCAATGCAGGTCGGTGTATAACGTGCTTGTTTCATAGAACGAAGTATCACACGCATAAGCATTGCCTCTTCGCCCGTTCCAATAATATTAGACATAATTTGTTGTAATTGTTTTGGATGCACTTCTTCATTTTTGATTCGAAGCACATGGCCAAAGCTTCCTAAAAATATCGCTAATGCTTGCATTTTTTCATATGCTGGGTTCTCGTGATTACGATATAAGAATGGAACTTCTCTCCAAAAATACTCTTCAGCAACCGTCTCATTGGCAAGAAGCATAAATTCCTCAATCATCCTATGGGCATCATTTCGCTCAACTACGACGATATCGGAAACCTCTCCATTTTCATCTAACACAATCTTTGCCTCAGGGAAATCAAAATCAATTGACCCACGCTTAAAACGCTTTTCTCTTAGCAATAGAGCGCATTCTTGCATCAATTTTGTCATCTCAATTAAAGTGGTCGGTTCATCTTTTTCTTTGTCATCAATGATATTCGCTATTTGTGTATAGCTTGTTCGCATATCAACACGAATAATCGTCTCCTCGATGGAATGACTAATGACTTCACCGTTTTGATTAATCTCCATAAAGCAACTAAGCGCAAGTCGTTCTTCATTGGCATTTAATGAACAAATACCATTTGACAACTTGTGCGGCAACATCGGAATAACACGATCCAATAAATATACGCTCGTTCCACGATTATATGCCTCTTGATCAAGTGATGAATTTTCCTTGACATATTCACTGACATCCGCAATATGTACGCCTAGATAATACCCCTCATCTGTGTTATGAATCGTAATGGCATCATCTAAATCCTTTGCATCCTCTCCATCAATCGTAACGGTAAATACATCGGTAATATCTCTACGGCCTTCTTTTTGTTCTTGGTAAACAACCGAAGGGATGTTCTCTACCTCTTCAAGCACTTCCTTAGGGAATTTTAAAGGCAACTCTCTCGCACGAATAATGGATAAAACATCTACGCCAGGATCATTTATATGCCCTAGTATTTCAACAATTTCTCCCTCAGGTTTATTTGTTTCATTGCCATAATTAATGATTTTCGCAACGACCTTACTGCCTGAAACGGCACCTTTATCCTTGCCAGAAGGGATATATAAATCACTACCCACTTTTTTGATGTCTGGAATAATAAATCCGTAGCCCTTTTGCTTTTCATAACGTCCTACGATTTGCGTTGTATTATGCTCGATAATTTTTCGTATCACGCCCTCACTACGACGCTTTGTACTTTTTCCTACTATGATTTCTACCAAAACAATATCGCCATTTAATGCAGACAATGTGTTTTTCTCTGCAATAAAAATATCATCCTCACGCTCTTGTATTGTAACGAAGCCGAATCCTTTTGCATTTCCAATAAATGTTCCTTTCAGATACGTAGCGGCAAATAAGCCGTACTTCCCTTTGGAACTAATGTTAATTCTGCCTTCTCTTACAAGTTTATCTAAGATGAAACGCAAATCTTCCTTTTTTTCTTTTGTCACTTGCAATACAATCGCAATCTCCTTCAATTTCATTGGACGATATGTTGGCTCATTCATAAATTGCATAACCATCGCTTCTAATTGAAGTATTCTTTCTTGATCCATTTGTTCTCCTATAAAATAATAAAAGAAACACTTTGAAAGTGTTTCTTCTTCTACGCTGTAAATCGATTAATATATCTATACTATCTTAAAAATTAATCGTCAAAATTAGTGAAACAATAATAAATGCACCACACAAAATCTTCGTCACTTTTTGCAAAGTTCCTTCCATCGAGCGGCTCTTATTTTTCCCCCAATAGCTTTCTGCGGCACCACTAATGGAACCTAATCCTGCTGATTTACCTTCTTGTAATAATACTATAATAATTAATGCAAGACTTATCAAAACGAGAAGAATTGTTAATATAGCTCTTATAACTCCAGTCACGTTTCATACCTCCTATACTAAACTACCAAAATACATACTACCACAAAGAAATTTAAAATACAAGTCTTTCTTTGTGGTAGATGAAAAATATTTTACGCAAACTTATTGTCGCAGCTTAATTCCTTCTGTTTTTAGTGATTCAAGAATACGTGCCATCTTATCATTTACTTCTTTCTCTTCTAAGGTACGCTCCTTGGCTCTAAATACAATTGAATACGCAACCGATTTGTAACCTTCGGCAATTTGATTGCCTTCATAACGGTCAAACAAATGATAGCTTTCTAAAATAGCACCGCCCTTTTTAGCGATTATCTCTTCAATCTTTCCAACAGGAATTTCCTTTTTCAACATCAAGCTAATGTCACGTGTCATAGCGGGATATCGTGCAATTTGCTCATATTTATAATCAAATGAAGTAAATGGAACCAACTGCTTAATGTCCAAAACAGCCACATATACACGCTCATTAATACCAAATGCTTCAGATACATCAGGATGAACCTCACCAATATAACCAACTGTATCGCCTTTGTAGGAAATAGACGCTTTTCTTCCTGGGTGTAGGAATGAGCTACAAATACTTGCATCAAATAGGATTTTCTCTTTCATGCCAAGTTTCGCTAAGTATTCCTCCACAACGCCCTTTAGTGTAAAAAAGTCTCCTTCGCCATACATACCAAATGTTAATTGCATTCTCTCATCTGGCAACTCTGTTAGTGGAAATGCTTTCGCCAAATATATATTTGATAATTCATAAAGACGAACATTTTTATTGCGACGATTATAATTATTCGCCAAAGAAGTAAGCATAGCTGGAATGGTTGTTGTACGCATAATACTAAAATCTTCACCCAATGGATTTTGAATCACAATCGCATTTCGTAAAGCATCTTCTGCTGGCAATAACAATTTGTCAAATACCTTTGGACTTTCAAAAGAAAACGACATAGCTTGCGAAAATCCTGCAAATTCTGCAACATCCTTTGCGATATCCTCCACTCGAAGCTTCATTGGTTTTGTGCCAAGTGTTGATTCTCCCGATGGCAAGGTAGTTGGTATCTTATCATATCCAAAAAATCTAGCAACTTCTTCTGCAATATCCGCAAGACAAACCAAATCTTGACGGAAAGAAGGAATTTGTAGCATTTGACGACTTTCATCATAGGCAATTTCAATTTTCAATAAATACGCAAGCATTTCATCCTTTGTTAATGTCAAGCCGAGCATTTTATTGATTTTTTCAACGTCAAGTGGGATTTCCTTTGTAACAACAGGATTTGGATAAATATCAATGATACCATCTACCACTTCACCAGCGCCTAGCTCCTCAATTAATTGACAAGCTCTTTGCATAGCAATGGCTGTATTTTCAGGATCAACGCCCTTTTCAAATTTTCCTGATGCATCGGTACGAAGCCCCACCTTTTTAGAAGAAAGTCTTACATTTGTACCATCAAAACAAGCTGCTTCAAAAACCATTGTTTTTACATCATCTGTGATCATGGAATTTTCGCCACCCATAACACCAGCAATACCAACAGCCTTTTCCCCATCATTAATCATAAGGAATGAAGCATCCAATGTTCGCTCTTGTCCATCTAATGTAGTGAATGTATCGCCATCTTTTGCGCATTTTACGACAATTTTTTGATCGGCTAATTGATCATAATCATATGCATGCATTGGCTGTCCGTACTCTTCCATTACATAGTTTGTAATATCCACTAGGTTATTAATTGGACGAATACCACAAGACGCTAATCTTCGTTGCATCCATATTGGTGAAGGAGCAATCTTAATATTCTTGATTACTTTCGCAATAAATCGTGGACATAATGTTTCATTTTCCACAGAAACTTTTAAATAGTTTTCAATGGAATCGCCACTTCCCTTTACCGAAATAACGGGAGTTTGAAATTCTTTTTGGTAAGTTGCTGCCACTTCTCGTGCAATACCAACCACGCTAAAGCAATCCACTCGATTTGAAGTCACCTCAAATTCAAATACCGTATCGTGCAAGCCTAATACTTCAACCGCATCTGCTCCAACGAGCGTATCCTCTGGGAAAATATAAATTCCCTCTTCTGGTGCTTCTGGGTACATATCTCTTGAAGAACCAAGCTCTTCAATCGAACACATCATTCCGAAGGATTCAATCCCACGAAGCTTTCCTTTTTTTATTTTAATACCTTCT
>CAZMHF010000022.1:0-21437 GCA_964566025.1 uncultured Lachnospiraceae bacterium | reverse complement strand
AATCTTGATTCCATTCTCAGGATTAGGACTTCCATCATGTCCGCCTGCCACTTTTCCACCATCAAGCACAACTGGAACCTTATCACCTACTGCTACATTGCTTGCACCAGTAACGATTTGAACCATTTGATCTTTAATATTTACTTGACAGACAATTAATTTATCCGCATCTGGATGTCTTTCAATTGATTCAATTTGACCAACGAAAATCTTTTCTAAGTTTTTATCACGGCATTCATAACCCTCTACCTTTGTTCCTGACATGGTCATCTTGTCAAAAAATTCTTGAGGAGTTGTTTCCAAATCTTTTACGTATGCCTTAATCCATGATAATGAAGCATTCATTTATTTTTCCTCCTAAAATTGTTTTAAGAAACGAACGTCGTTTTCATATAGTAAACGCATATCATCTATTTCGTATTTTAATAATGCAATTCGCTCAAGTCCAACGCCAAACGCAAATCCCGTATATTCTTCTGGATCAATCTTGCTCATTTCTAAAACATGTGGATGAACAATACCACAACCTAAAATTTCAATCCAACCAGATCCCTTACACATTCTACATCCCTTACCACCACACTTAAAACAAGAAACATCCATTTCTGCTGAAGGCTCTGTAAATGGAAAATGATGTGGTCGAAACTTCACTTTTGTTTCCTCTCCAAAGAGTTGCTTTGCAAATTCGGCTAGTGTTCCTTTCAAGTCAGCGAATGTGACATTTTTATCAATCACAAGGCCTTCTATTTGATGGAAACAAGGTGAATGTGTTGCATCAACCTCATCCGAACGAAATACTCTACCAGGTGCAATCATACGAATCGGTAGCTTGCCTTCTTCCATTGTACGAACCTGTACAGAAGACGTTTGTGTTCGAAGTACGATTTCTTTGTTAATATAAAATGTATCTTGCTCATCTTTTGCCGGATGATTTGCAGGAATATTTAGTGCCTCAAATGTATAATAATCGTATTCAACTTCTGGGCCTTCTACAACTTCGTATCCCATGCCCATAAAAATACGCTCAACCTCTTGCTGTGCAATGGTATTTGGGTGACGATGTCCCACCATTTTCTTTTCTGCTGGCAATGTTACATCAATGGTTTCTGTTGCCAATTGTTCAGCACGCAATTTGCTTGCCATAGCTTTTTTCGTTTCATCAAGCGCTTTTTCAATTTGTGTACGCGCTTCATTCACCATTTGTCCAACCTTTGGACGATCCTCTGGCGCTACCTCACCTAATTTCTTAGATTGGGCTGTAATCTCACCCTTCTTACCTAAGAAATGAATTCGAATTTCATTAAGCGCATCCAATGTGCTCGCTTCGCTGATTTGGTTTAATGCAGCCGCCTTAATTTCATTTAATCGTTCTTTCATATTTACCTCCTAACCTCCTAACTTTCTAACTGCCTTTTTGATTTTTTTTCAATAAAAAAACTCCATCCACAAAGGGACGAAGTAAAATCGCGGTACCACCCTAATTCCAGCAAAAAAGATCGCTGACACTCTAATGCGTAACGTGCATGATCCGTCACTTCCTACTACTAATTTCAAAAGTGCAACTCCTGTGGGAAATTCAAAGAACTATTTGAACTTGGGAAAGCTTCCAGCCGATGACCTTCCTTCTCTGTAAGAAAATACTCTTCTACTTAACACAATCAACGTTTTTGTTATGTATATGCTACATAATAACACATCCGTTTCGTTTGTCAACAACTTTTTGCAATTGCTTTTCACCCTATAAAATGGTATCCTAATAAGGATTATGACCTTTATTAATATGTTTCACAAAAGAAATGGAGTATATCACAAACCATGATTGCTTTAATTATGAGTATTCGCAATTTATCCTTGCGCATCAAAAATGATAATATCAATGTCTATTCGAGCAATGCCGCCTTTTTCTTATTTCTGGCGATTGTTCCCTTTTTGATGTTGTTAACAATTTTCTTACGCTATACGACGATTACCGAAACGATGTTACTTTCTATTTTTAGCGATATACCTTCGGAAGCCATTTCAAATTTTTTTAACGCTATTATCACCGATATTTTTCACAAAAATACGGCAACCACGGCGGTTATTTCTATTTCCGCATTTACAGCACTCTTCTCCGCTTCTCGTGGGATGATTGCCGTTATGCGTGGCTTAAACAGCGTTTACCACGTTGAAGAAGACCGTAATTATGTTCAAAAACGAGCGATTGCCGTTTTTTACACACTGATGCTTGCCGTCATTTTGATTTTCGTCCTTTTGCTTGTCGTATTTGGCAATGTAGTCGGTGGTATTATTATTAAAAATGCGAAACCACTTGCCCCACTAATTGATTTTATTTATAACATCCGTATGGTGATTGTTACGGTTATTTTGTTTTTCTTTTTTACAATTGTATACAAAGCCGTTCCCAACCATAAATCATCTCTTCGTGACCAAATTCCAGGCGCTTTATTTACCTCACTTGGATGGGGATTATTCTCCTTCTTCTTTTCGATTTATATCAAATATTTCAGCAATTATTCCAACATATACGGAAGCTTAACTACCGTTATTATTATGATGCTTTGGTTATACATCATGGTTTATATTATGCTACTTGGTGGCATGCTAAACTCTCTCTACAATCCCGAAGCCGAAACGGACACCTTGCCAAAAGCTCCATTACTTGATTAGCGTAAGTTTATAGCGTATTTAAGGATTCAAACAACGTCAATTGATTACTTTCTGACATGCCATCAATCAATCCAAGACGTGATAATGTCTCAATATTATTGGCTGTAAGACCTGTACGTTTTTTTAGTTGCGCTTTCGATAAAAATGGACTCTTTTTCGCCTCAATTTCAAGCTGCCTTGCTGCAGTCTCCCCTAAACCATCTACAGCCATCAATGATGGCATAATCTTCCCATCAATTAATTGAAATTGTTTCGCCTTTGCCTTATATATATCAATCGGCATAAATTCAAAACCTCTAGCATACATTTCTTCCACAATACGCATATCCTTATACGTATCTTCATCTTTTTTCTTTTTATCAGAATTACTTGACTTCGCCAAATCAATTGTATATTTAATATTCGCCATATGTTCACGCAAATTCACAAGACCATTGCACATTGTCTCGTAAGAAAATGCAACCGCACGAATGGTAAAATACGCCGTATAATACGCCAACGGATAGTACACTTTACAATACGCAATACGCCACGCCATCATAACATACGCCGCTGCATGCGCTTTTGGAAACATATATTTAATCTTTTTTGCCGACTCAACATACCACTCTGGTACATCATGTGCTAACATATCCTCTTCCCAGTCATCTCTTAAACCTTTTCCCTTACGAACACTCTCCATAATTTGAAATGCTTTTGAAGACTCAAGACCTTTATGAATAAGATACGTCATAATATCATCACGCGTTGAAATCGCTTCAGCAAGCGTCGTAACGCCATCTCGAATTAAATCCGCTGTATTGCCAAGCCAAACATTTGTACCATGGGATAATCCCGATATACGAACCAAATCCGCCAAAGAGGAAGGCTTTGTATCCACAAGCATTCCAATAACAAAATCCGTCCCCATTTCGGGAATGCCAAGCGAACCTAGAGGACAATTGCTAATATCCTCTGGCGTAATTCCAAGTGCCGTTGTATCTCGAAAAAGCGTCATTACCTTCTCATCATCTAATGGAAATTGCGTTGGGTCCTTTCCTGTTAGATCTTGAATCATACGAATCATGGTTGGATCATCATGCCCTAATATGTCTAGTTTCAATAAGTTTGAATCAATTGAGTGATAATCATAATGCGTTGTAATAATGTCATCACTTTTAGGCGGATGTTGAATCGGCGTAAAGGTTGTAATATCTTCGCCATATGGTAATACAATAATGCCACCAGGATGTTGTCCCGTTGTTCTTCTTACTCCTTCACATCCTTTTGCAAGGCGTTTCTTTTCTACACCACGCTTATTAATCCCCATCGCCTCACAATAACCTAACACGTAGCCAAATGCTGTCTTTTCTGCAACAACACTCAATGTTCCCGCACGAAATGTTTGACCTTCTCCAAAGATAACTTCTGTATAAGCATGTGCCTTCGCCTGATAATCGCCCGAAAAATTCAAATCGATATCTGGTTCTTTGGCATTTCCCTCAAAACCAAGAAATGTTTCAAATGGAATATCAAATCCGTCTTTAATTAAATGCTCTCCACAAACAGGGCAACTCTTTGCGGGCAAATCACAACCTGTAATACCAGCCGAGCCTTGTACAAATTCATTATATTGGCATTTGGGACATCGATAATGGGCTGGTAGTGGATTTACTTCCGTAATCCCCGCTAGTGTTGCAACAAAAGACGAACCAACCGAACCACGCGAACCAACTACGTATCCATCTACCAAAGACTTCGTCACAAGCTTTTGTGCAATAATATACATAACGGCATATCCATTTTTAATAATGGAATCTAGCTCTTTTTCCATGCGCTCTAAAATAATCGTAGGAATTGGATTGCCATACCATTCTTTTGCTTTTGTTTCACAGATTTTGCGCAAATCCTCATCAGCATTTTCAATAACAGGTGGATAATTATGCTTTCGTAGCGGTCTGAATTTTTCTATTTGGTCTGCAATTTTATTTGTATTGGTAACAACCACTTCATACGCCTTTTCAATACCTAAATACGAAAACTCTTCTAGCATTTCTTCCGTTGTCCTAAAATACAATGGTGCCTGCTCGATTCCTTTCATTTTCTCCTCATAGCTTTTCTTTTCAAGTGCATTCTTTTTCATTTCATAAAATAACACACTTCGATAGAAGGCATCTTCTGGATTGAAAAAATGCACATCACAAGTCGCTACAACTGGCTTTTGGAATTTCTCACCTAGTGCTACTAACTCTTTATTTAAATCATATAGCTCTGCAAAGCTTTTTACAATTCCTCTCTCCTCATAGAGATAACGATTATTTTCAACTGGTTGGATTTCGATATAATCATAGAAATTCACGATTTTCTCTAATTCAATATCGCTTTTTCCATTCATAACCGCTTCAAAAAGCTCACCGCTCGAACAAGCACTTCCTAGTAAAAGTCCCTCTCGATATTGACGCAATAAGCTTCGTGGAATCAATGGTTTTCTATGCATATAGTGCAAATGTGATTCCGAAACAAGTTTATACAAATTCTCCTTGCCCTTAATATTTTTCGCCAATAATACAATATGAAATGGGTGTTTTTTCTTAATGCTTTCAATGCTCAATTGGGATGATTCTTGTAACGTCGTCAAATCATTCACCTTATTTAGTCGAAACTTTTCAACTAACTTTAAGAAAATGCGCGATGTACATTCGGCATCATCCACTGCTCTATGGTGATTTAATAATTCGATTTTAAGTTCTTTTGCCAAAGTATCCAAACGATAACGTGACATATGTGGAAATAGCACACGCGCCATAGCTACGGTATCAATATAGGTTGGTTCAAAATCAATTCCAAAATCGGACGCATTTTTCTTAATAAAGCCCATATCGAATTCGGCATTGTGAGCTACCAGCACCGCATTTTCGCAAAATGCTAAAAACGCCACAAGCTCCTCTTCAATTTGCCTTGCACCGATTACATCCTTGTCCATAATTCCTGTAAGATTTGATATGCGAAGTGGAATAGGAACAAGCGGATTAACAAATGCCGAAAAGCGATCAATCACCTTTCCTCCAGCAATTTTGACGGCACCGATTTCAATAATCTTATCCTTTTTGCAATTAAGCCCTGTCGTCTCAATATCAAATACCACAAATGTATCATCAAATGTCTGTCCACGTCCATTTGTAACAATCCAATTTTCATCATCGACTAAATAGCCTTCCATTCCGTAAATCGCCTTAATTGGCGCCTTATCAACAAGATGATAAATACTCGGAAAGGCATGTGTCACGCCATGGTCTGTAATAGCAACGGCACTATGCCCCCACTTAATACATGTTTTAATTAATTCTTCACAGTCAACAACGCTATCACGCTCACTCATTTTCGTATGACAATGTAACTCAACTCGCTTTTCGATAGCATTATCCATTCTCTTTTCGCGAAAATCACTGCTTTGTCGAATGGCTTCAATTGTAAAGGATTCCTCACTTATATAAGAATCCATAATAAAATCACCAAACAGCTCCAAAAAATCCCCTTTATGCACTAATTCATTAAAGGATTCTAACTCATCGTTTTTTAAAAACATTTTTGCAATCACACTATCGGTAAAATCAGTAATCGATAATTGAACAACATTAATGTTTGGTGTTTCTCGAATATCGACATCAAAAATCTGACCACGAATTGCAACCCGTTTCGTTGTCATATCGCAATCTACAATAAGTACATATTCATCTGTAAAGTTGTTGCCATAAATAAGGCGATCACTGTCTGGATATTTGAATTTTGTTCTTTTTGAGTATTGTTTTTTCGCTGGCTCTTCCCTCTTTCCAATATGGGACACTTTCTTATCTTCTTTGATCGGTATATCGCTTTGATTGATTGCTTCATTTTGATTCTTGCTAGTAGCATGTTCTTCCTGCACTTTTTCAAGATGCTTTAAATCGTATAGCAGCTCGGGAATCTGCGCCCGTTCTTTCTCTTCTTTTATACGACGCAACTCTTGACGTTTTTCTCTCTCTTCCATAGAATAAATCATTTCCGTTGCAACCAAAAAGCCGCATCGATTAGTGAGTATGTCTTCAATAAACAATGCGATTTCTCGTCCTTTTGCTCGCGAAATAATAGTATCCTCTACGGTAATATACAACGTATTTTCATTAATCATTTCCCAGGTTGCATTGGCAACAATGCTATGTTCAAGCGGGCTTTTATTCATAATATCAATTAAGATGCTTTTTTTATATGCCTCTAGCAAATTATGAATATTATATTGAGAGGACAAATGAAATGTTTCAATAATCGTTACTTTTACCGCTTTTTTGGCTAGAATTTGTTTTTTGATACAAGACTCTACTTCAAAAATAATATCCTTATCAATCAAAAACTCTGATTCCAAATATACTTTTAGGCTTGTTTGATCTTTTGAAAGTACTAAATCTCTCACCACAACCTTTTTAAATATTTCGGCATATTCTTTTTTTAAATGCAGACTTTCGAAAACCTCAAAAAAATGTTTCATATTCGCTCACCTCACATAATTAGAAGTTTTCTAACTCGTACTCAAGCGCACTCAACAATTCGCTTTCGGGTACTTTTTTTATAATAACTCCTTTTTTCATAATAAGACCTTCGCCCTTGCCTCCTGCAATCGCAAGATCTGCTTCCTTTGCCTCGCCTGGACCATTTACGACACAGCCCATAACAGCGACTTTAATTGGCTTTTCATATTTTTCAACTATTTTTTCCACTTGATTTGCCAATTCAATTAAATTAATTTCTGTTCGTCCACAAGTTGGACAGGAAACCACGTCAATTCCTTCTGGATAAAGATTCAAGGTTCGCAAAATCAATTTGGCGCTTTTAATTTCTTCCGTTGGATCTCCCGTTAAGGAAACACGAATTGTATCACCAATCCCTTGATATAAAATGGCACCGAGCCCAATCGCTGATTTAATATTTCCTCGATATAACGTTCCCGCCTCTGTAATTCCTACATGAAGTGGGTAATCTGTTTCTTTTGCGAGTATTTCATGCGCCTGAATACACATCATTACATCCGATGATTTAATGCTAATCACTAAATTGGTGTAGCCTAATTCTTCAATTAATTTCACCTTATCTAAGGCGCTGTCAACCAACCCGTTCGCTGTTACACCACCGTATTTTTCGATTAAAGGCTTTTCAAGAGAGCCACTATTGACACCTACTCGAATTGGTATATTCTTTTCTTTTGCACACGCAATCACCAAGCGGATGTGCTCTATTTTCATATTGCCAGGGTTAATACGAATTTTATCTGCACCATTTTCCATCGCTAAAATCGCTAAGCGATAATCAAAATGAATATCGGCAACTAAAGGAATGTGGATTTCTTGCTTGATTTTTGCAATGGCATTTGCTGCCTCTATCGTAGGAACTGCCACACGAATAATATCGCATCCAATCTCTTCTAGCTCCTTTATTTGTGCAACTGTTTTTTGTATATCCTCTGTTTTCGTATTTGTCATTGATTGAATTAAAATTGGATTTCCACCACCAATGATACGATTTCCAATTTTGATTTCTTTTGTTTTTCTCATATTCCCTCCAGTCAAATAGGCAATCCTTAACTTTCGCTTTGCTTAAGAATGAGGACATCTTTGTCAAGGTTATTTTCCAAAAGCACGGAATAGATCATTGAACATAACAACGATCATTAAGATGAATAATAATATAATCCCAATCATATGAACATAGCCCTCTTTTTTGCGATCAACTGGTTTTCCGCGAACAGCTTCAATGAGTAAAAAGAACAAGCGACCACCATCAACCGCTGGAATTGGCAACAAATTCATAATACCGATATTCGCACTCAGTAGCATCATCAAATTAAGAAGATTTAAGAAAACATAGTAACCACCATCGGATTTACTCTCTTCAACAACTTCATCTACAATATCGACAATCCCAACAGGCCCTGCCAAATCATTAATTCCAGCATCCCCCGTAAAAAACATACCTAAACTCTGAAACGTTATTTTGATCCAATAATTCACTTCATGGACACCATAAGCGATTGCTTGATGTGGCTTAACTTTTTCGTAACGCGCCATTTTCCATTGAATACCAATCAAAAATCGTGTAACACCGTCTTCCGTATGCTCCTTTGGAAGCAATTTTACGTCAACTTTTTTTCCATCTCGAAGAACAACAAGCGATAATTCATTTTTGTAATATTTATCAATATACATACTAACGTCACGAATGGTTTTAACACGCTTTCCATTAATCGAATAAATCTGGTCCCCTGCCATAATTCCTGCTTCTTGTGCCGGATAATTTTCCATAATCGAATCAATCACTGGTCGATCAACACCATGTATGCTAATGATAACAACGGCACATACCAAGGCTAACAAGAAATTAAAAAAAGGTCCCGCAACAATCACACTAATTCTTGCCCAAACGCTTTTGCTATTAAATGAACGCTCTACCAAATCGGCTGAAAGCGGTTCCTCATCTGGATCAACAATTCCATGGTCATCACCCAACATCATACATGAGCCACCAAAAGGAATCCATTTTAATGAATAGCGTGTTCCGTTTTTCATAAAGGACGTAATTTTAGGCCCCATTCCAATCGAAAATTCAACTACACCAATGCCATTTGCTTTTGCTACAATAAAATGACCAAACTCATGTACAAAAATAATAATACCAAATATTAATACACCATATATAATATTCAATGAAAGCCTCCTATTGTCTTATTAATTCCGAGTATATATATCGGATGGTTTCTTCTTGTGTATATAAAATTTCTTCAACCGACGGATTTTTGATAAAACAAATCCGCAAAAGACACTGCTCAATTATATTGGAAATATCAAGAAAGGAAATTTTCTCTTTTAAAAACAATGCTACGCATTCTTCATTTGCTGCATTATAAACGGTTGGCATATTGCCTCCTTGCTTTCCCGCCATATAAGCTAAAGGTAACCCTCTAAACACGTCATTGTTTGGTTGTTCAAATGTAATCGCCGATAGTTTCTTAAAATCTAAACGCTCTGCTTGCAATGCGCGTCTTGTTGGGTAATATAGCGCATATTGTATAGGTAGACGCATATCTGGACATCCAAGCTGAGCCATAATAGAACCGTCTGCAAATTCTACCATTGAATGAATAATGCTTTGTGGCTGAATTACCACTTCAATTTGGTCATATTCCACATCATACAACCATTTTGCCTCAATAACTTCAAGCCCCTTATTCACCATAGTAGCTGAATCGATGGTTATTTTTTGTCCCATCGTCCAATTAGGATGCTTTAGGGCATCTAATGGTGTAACATTTTGAAGCTCCTCTTTCGTTTTTCCACGAAATGCTCCCCCCGATGCTGTCAATATAATTCGATTAATCGGATTGTTGTTCTCTCCATTTATGCATTGAAATATAGCCGAATGTTCACTATCCACCGGATAAATATTAATGCCATATTTTTTTGCCAACGGCATAATAATATGACCTGCCGTCACTAGCGTTTCTTTATTAGCAAGGGCAATTTGTTTGCCCACTTTAATTGCTTCAATTGTAGGGCGAATTCCCATCATGCCAACAATGGCTGTGACAATTATATCGCTCTCAAAAAACGTCGCTACTTCAATTAACCCTTCCATGCCATATACGATACGACAATTTGTCAATGAAATATGCTGTGCTAGTCGATCTACATCTTCTTTTTGTGCCACACTAACTAATTTGGGTTGGTATTTTTGAATTTGTTTTGCTAATAGTTCGACATTTCTACCTGCTGATAAAGCAACCACTTCTAAATCGGCCTGTTCATCAACCACCTGTAAAGTTTGCGTTCCAATCGAACCTGTAGAACCTAAAATTGAAATTCGCTTCATAGTTGTTCTCCGTTATTTTAAATAGAACATCAAAACCATCATCACATAATAAATAACAGGGCCAGTAAAGATCATGCTATCAAATCGATCTAAAATCCCTCCATGACCTGGAATCAAATATCCGTAGTCTTTTATCTCATAATTGCGTTTAATTGCCGAAGCTGCCAAATCGCCAACAATCGATATGAAGCCGCCTGTAACACAAAGAATCATACAAGCAATGGGTACGAATGAACCAAATACTTCTATTTGTGTTTCAAGAAAGAAGCCATATAAGAAGCCAAGCGCTCCTGCGCCAATTAATCCGCCAATAGCACCTTCAATTGATTTTTTAGGGCTTAATTTGGGCGCCATTTTGTGTTTTCCAAATAACATACCAATGCAATAAGCGCACGTATCATTGCCCCAAGAAGCAAGCACAATAATCCATACAAGTAAATGTCCACTATTGGCAATACGAAGCTTATAAATAAACGATAACATCAACGGTACATACACAAATCCAAAAATCGTCGCCATAACCTGCTCACCACTATACACCGGAAAGCGAAACACATAAAGTGCCAATGTCAACAAAAAGAAACCGATAAAAGCAGGGAATATCAAGGCAGAATCCATATACGTTAAACCATAAAACAACAACGTCATCGCATAGCCAATCGCCCCTAGTATCGTATCGTGAATTTTTAATACACGATATAATTCAAATTGACCAATCAAGGAAATCGCTAAAACGGTTCCAAATAAAACATTCCCCCCAGCGATAATCGTCACACCAGCGATAATCACTAATATAATACCACTAATAAGTCTTTTGATAAACATCGCTACCTCCTACTTTGCATTTCCAAATCGTCGTTCTTTTTGATTATAATATATAATCGCTTTTTTAAGTTCCTGCATATTGAAATCTGGCCATAAAACGTCTGTAAAATACAATTCCGAATACGCACATTGCCAAATCAAATAATTGGACAAACGAATTTCTCCACTCGTTCGAATAATCAAATCAGGATCTGGTATATTTGCTGTATCTAGGTATTGGGAAATCATCGTTTCATCAATATCCTCTTTTTTAATGCGTTGTTTATCATAATCATCTATCATACGAGAAAATGCACGACGAATTTCATCACGACCACCATAATTTAGTGCCAGAACAAACACCATCCCTGTATTGTTTTTTGTTTCATCAATCAATGTATGTATGCTTTTTTGTAAATTAGGCGAAAAGCGACTATCGTCACCAATTAAACGCACTTGAACATTATTTTTTTTCGCCACTTTTAGAAGGCGTTTTGTATAATATCCCAACAACTTCATAAGAGCATTGACTTCATCCGCAGAGCGCTTCCAATTCTCTGTCGAAAATCCGTACACAGTCAAATATTCGATTCCTACCTCGGCTGCATCATATACCGTTTGTTCTACAACCTTGCATCCTTCTGCATGTCCCATATTGCGTGGTAGTCCACGTTTTTTCGCCCAGCGTCCGTTACCATCTAAAATAATCGCCACGTGTTTTGGCACATTCATTTCATCCATCGCTTCAATCCTTCCAATATCCTTTAGAGCTTAAAAAGAAAGCAGGGTATACCTGCTTTTTTTCTTAAACGGTAAGAATCTCTTTCGTTTTTTCTTCTGCAATTTTATCAACATTTGCAATATACTTATCTGTCAGTTTTTGAACTTCTTCTTCGCCAATTTTTAATTCATCTTCAGAAATTTCGTTTGCTTTTTCTTTTTTCTTCAAAACATCATTTGCATCACGACGAATACCACGAATGGTTACTTTTGAATTTTCCGCTTTTTTCTTTACGTCCTTTGACAATTCAACACGACGTTCTTCGGTAAGCTCAGGAAATGTCAAACGAATAATCTGACCATCATTCATTGGTGTAATACCAATATCTGAAACCAAAATCGCCTTCTCAATATCCTTAATCAATGATTTTTCCCAAGGTTGAATCGTAATCATACGAGCCTCAGGTACTGAAATATTTGCAACTTGTTGTAATGGGGTAAGTGTCCCATAATACTCAACCGCAATTTTATCCAAAACATGTGGATTTGCACGACCTGCACGAATACCTTTGTATTCGCTAATAAGTGAGTTGCAAGCCTTCTCCATTTTTTCTTCCATTAACATCAACAATTCATCCATCTTTATTCTCCTTATTGTTTTATTTAATCAACCGTCACAACGGTTCCTTGGATTTCTCCCTTTAATGCTCGCTCTATTCCGTCTTTTTCATTTAATGAGAAAATAAACATGCCCATTTTGTTTTCCATGCACATAATCGATGCGGTCAAATCAATCACCATCAATTGCTTACCAATCACTTCTTGAATGGATATCGTATCATAACGCTTTGCTTCTGGATTTTTCTTTGGATCACTATCGTAAACACCGTCAATTGCCTTAGCAAGCAAAATAGATTCTGCTTCCATCTCAATCGCGCGTAGAACAATGCCCGTATCTGTCGAAAAATATGGATGTCCTGTTCCTCCTGCGAAAAAAGCAATCCCACCTTCGCTCATACAACGATTAGCCAAATCCTTTGAAAATAAGGTCGTCATCGCTCCCACTTGAAATGGTGTGAAAATTTCTGTTTTTAGACCGGTGCTTCTAAAAATCTCCGATACATAAATACAATTCATAATGGTTGCCAACATACCAATCTGATCAGCCTTTGGTCGATCAATTGCATCGCTTGTGCGACCTCTCCAAAAATTCCCGCCACCAATAACGATTCCTAATTCAACATCGCCCTTTTCCATGGCCTTTTTTACTTGTCTTGCAACATCTCTTACAACAGCCTCATCAAATCCCATCTTCTGTGATCCCGCAAGAGCTTCTCCACTTAATTTTAATAATAGTCTTCTTTTCTTCATATCGACTCCTAATTTCAAAATATCATATGTATTTATTATACCACAATTTAAATATAGTGTCCATTTTAATCAACACACTTTTTAACTTCCCAAGGAAAGTCTCCCTCCGCCTCTTAGGCGGTGGTGGACTTTCCTTGCTTCAGTGGGAGTTCAAGCTCCCACTGAAATAGCAGCGAAGCTGCTTGGATGTTACGAGAAAGTAGCGAAGCGGATTTCGAGTATCCGAATTGACATTGTATGAATACAAAATGCAAAATGCGAGGAGCAAAAGCCCCTCGCATTGTTTATCATCTTCGTAAGTATTACACTTCCATTTGTTTTGCAACTTCTGCTGCAAAATCATCTTCTTTCTTTTCAAGTCCTTCACCAGTCTCAAAACGAATGAATTCTTCAATGGTAATTGTTGCTCCAACTTCTTTTCCAACTTGTTGTAAGTATCCAGCCACTGTTTCTTTGTCAACAGCTTTTACATATGGTTGATCTAGAAGTGTCATTTCTTTTAATTCTTTATTTAGACGACCAACAAGCATTTTTTCAATAATGTTGTCTGGCTTTCCTGTGTTTTCATTTTCGATTTGAGCCTTGATGATCTCTTTTTCTTTTTCTAAAAACTCTGGAGTAATATCGTCTTTTGAAATATAAGAAGGCTTAAGTGCTGCAATTTGCATACAAACATTTTTAAGAGCTTCTTTTACTGTGTCATTAACAACGGCTGTCTTAGCTTTAACAAGAACACCAATACGTCCACCGCCATGATTATAAGAAACGATACAACCTTCGCTTGTTTGAAGTTTAATGAAGCGTCTAATTGTCATCTTCTCGCCGATAATCGCTACAAGTGATGAAAGCTCCTCTGCAACTGTATTTGTACCAAACTCAGCTTTTTCAGCAAGAAATGCGTCCATATCATTTTCATTGATTGAACTCATTGCTTGTTTTGCAACAGCAGCAACAAACATTTGGAATTTTTCATTTTTCGCAACAAAGTCCGTTTCACTATTTACTTCTAAGATTACGGCTTTTGTATCGTTTTCAACTAATGTTGCAACAATACCTTCTGCTGCAATACGTCCTGCTTTTTTTACACTAGCTGCCAATCCTTTTTCACGTAAAAAATCAATTGCTGCTTCCATGTCTCCATCTGTTTGTGCAAGTGCTTTCTTACAGTCTAGCATACCAGCGCCTGTTGCTTCTCTTAATTCTTTAACCATTTTTGCAGTAATTTCTGCCATCTATTTAGTCTCCTTTGTTAGTATTCTTTTTCAAATTGAACGTTGAATTTATTCAGCTGTTTCTTCCGCTGCAACCACTTGTTCAATATCTGTTACTTCTTCTACTACTTCTTGCTCTGCTACTTGGCTAACAACCTCTTCGCCTTGATTTGCTTCGATAACAGCATCTGCCATCTTTGCAACAATCAATTTTACCGCACGGATTGCATCATCATTTCCAGGGATCACATAATCTAAATCATCTGGATCACAATTTGTATCAGCGATGCCGATTATAGGAATACCTAGTGTATGTGCCTCTTGTAGGCAGATTTTTTCTTTTTTAGGGTCAACTACGAAGATCGCATCTGGAGCTTTCTTCATATCCTTGATACCACCAAGGTTCTTCACCAATTTATCATATTCTTTCATGATTTGAATAACTTCTTTTTTAGGTAATACATCAAATGTGCCATCTGCTTGCATTGCCTCGATTTTTTTCAAACGTGCAATACGGCCTTGAATTGTCTTGAAGTTTGTAAGCATTCCACCTAACCATCTTTGGTTTACGTAGAACATACCACATCTTTCAGCTTCTGATTGAACAGCATCTTGTGCTTGTTTTTTCGTACCAACAAAAAGGATGTTTCCGCCTTCTGCTGCAACATCAAAAATTGCTTTGTACGCTTCGTCAACTTTACCTACTGATTTTTGAAGATCAATAATGTGAATTTGGTTTCTTTCTGTGTAGATATATGGAGCCATCTTAGGGTTCCATTTTCTAGTTTGATGTCCAAAATGCACACCTGCTTCGAGTAATTGCTTCATTGAAATAACGCTCATTTTAATTCTCCTCTTGGTTTCTTTTTTTTCATGTTTCATTAATGTGGGGACTTACAACTTGTAAGCACCGACCCAATTAATCTAATTCACATGATAGTATTTGTGTCTTTTCTCACACAGTATTAAATTTTAACACAAAAAAACCACTCATGCAAGCGGTTTTTTTTCATTCGTTATGTTAATTTTCTCTCTTGCTTCATTTTATCGATTTCAGCGTAAATAGCATTGTTTATAATTTTAATATATGTTCCTTTCATTCCAGATGAATGAGACTCTATAACGCCTGCACTTTCAAACTTGCGTAGTGCATTCACAATCACCGAACGCGTAATGCCAACCCTATCAGCTATTTTGCTCGCCACGACAATTCCTTCATTTTCTTTAAGCTCGTCAAATATATATATAATGGCATCTTGCTCAGAAACACTCAATGTCCCAATAGCTGATTTCACAACCGACATTTTCCGTGCTTCTCCTTCAATTTCTTCGCTAACCGAACGAAGCATCTCTAACCCGATAACCGTTGTCGCATATTCGCACAAAATAATATCTTCAATTCCATACATTTTGGAATGTTTGTAGGTAAACAATGTACCTAGTCTCTCTCCTGAACTAATAATCGGAATAATCAATGCGGGGTAATCCGATACATTCTCTGCCTCAAAACCAAGAATATCAAGAATCACGTTTTCCTTTGTAGAAAGAACATTTAGAAGACGCTCATTTAAGTCCACATCAACAAATGAACCAATCTCAAATTTGATTAATTCATCTAATTGAGAAACACCTTCTTCAATACCTGCTCCCAATACTTTTCCTTTTTTGCTTAATACGAGCACATTCGCCGTAAGAATCGAACTTAAGACCGTACAAATATCATTAAAAATCACCTTACCCAAGTGATTATTTTGCAATAAATTATTGATTTTGCGCGTCTTGTCCAACAATTTAACACTCATAAACTCATCTCCTTCTAAAATAAAAGCCGAAACATTATGTGAATATAGGAATATTCTATCATAATATTTCGACTTTAGCAAGTCAAGTTATTAAATTGACTGACAAATTAGGCTTTTTTCGTTTCTTCCACAATATGAGAACAAGCTTCGTTTGAGCAAATCAGTTTTTTTCCTTTTTCGACAACCAAACCACCACATCGCTCACATACTATATTGGTTGGTTTTGCCCAGCTCATAAAATCGCATGCTGGAGCACCCTCACAACCATAATACGTTCTTCCCTTTTGAGTTTTCTTAATAACAATTTCTTTTTGACACTTTGGACATTTAACACCAATCTTCTCAAAATATGATTTTGCATTACGACATTCAGGAAATCCAGGACAAGCTAAAAACTTTCCATTGCGTCCGTACTTGATAACCATCATTCTTCCGCATTTATCGCAAACAACATCCGATACTTCATCTTCGATTTTAAAAGATGGCGCATTTTCTTTTGCCTCTTCAACCGCTTTTTCCAAATCAGGATAGAAGTTTTGAACAATCGTCTTCCAATCAATCGTTCCCTCTTCAATACTATCTAATAAGGTTTCAAAATTGGCTGTAAAACCAACATCTACGATACTCGGAAAACATTGAACCATTAATTGATTAACCGCCTCGCCAATTTCTGTTGTGTAAAAACATTTATTTTCTTTAACAACATACCTTCTTCGATTATTCAATAGCGTTCCAATAATTGGCGCGTAGGTAGAAGGTCTACCAATCCCTTGTTCTTCAAGCGTTTTTACAAGTGAAGCCTCAGTATAACGCGCTGGTGGCTGCGTAAAATGCTGTTTTGACAAAAATTCTTTTACTTCAATTTTAGAGTTTTCATCTAGATTCTTAAGTGCCTTATTTGTCACGTCATTTTCTTCATCGGAATAAACCACGCTAAAACCATCAAATACTTTTTTTGATGTGGCAAGCGAGAAACGATAATCACCAATCATTATCTTAATTTGTTTTGTTTCATAAATAATATTAGTCATGCGGCTTGCTACAAATCGTTTCCAAATCAATGAGTATAGACGGAATTCATCACGTGATAAATATTGTTTGATTTTTTCAGGTGTTAATTCAAGATCCGTTGGTCGAATCGCCTCATGTGCATCTTGGATCTTGCTTTTTGTTTTTTTAACACTACTTTCTAGCGAAACATATTCTTTACCGTATTCTTTTTCGATATATTCACTTGCGTGTTTTTCCGCTTCTTCCGATATACGAATAGAATCCGTTCTTAAATAGGTAATAATACCAACTGTTCCTCGTTTAGCGATTTCCACACCCTCATACAAACTTTGCGCAATTCGCATTGTTTTTTGTGCTGAGAAATTCAATGTTTTATCTGCTTCTTGTTGCAATGTACTTGTAATAAAGGCATTCGGTGCTTTTCGGATTCTCTCACCATTTTTTACTTCTTTAATAATAGGTGTTTTTCCTTTAACGCCTTCTAAAATGCGATTCAATTCTTCTTCATTATTAATAGCAAGCTTTTCTTTTTCTTTTCCGTAAAAATTCGCTTCAAATGCTTTTTTAGAACCATCAATAAATACTGGCGCTACTAACGTCCAATATTCATTTGGAACAAATTCATTAATCTGGCTTTCGCGATCGCAAAGTAAACGAAGCGCTACCGATTGTACGCGACCAGCACTTAATTTGCTTTTTACTTTTTCCCACAAAATCGGACTAATCATATAACCAACCATTCGATCAACCATTCGCCTTGTTTGTTGTGAATCCACAAGTGGCATATCGATTGGTCTTGATGCCTTAATAGATGCCTTTACAACATCCTTTGTAATTTCATTGAATGTAATTCGTCGAACTTTTTTATCATCTAATTTTAACATCTGGGCTAAATGCCAACTAATTGCCTCTCCCTCACGGTCAGGGTCAGTTGCGAGATATACTTTGTTTGCTTTTGCTGCCGCTTTGCGAAGTTTTGCTACAACCTCACCTTTTCCACGAATTGTTATGTACTGTGGCTCATAATTATTTTCAATGTCAATACCTAATTTGCTCTTTGGTAAATCCCTAACATGTCCATTAGAAGCTAATACTTCGTAATCACTTCCTAAGAACTTCTTAATCGTTTTTACTTTGGCAGGTGATTCTACGATCACTAAGTACTTCGACATAAAATACCTCTATCTCTCTTTAATCTTAGCACAATTGCTACTTTCTAATCGAATACCCTTTTGTCAATTCGGATACTCGAAATCCGCTTTATAACAATTCACTGCGCTCTGCAAAAGTAGTTTCTAGCTGGTTGTACAATCATCCCATAACCTTCTAATTTCATCAAAATACAAATCACATCAGAAGCTGGCAAACCTGTACAAGCAAGAATTTCTTCCACATGCTTTGGCTGTAAATCTAGGTCACTATACAACAAAAGTTCTTCCTTTGCAAGTGGTATACTTGTCAAATTTATTAATTTTTTATCAACTTCTAGATTTGAAATCGTTTTTAGGTCTACCTGAAAGTACGTTAAGAGATCTTCAATATGATTGTAAATGTATGCTCCTTGACTAATTAACTGGTTACAGGCTTGACTTAATTCATCATTTATCCGCCCTGGAACTGCCCATATGTCCTTGTTTTGCAAAAGAGCATGGTCAACCGTCGATAATGAACCACTATTTCGTTTTCCTTCCACAACTAATACGGCATCCGAAAGTCCCGAAATAATACGATTACGCAATGGAAAACGAAAACCTTGTCCCGCTACTGACAAGGGTGTTTCGGAAATCAAGCCACCTCTTGACGACAAATCCATATACAATTCAATATTTTCTTTTGGATAACAAATATCAATTCCAGAACCTAGTACACCATACGTATTTCCGTTGTTAGCTAACACGCTCTTTTGAACAATGCCGTCAATCCCCCTTGCCATTCCACTAATCACATCAATGTTCGCCTGTGCCAATAATTCGCCCAACTCTTTTGCCACCTTAGCGCCATAGTAACTACAATTTCTAGCGCCCACAATGGCAATTGATTTATGAGTCGGATCAGGGAGTTTTCCTTTTAAATAAAGGACATAAGGAGCATTGGGAATACTCTTAAGTCGTTCTGGATAATCGGCATCCGAATATAATACAAATCGAATTCCTTTCTCCTCCATCTTATAATATGTGTGTATCGTTTTTTCAATTTGCGCCTTTGCTTTTGCAAATTCCGCTTGTTTTTTATCATTCCACTTATAACGTTTTGCCAATTCCTTTACATTCGTTTCATAAATTTCGCTGACACTATGATAATCTTGTAGCATTCTTCCTAATGTCTGATTTCCGATAAAAGAAATATTCGTAATCCAAAAAAAGAATAGGCGATTCTTATCTTCATCTCTCATATTTTCTCCTGCGCAAACAATTTCTTATCAAAACTTTTGTAGTAAATGGCTTCTGCAATATGCTTCTCTTGAATCAATACGTCACCATCCAAATCAGCAATTGTTCTTGCCACCTTTATTATCTTGTGATAACTTCGCCCCGATAAATTCATATAATCAAATGCGCCCCTCATCATGTCTTCGCTCTTTTTATCAATGACACAATACTGTCTAATTTGCTTTTCACTAAGTTGTGCATTATAAGAAATCGGCTCATTTATATAGCGTTCTTTTTGCATCAACACAGCATTTTCAATGCGTTTTTGAACCGTTATTACATCTTCCACCTCATCTTCGCCCTTTATTTGCAAAAACGTAATCGGAGTTGCGCTAACACATAAATCAATGCGATCCAAAAGAGGTTGACTAAGTGATTTAAGATGATTTTGTATATCAACTATCGAGCAATTACAACGATTTCGATCTGGATAAAACCCACAAGGACATGGGTTCATGGCTGCAATCAATTGAATCGACAAGGGACAATCGTACTGCTGATTTTGCGAAAGGAATTGCATTTTATTTTGCTCTAATGGTTGACGCAAGCTCTCTAATGTATTTTTATTAAATTCACTAAGTTCATCCAAAAACAACACGCCACCATTTGCAAGCATTAACTCATTGACTGTGTACGACTTGAAATTTCCCACTAAGCTTTTTGCAGAAATCGTATGATGAGGCTTTCGAAACGGACGTTTCTTAATGACGGGATCCTTATGCGAAATCAGACCATATGCGCTATAAATTTTAGTAATTAATATGGCTTCTTCTAAGGATAGAGCAGGGAGTATTTCTTGAATAGATTTAGCCATCAATGTTTTTCCTGAACCTGGCGGGCCAATATATAGAAGATTATGATGGCCTGCTACTGCGATTTGTGTGGCTCTCTTCATTGGGTATTGTCCGCAAATTTTCTCCCAATTACTTTCCTTGTTTGGTTCGATTGCCCTTTGCGTAAATTCTATTTCATCGACAGGGCTAATCGCTTCGTAATTATGAGGGTTTTTTAAAAAATCAATGACCTGTGAGAACATCTGAAAGCTATAAATTTGAATTCCTTTTATATAGCTTGCCTCTTTTTTATTTTCATCAGGAATAATCATTGTCTTAATATTCGCTTTTTTGGCGCTTTCGACAATGGATAATATCCCATTTACAGGGCTTAAACGCCCACTTAAGCTTAGTTCTCCTACAAAGAGTATATTTTCAACCTCTGTGTGTTTTAATAGCTTTAACCCCGTCAATAATGCCACACCAATTGCTACATCAAAATAACTTCCACTCTTTTTAACATTGGCTGGTGTTAGATTAATCGTATAATGCTTTGCTGGTAATTTATAATTGGAATTGCGTAGTGCAGAACGCACACGATCTTTTGCTTCTTTTACTTCACTTGATAAAAATCCAACCATATTTAATCCCGGAAATCCATCAATCACATCTACTTCTACTTGAACGATCCTACCCTCGATTCCAAAAAGTGATGCACTTAATATACGTGCAAACATATGTGTTTCCTCGCTTTCTTTATCTTGGGAGATCATT
>CAZMHF010000021.1:0-33131 GCA_964566025.1 uncultured Lachnospiraceae bacterium | reverse complement strand
TGAACGTCAGATTTAATTAGTTTTGATTAGATTTGTGTAAGTTTCAAGTAACGGTTTCGAAAATAAAATAAAAGGGTATGAAAAAAGTAAAAAGATAAAAGCTAATCTAAAAGTAGTTCATCCAAGGCACCGTCTTTGTTGGCAGCTTTTTCATATAATGAAGTTGTAAGCTTTGATAAGTCGTGCGTTGGGGCAATTCCATAAAACTGTTCGTTGCAATACTCGATTAAATACATCAAGTCTTCCAATACAACAGCATGACCTTCTTTGTGAATATTGATTGCCAGATGATCTGGGTTGCCAACGTAGTCAAAAATGGATTGCGATTTTAAATAGGTGCCATACATAGAAGGAGGATTGGTCCAATCTTCATATTTGTAGGCAGTGATAATAAATAAATAGCGGTCATTTGTAGAGCATAGACCAGCTAGAAAATGTTGATCAAACGGAAAAGAGCTAACATTCTTGAATTCATTAAACTTCGTATTGAACCATTGACGTTCTGTTGAACCTTGCAGAATGCTTAATGGTTCGTTTTGCGTCATAGTATAAGGTTCGCTCTCGCCAATGGAAGAATAATCATAAATGTTTCCCTCGCTCTTATAACGGAACAGCGCTAGTCCGCCAGCACCTGAACAAGCAACCAACAATAAAATTGTGATTTGCAAAAGGAAAATGAAAAAAAGTTTTTTCATAAAAACACCTGATTTCCTTTTTTGTAGTAACTCTAGCGTATAAGCAAGAGAAATTAGTAAATTCCATCGCATCTTAATTCAATTTTATAACTTTTCGAATGTAATACAAGTCACATATTGCGATGTTATGATTAATTATTGCAAAAAAAAAGAAAAACTTCTGAAAGCTTTTCTAATCTAGAAAGAGGCGACACCCGGATTTGAACCGGGGATAAGGGTGTTGCAGACCCGTGCCTTACCACTTGGCTATGTCGCCAGACATTATTTATTGCGTGCCGACTTATTATAGCATAGGCAAAAACCATTTGCAATAGGATTTTTAAGAAAATGAACACAAGAAAATGTGTAGAAAAATTAAGCAAGTGAGCGAGAAAAGGCTTGAAAAAAAGAGGGAACATATGTTATGATGAAAAGAAGTTGGATCAAGCGAGAGGGTTGCTTGAGATATTAAATATATGAACGGAGAACACATATGTTGACAAGTGGAATTATTGAAGTGGATGTGCATGGATGCACTGCCGTGGAGGCGAAGAAAAAAATCGATATCGTTATTAAAAAAGCCCATAAATCGGTATACCGAATTCGCGTGGTTCATGGTTATCGTACGGGGACAGTTTTGCGCGATATGGTGCGTTACGATTATAGAAATCACGAAAAGGTGATTCGCATTGCCACAACGGTGAATGCTGGAGAGACGGATCTAATTTTGCGAGAATTATAAAAATAAAAGATGATAGGAGAAAAAATATGAGTGAAGAAATTAAAGTATCAAAAGCATTGGAAGAATCGCCTGCTGACGTAGCAAGCATGGAGGATTTTGAGAAAGAAATCAACGAGTCCTTTAAGCGTGTATACGAAGGGGATATTGTGACAGGGACAGTATTGTCAGTGGATGAGGAAGAGGTTATTGTCGAATTGGACTTCTATGCGCCAGGAAAAATTCTAAAAGCTGATTTTAGTGAAAATCCTAACTTGATTCTTGAAGAAGAAGTGACAAAAGGGATGAAAATCACAGCCATGGTAATCAAAACCGATGATGGAACAGGCCATATTTTATTGTCAAAGCAAAAAGCGAGTGACGAGTTATCATGGGATTATCTAAAAAAACAAAAAGCAGAAAAAAACATTCTCGCAGTTAAGATTAGCGAAGTGACAAATGGCGGTGTGATTACGTATGTGGAAGGGATTAGAGGATTTATTCCTGCTTCTAAGCTAGCATTACAATATGTAGAAGATCTGTCTGTGTATAAAGGAAAAACGGTTGAGGCACGAGTGATTACGATTGATGAGGAACATAAAAAATTGGTCTTATCGTGCAAAGAGATATTATACGATAAAAAGCAGCAAGCGCTAGAAGAAAGTTTAGAATCGCTTCATGTAGGAGATAAAATCACAGGTATTGTTGAAAGTCTAAAAGAATACGGTGCATTTGTGGCTTTTGGAGATGGCTTTACAGGGTTAGTTCATATTTCAAAGATATCTGAAAAGAGAATTAAAAAGCCAAGCGAAGTACTAAAAGAAGGCGATGAGATTAGTGCGACCATTATCAAAATAGCGGATAAAAAAATCAGCTTATCGATGGTGGAAGATGTACCAGTAGATGAAGAACGCGAAGCAGTGGAATATCACGACCAAAGTGTGGATGCTAAAGGGGAAGGTCAAACTGGTATGGGAACAGGACTTGGAGATTTATTGAGTGGTTTTAAATTTTAGACGATAAGTAAAAACCTCGACGATTGATTAGCCGAAAAAATAAAATACGAATTAATTATACGTGAATGTGTTAATCCTTTTTGCCACGAAAATTCTTCTCAACGATTTTTCGTGAAATCATCATTTGGTGGTTGCAGCCTAGGCAACGTAGACGAAAGTCCATGCCAACACGAAGTATTTCCCATTCAAAGCTACCGCAAGGATGCTTCTTTTTGAGTTTAATGATTTCGCCAATTTGAAAATCCATAGTGACTTCCTCTCTACATAATGTGCATTCGAATTTGTTTGTTTGTATAAGGTGTAGTATAAGAACAAAAAAAATAAAAATCAAGTGTTGCAAATAAAAAAGATGTGTGCTATACTAATTATTCGTGATATATTATCATTTCCTTGTTTCTCCTAGAGAGAGACCAGAGACCATAAGGAGGTAGTCAAATGAACAAATACGAATTAGTATTAGTATTAAGCGCGAAGCTTGAGGATGATGCGAGAAATGCAGCATTAGAAAAAGTAAAAGGTTATATTACCCGTTTCAACGGAACAATCGAAAACGTTGAAGAGTGGGGTAAAAAAAGACTTGCTTACGAAATCCAAAAGATGAAAGAAGCTTTTTACTACATCATTACATTTGAAGGCGAAGCAAATTGTCCAAATGAAGTTGAAGATCATATTCGCATCATGGAACCAGTTCTTCGTTATCTTTGCGTTAAGAAAGAAGCTTAATCACAAAGAAAGAGGTGTTTACTATGAACAAAGTAATTCTCATGGGAAGACTGACAAGAGACCCGGATGTTCGTTACTCTCAAAACGACAATACGATGGCGATTGCCAGATTCACATTAGCAGTTGACAGACGCTTTTCGCGTAATTCGAACAGCGAGCAGACTGCAGATTTTATTAACTGTGTAGCATTTGGAAAGACAGCAGAATTTGCTGAAAAATACCTAAAACAAGGCACAAAAGTGGCTGTTACAGGTAGAATCCAAACAGGAAGCTATACAAATAAGGATAATGTAAAAGTATATACAACAGATGTTGTAGTAGAAGATGTTGAATTTGCTGAAAGCAAGAATAGTGCAGGCGGTGGAAGTAGTTCACAACCTGTTGCTAGAACGACGCCAAATGATGCCGTGAATGATGGATTTATGAATATCACGGATAGCGTTGAAGATGAAGGCTTTCCATTTAACTAATTAAAGACAGGAGGCAGAGCATGGCTAACCCATATAATAAAGGAAATAGAAGCGACAGCCCTAAATTCAAAAAAGGGGGAATGCGCAGAAAGAAAAAAGTATGTGTATTCTGTGGCGAAAAGGCAGCAATTGATTATAAAGATACAAACAAATTGAAAAGATATGTATCTGAAAGAGGTAAGATCCTTCCTAGAAGAATTACCGGAAATTGTGCGATTCACCAAAGAGAGCTTACAACAGCAATCAAACGTGCAAGACAAATCGCAATTATGCCATATACAGTAGAGTAATTTACAAATTATAAAAATTAGAGCATTACATCTTAGGATGTGATGCTTTTTTGTGTTGAAACACTTTTATTATGCGAGAATTTGTTGTATAATGGAGTCTAGTGACTAATAACAACAGATTATGAAAGAGCGGATAGGAGTGTTATGAAAGACGGAAAAAAAATAAAAGGTAGCTTCCGAGCATATCTTTTATGGCCCATCTGGATGTCAATTGCAGTGGTGTTGTTAACAGGCGTTCTTTTTCTTGTGAATAGGAAGGCAGGTATTGTGGCACTTGTTTTTGCCATAGCATATTTAGTAGTTGCATTTATTATGAATATATATCGCAAGCGTGCTATGATGAGTGATTTGCTTTCTTTTGGAGCAGATTATGCTCAGATTCAAAAACAACTACTCAATGAATTGATGATTCCCTACGCACTATTGGATGAAACAGGTTATGTTTTATGGTCGAATCATTGTTTTCGAGAATTGGTCGGATCACAAGGGAAAGTTAAGAAAAATATTTCGAATATATTTGCAGGATTAGGTGAAGACATATACCCTGTCGACCAAGATGAAAAAATCACACATATGCAGTTTGACGATGAGTATTATCGTATGCAAATTAGAAATCTACAAGTCAATGATATTCTTGAGACATTGACAGCGACAGCTAGAAATCAAGAAATCAAAATGTACGCTTTGTATTTATTCAATGAAACACAGATGCTTTCTTTACAAACTGAAAACTACAATCAGAAAATGGTCGTAGGTTTGATTTATTTGGATAATTACGATGAAGTATTGGCCGATCTTGAAGAAGTAAAAAGATCATTATTGGTGGCTCTAATTGATCGAAAAATCGGCAAATTTATTGCGAACTACAAAGGTATTTTAAAGAAACTAGAGAAGGACAAATATATTATTATTTTGGCCAATCAATATTTAGAAGAGATGCAGGCGGTGAAGTTTTCTTTATTAGAAGAAGTAAAAACAGTCAATATCGGAAACGATATGTCAGTTACACTTAGCATCGGTATTGGATTAAATGGTGAAACCTTTCTTGAAAATTATGAATTTGCACGTTCGGCAATTGACCTCGCATTAGGCCGCGGCGGTGACCAAGTTGTACTAAAGGACAATACACAAGTCAAGTATTACGGTGGTAAAACACATTCGCAAGAAAAATCGACAAAAGTTCGTGCACGTGTGAAAGCATTGGCATTGCGCGAATTGATTGAATCAAAAGAAAAAGTCGTTATTATGGGACATAAGATGTCGGATGTGGATAGTATTGGTGCGGCAATCGGTATTTATCGTGCTGCAAAATACTCCAACAAACGCGCCTATATTGTGTTAGATGACATTATTGCAAGTGTTCGTCCATTGTTAGAGAGATATCAAAGCAATTCAGACTATGAGGCAGATTTGTTTATCAACAGCGAAAAAGCAAAGCATCTTGTTGATCAAAATACGGTTCTAGTGGTTGTCGATGTTAATCGACCTTCGTATACAGAGTGTCCAGAATTGTTAGAATTGACGAAGAATATTGTGGTGTTTGATCATCATAGACAGATGACGGAGAAGATTGAGCCAGCGGTACTTTCATATATTGAGCCGTTTGCATCCTCGGCGAGTGAGATTGTTGCAGAAATATTGCAATATTACGGAGATCGTATTCCGATTCGTTCATTAGATGCAGATGCACTATATGCAGGAATTGTTGTTGATACAAATAATTTTGTTGATAAAACAGGCGTTCGTACCTTTGATGCGGCAGCATTTTTGAAGCGACATGGAGCAGATGTGACGCGTGTGCGAAAGATGTTTCGGGATGATATGGCCGAGTATCGAGCAAAGGCCCTTATCACGAGTCAGGCAGATTTATTTATGAATGAATATGCAATCGGTTTTTGTCAAAACAAAGATATTGAAAATCCAAATGTGGTGGCGGCTCAAGCGGCAAATGAATTGCTTGAGATTCGAGGAATCAAGGCAAGCTTCGTTTTAGCAGATTATAATAACCGAATATATATTAGCGCTCGCTCCATTGACGAAGTGAATGTTCAAATTATTATGGAGAAGCTTGGTGGTGGTGGCCATCACAGCACAGCGGGAGCACAACTAATGGATGTTAGTCTTGAGGATGCGATATTGCGTTTGAAGGAAACATTACATGCTATGAAGGACAATGACGAGATATAAGAATAAAGAGGTGTTAAAATGGAAGTTATATTATTAAAGGACGTAAAAAGTTTAGGGAAAAAAGATCAAATCGTGAAGGTGAATGATGGCTACGCAAGAAATTATATTTTGCCCAATAAAATCGGCCTAGAAGCAAATGCAAAAAATCTTAACGACTTGAAATTACAGAAAAAAAGAAATGAAAAAGAAGAGGCATTGTTGCTAGAGCAAGCAAAAGAGTATGCTGCTAAAATCGCTAAGAAACCAGTACAGGTTACTGTAAAATGTGGTGAGGGTGGACGAATTTTTGGTTCCGTTTCAACAAAAGAAATTGCACAAGAAGTAAAAACGCAATTAGGGTTTGAGATTGATAAAAAGAAAATGCAATTACAAGAGCCAATTAAGGCACTTGGCACATATAATGTACCAGTAAAATGCCATAAAGATGTAACGGCTACATTGGTTGTTAAGGTTAGCGAAGCTAAGGAGTAATTTATGGATGATTTGATTATGAAGAGAGCCCTTCCACATAGTCTAGAAGCAGAACGGGCTGTTATTGGTTCGATGCTATTAGATCGAGATGCGATTATTGCATCAACCGAAGTGCTACAATCAAAGGATTTCTATAACCGCATGTATGGCGTTTTATATGAAGCAGTTGCAACCTTGCATGCCGAAGGTAGTCCAGTCGATATGACAACCGTACAAAACCGCTTAGCGCAAATGGATGTTCCTCCTGAAGCAGATGCTGTGGAAATTCTTCGCGAAATCGTAATGAGTATGCCAACCGTTACGAATATCCAATACTATGTATCCATTGTCAATGAAAAGGCAATGCTTCGTAAGATGATTAAGCTTAATGAGGATATTGCAAATGCTTGTTTTGTTAGCAAAGAAAAATCAGAAATTATTTTTGAGAAAGCAGAAAAAGATCTATTTGAAATTTTAAATAGCCGAAAGACGAGAGATACGACTTCGATTGCTGAAATCATGATAAATGTTATGACCAATATCGAAAAAGTAGCGAAGTCAAAAACACATATTACAGGTATTGCAACAGGTTTTAAGCAATTAGATTATTATACGGCGGGATTGCAAAATTCCGATTTGATTTTATTGGCTGCCCGCCCTTCGATGGGAAAGACAGCATTTGTTTTGAATTTGGCACATAATATTGCCGTTAGAAAACAAAATACTACGGCGATTTTTAGCTTGGAGATGTCAAAAGAGCAATTAGTCAATCGTTTATTAGCGATGGAATCCATGGTGGATACACAAAAAATCAAAACAGGTGATTTGACTACACAGGATTGGATTATGATTTCTGAAAGTGCGGCCATAATTGGAACATCTCAATTGATTGTGGATGATACACCAGGCATTACATTAAGTGAGCTTCGCTCAAAATGTCGACGAATGAAAATTGAAAATGATCTTAAATTAATTATTATTGATTACTTGCAATTAATGAGTGGAAATGCAGGACGTTCTGATAGCAGACAACAAGAAATCACAGAGATATCAAGAGGTCTAAAAATTCTAGCAAGAGAGCTAGATGTTCCAGTAATTGCTTTGTCACAGTTAAGTCGTGCCTGCGAAACAAGGCCAGATCATCGACCGATTTTATCGGATCTTCGTGAATCAGGTGCTATCGAGCAGGATGCAGATATTGTTATGTTTTTATATCGTGACGAATATTACAACAAAGACAACGACGAAAACAAAGGAACAGCCGAGCTTATTATTGCTAAGCAACGTAATGGTGCCATTGGAACGGTTGATTTATTATGGCAAGCGGCGCAAACGAGATTTGTTAATGCAGAATATGAAAGAAGATAACAAAAAAATCGTAACAACACAGTTAAATGTGAAGTTACGATTTTTCAATATCATAATCAATGCAACTTATTCTTCGATTGCTCCAACAGGACATGTTGATGCGCAAGCGCCACAAGAAATACATTCGTCTTCGTTGATTGTGTATTGAGTGTCACCAGCTGTAATTACACTAACAGGACATTCGTCTGCACAAGCACCACATGCGATGCAAGCATCTGTAATTTTATATGCCATTTTGTCTTCCTCCTTATTAAAATTGTAAGCTAATAGTACTATATATTTTTTGAATTATCAAGTGTTTTTAGGCGGATCTTTGTGAGCGCTTCGTATTGAATCTAGTACAATTTGTCGTGCTGTTAAGCATTCTTCCTTTGTCGTCGGTAAAATACCTTCCAATGCATACGGTAAACCAAGTGATTTGTACTTTTCAATTCCGTATGTATGGTAAGGAAGAATATCAATAGATGTCACACTAGAAATGGTAGCAATAAAACGTCCTAGGGCTTGTAAATCCAACGTATCGTCGGTAAGATTGCGAACCAATACATAGCGTATCCATATCGGTATATGATGTGTATCAAGAAAGTGTGCAAAGTTAAAAACCGCTTCATTTGAAGAGCCTGTTAAGTATGTGTGTGTATCGGGATTCATGTGCTTAATGTCTAATAGCACTAAATCAGTATACGAGAGTAGCTCGATAAATGATTTCTCATTTTCATGACGAAACGTAATACCGCTTGTATCAAGACATGTATGAATACCTCTTAAATGCGCTTCTTTAAACAAAGATGTCAAAAAATCTAGTTGAACGAGTGGCTCGCCACCAGTCACCGTAATGCCGCCATTCTTGTAGTAGGGGCGATTTTTCTCGAAAAGAGCAAGGATTTCATCCACAGACATCTTGCTTCCTTTAGATAAATCCCACGAATTTGGGTTATGACAATATAAGCAACGGAGTGGACAGCCTTGCATAAAAACAACAAAGCGAAGACCAGGCCCATCTACACTGCCAAAGGTTTCGATAGAATGAATGTAGCCGTTTTTCATATATGTGTATGAAACGTTCTTGCAATCACATCATCCTGCTGCTCTTTTTTTAATTTATTGAAATTAACAGCGTATCCAGAAATTCGAATAGTAAGTTGAGGATACTTTTCAGGATGCTTTTGCGCATCAATTAGCATTTCGCGTGAAAGAACATTAACATTAAGGTGATGGCCACCACTCGCCACATAACCATCCAACATATCTACTAAATTATCAATTTGCTTTTGACTAATATCCATTGTTCTACCTCCTATTTAGTTTGGGTTATCAGTATCTAGTCCTTCCATAAGGTTCGGGATTTTGCAAGCAGAATCACCGATGCAATCAATTTCGATTGCATAATCAAGGTCACCAACGAAAATCTCATCGTCCTTGCCAAGAGCACCAGGGACAATAGAAAATGTATTGGAAATGCCGTCCTTTGCACTAGAGAAAGGAAGCTTAGCAACGGAAGCTAGTGAGGCGATGGCCCCGTGTGTGTCACGTCCGTGCATAGGGTTTGCACCAGGTGCAAATGGTTGCTTATATAAACGACCATCTGGTGTAGAACCAGTGTGGTTTCCATAAACGACATTAGAGGTAATCGTTAAAATTGATATCGTAGAAACGGCGTTGCGATACTTAGGATTTTTACGAATCATACCAAGGAAACGCTTTACGATTCCATTGGCAATTAAATCAACGCGATCATCATCATTTCCGTATTTCGGGAAGTCACCCTCGATCTTGTAATCAATGGCAATGCCATTTTCATCACGAATCACTTTGACTTTGGCATATTTGATTGCTGATAAAGAATCGGAAACAACTGATAAACCAGCAATGCCCGTAGCAAAATAGCGTTTGACTTTTTTGTCGTGGAGCGCCATTTGAATTTTTTCGTAACAATATTTATCATGCATATAATGAATAATATTTAGTGTATTAACATATAATTTGGCGAGCCATTCCATCATATCGATGTAGCGATCCATTACTTCATCATAATCTAAATATTCGGAAGTGATTGGACGATATTTTGGGCCGACTTGCTTTTTTGAAACCTCATCAACGCCACCGTTAATTGCATAGAGAAGACATTTTGCTAGATTGGCTCTGGCGCCGAAAAATTGCATCTCTTTTCCGATCTTCATAGAAGAAACGCAACAAGCAATCGCATAATCATCGCCATGTACGGGACGCATCAAATCATCATTTTCATATTGAATAGAGGAGGTTTTGATAGACATTTTCGCACAATAATTTTTGAAGTTGCGTGGTAGGCGTGTAGACCATAAAACCGTCATGTTAGGTTCAGGTGCTGTTCCTAAATTGTCCAATGTGTGCAAGAAGCGGAAGGACATTTTAGTTGTCAAATGTCTACCATCTACGCCAACACCAGCGAGTGACTCAGTTACCCAAGTAGGATCACCAGAAAATAGTTTGTTGTATTCAGGTGTTCTTGCGAATTTCACAAGGCGCAATTTCATAATGAAATGGTCAATAAATTCTTGAATTTCCGTTTCAGTAAAAATTCCAGAAATTAAGTCGCGCTGTGCATAAATATCAAGGAAAGTAGATGTTCTACCAAGACTCATTGCTGCACCATTTTGCTCTTTTACAGCAGCTAAGTAGCCAAGATATAAGAACTGAATGGCTTCCTGTGTGTTTTTAGCGGGAGCAGATAAATCGATTTGATATATCTCGCCAAGTTTTTTTAAATCATATAAGGCGCGAATCTGTTCAGACATTTCCTCGCGGTCACGAATAACATCAGGAATCATAACATCACCTGTTGATAGAAGTTGATTTTTTTTGTCTTCGATTAGGAAATCAACACCATATAAAGCAACGCGGCGATAATCACCAATGATACGACCACGTCCGTAAGCATCAGGTAATCCCGTAATAATATGATTGGAGCGTGCCGCCCTCATCTCATCGGTGTAGGCATCAAAAACACCAGCGTTGTGTGTCTTTCGATGAACCGTAAAAAATTCTTCGACCTCGCTATCTAGTGTATAACCGTTGTCAGCACAGGATTTAGCTGCAACACGAATGCCACCGTAGGGTTGCATAGAGCGTTTGAACGGTTTGTCAGTTTGAAATCCGACAATTTTCTCTTTTTCTTTATTTAAATAACCAGGGCCGTGTGATGTGATGGTTGATATGATTTTTGTGTCCATATCTAATACGCCACCTGCTTCGAGTTCTTTTTTGGAAAGCTCAAGAACCTGATCCCAAAGCGCTATGGTTGCATCAGTAGGACCGCAGAGAAAGGAGTCATCACCATCATAAGGAGTGTAATTTGCCAAGATAAAATCTCGAACATTTACTTCGTTCTCCCAGGAACCACGTTTAAAACCATTCCATTGCTCTCTCATAGCACCCTCCTGTTTCAGTAACTTTGAATTATAGTACTCATTTAATATATATTCTTTTTGCCTTCTAATCAAGAGGTATTTTCAAAAAGAATGTTTTTTATTCAGAAACTATAGTTGCACACAAATCAAATTGGTATTATAATGTGGAAAGGCGATAATTCGTCAACCCTAAAAATGGAGGTTATTTATTATGGTAACGAAAGATATGATTATTAGCGATTTGCTTAATGTAGATCCAGGTATTGCACCAATTCTTATGGCTTCAGGAATGCATTGTTTAGGATGTCCATCTGCACGTGGTGAGTCATTAGAAGACGCGGCATTTGTACATGGTATGGATGCAGATAAAATCATTGACACACTCAATGAGTATCTAGCAAATAAAAATGCATAAGTACGTGTTATGAAAGAAAAACGACACCTTCCAAAAAGGTGTCGCTTTTTATTGGAGACTGTTATATTTTTGATAAACGGACATGCGCTTGGTCATTGATCATAAGTTCAAAATGCTCATTAAGGTAAGCAAGATTGGAATAATCTAATTCCTTGAAAAATGAAAACTCAGTTAATAAATTATCCAGAGCAAGTTGTGTGGATTCGCCTAGATTTAAATTGAGCAATAAAGCATATTGTTTTGCCTGTTGCTTTTTATATAAGAGGCTATCCCAAATACAAGTGTAATTTACAAGTAGTTTTGAAAAAGAAATCGCTTCATCTAAACTGTTAAATAGGCATACACGATCTGGTGAAAGAGAGACTGGAATATCTCCCTCCAAATAGGCGTTAAGTTTATCGAGAAATGATTCCTCTGAAGAATCATTTTGAGATGAAGTAGGAGATAAGTCTTCCGAGAACTTTGAAAAGCGCGAATCAAGAAGCTCAGGGTCGTCAACTTGGGTAATAAAAATAGCAATGCTGTTGTGTGACATAGGGATTGCTTCAATGGTATATAAATCATGCTCATTTAATGGGAAATCAAACGTGGTTTGTGCTTCTTGAATGATTTCGGTAAAAAGACGGCGAGCATGGTCAGAACCGTAAGAAAACGTATTGATATCAATCTTATATTTTAGAAGATCAGTATTGGTTATAAGACATTTAATTTGTGTATCACTGATTCGTTCAAACTTCATAGAGTCTAGTCTCCTTTCAAATGGTGTGAATAGTATACCTTGAGACTGTGAAAAAAACAAGTGAAAGAGTTCTTAACATTTTGTAAAAAGAGTATCCTATTTATTTACCACTTGTGTTGAAAAAAAAAGAAAATTAAAGAAAATGAGAGAAAACACAAAAAAAGAGCGAAAAGCATCTTGAAAAGTCATGGTTTAGAAGATAATCTTATGACAAGAGTTAGGCTAAGCTCTGCCAAAACTCATAAAGATTTTATGCAGATAGATATGATAATTGGGAGATCAAAAAGCATGAAATCTTAGAAACATTAGAAAAGGAGGAGATGCTATATAAGATAAGATATGACATAACATAACATTAACGCAAGATAATATATTACGAAAATTATCTTATAACAAAAGACGGTATTATTCCCGTAAAAGAAAAAAAGAAAGAAAAGAAGAGAAGCCCAGAAATAGCCCTCCCCCATCCTGCGGGGAGGACTATTTCAAAATAGCCCTCTCCATCCTGCGGGGAGGGCTATTTCAAAATAGCCCTCTCCCATTCTGCGGATGTGGGCTATTTCAAAATATTCCCTAGTGGATAACAGCAATTGGTTACTAAAAGAATTAGCTGAAATAAAAATGCGACAAGTCAATGCGGATACTCGAAATCCGCTTCGCTACTTCCTTGGGAGGTTAAATTTGCAATTCCTCCGCCCGCATATATTCAGAAAAAACGACTTCACCTATCTTTGATTTTATGATATACTAGAAAGAACGTAAGGAGTAATGAATATGAGAGAGAAAATTGGAAATATAATATTTATTATTATTGTGGGGCTAATCATTATAGGTGCGGGGGTTGCTGCTTATTTTGGTTATGATGCGTATCGAAAAAATCAAGCGAGTACAACCTATAAGGACATGAATAAATACTGGGGCACACTTGCACAAGATGAGATGATTTTATTGCTAAATCATGAAGTGACAGAGGAAAAAGCCTATTATATTGACGGAGAAATTTATCTAAGTCTTGATTTTGTGCAAGATTCGATTAATGACCGTTTTTATTATGATACAGAGCAAGCAAGTGTTCTTTATATGATGCCTTATCATTTGGAGAGGTTTGTTCCAGGAGAGAAGGGCTATTATGAAGGAGACGAATTTAAGGCGACATCATATGCGTATATTATCGAGAAAGAAGACGCATTGTATATTAGCTTGTCCTTTATTGAACCGTTTTCGCCTGTTGAGTTTCAGGTGTTAGAAAACCCAAAACGTGTATGGGTGACAACGGATTTTGAAAGTGATATTGAGTTCACCAAGGTGATTCAAGAAGGTGTTATTCGCGAAAAAGGAAGCATCAAGAGTGATATTTTAGAAGATGTTGCGATGGACGAAGTATTGATTGTCATTGCAAGATGGGAAGATTGGAGCTATGTTATGACACCGCGAGGTATCAAAGGATTTATTTCAAATGAAGCGGTTGGAGAGAAGTTTGCAGCAAAAAACGAAACAAATTACGAAAAAGTGCGCATGCCATCTCTTACAAAAGATACTCCGATATGTTTAGGCTGGTATCAGATTTTTGAGAAACAAACACCAGGTGATTTTTTGGCGTTTATCGAAAAAGCAGATGCGATGAATGTTATTTCTCCAACGTGGTATTCCGTTACAGATAATGAAGGCACAATTCGTTCAATTGCCGATAAAGAATTCGTTGATATTGCTCATGAAAAAGGCTTGCAAGTATGGGCTTTAGTAGAGAATATCAACTATGCAACAGGACTTGACAATGTGAAGCTTCTTTCTTCATACAAAGCAAGGCAAAATATGATTTCACAGCTTATAGGTGAGGTAAAAGCGTTTGGAATAGATGGACTAAATGTTGATTTTGAAGCGCTATCTTCAGAATGTGGTACACATTATGTAGAATTTTTAAGAGAACTTTCAATTGCTTGCCGTACAGAAAAGATTATTCTTTCAATTGACAATTATGTACCAGCTGCATACAACATGTTTTATAATCGCGCAGAGCAAGGCGATATTGCAGACTATGTTATTATTATGGGATATGATGAGCACTACAACGGAAGCAAGCCAGGCTCAACAGCTTCTTTGCCATTTGTAAAAGAGGGAATTGATAATACATTAAAAGAAGTCCCAGCAAACAAAGTGATTAATGCGATTCCATTTTACACGAGATTGTGGAGATTTGAACAAGCAGATGCATCTATGTTAGATAGTGACTTATACGAAGATGCCACTTGGGGCAAAGGCATTTTAACATCAGAATCCAAAAATATGGCGACGTCGAAGGCGTTGTTGACTTCGTATTGTGAGGATATCAAATGGCTAGAAGAGGAAAACCAATATTTTGGTGAGTACGAACTAGAAGGCTACAAATATCGTATGTGGTTAGAGGATATCAAATCATTAGAAGCGAAAATTCAATATGGTGACGAGCAGAATTTGGCGGGATTGGCGTGTTGGAAATTAGGCTTAGAGACAGAGGATGTATGGCCATTGATTAAAAAATATAGCAAAGCGCAGCGCTTTACTGGTTTTAGTGGTTAATAATGATCAAAAAAGAACAGGACATATATATGACATTAATCATAAGCGAGGATGAAATCCTAAAAGCCGTCAAGAGTAATCGCGCCTCTGATATTATACGAGACGGCGGATTAGTCGCATTTCCAACCGAAACCGTGTATGGACTAGGCGCAAATGCCTTAGACAAAGAAGCGGCTATAAAAATATATAAAGCGAAAGGTCGGCCAAGCGACAATCCCTTGATTGTACATATTGCAAAGATGAGCGATATAGATAGATTGGTGCTGGAAATACCAGAGAAAGCACAGTTATTGATGAATGCTTTTTGGCCAGGGCCATTAACACTCGTATTCAAAAAGAGTGAGTTGATACCAAAAGAGACAACAGGTGGGCTTGATACGGTGGCCATCCGTATGCCAGCGTGTGAGAGTGCTTTAAAGCTAATTGAACAAGCAGGCGTACCAATTGCAGCGCCAAGCGCCAATTTGTCAGGAAGACCAAGCCCTACAAGTGTAGAGCATGTAAAAGAGGATATGTTTGGCCGTATTGATTGTATTATTGATGGCAAGGAGTCAGGGCTAGGGATTGAATCAACCATTATCGATGTTACGGAAGAGATGCCATGTTTATTAAGACCAGGGTATGTGACACTTCAAATGGCAAAAGAGGTGATTGGTGACATATCGGTAGACCCGTCTTTGTTAGAAGAAGGTGAGATGACCATTCGTCCGAAAGCACCGGGTATGAAGTATCGTCATTATGCGCCAAAAGGGAAAATGTTTTTAATAAATGGTGATAGCGTTGCTACGGCAAATTATATTTGCGATGAAATAGAAAAGAGATTAGAAAAACCACAAAACGATAAACAACAGGTGGCGATTTTGGCATTTGATGAAAATATAAAAGCGTATCAACCATTAAACCAAACAGACAACGTGACCATCATGTCACTGGGAAGCCAAGGGAAAGCCTCGGAGATCGCGCACAATTTATATGGGAAATTGCGTGATTGTGATACAATAGGAGCAAGCTATATTTTTTGCGAAGCATTGCAGACAACAGGGTATGCCTCATTAGCTAAATCCGTTATGAATCGTTTGATGAAGGCGGCAGGAAACCAAATTATCAATGTATAGAGAGTGTGGGAAATGAAAAATTATAAACGGATCATTTTTGTATGTAGAGATAATACGTGTAGAAGTATGATGGCAGAAGTGAGTATGAAAAGCATTCAAAGCAATATGCCGATTGAAAAACGTTCAGAGGTCATTTCTAGAGGGGTTGTTGTATTGTTTCCAGAGCCAATGAACCCAAAAGCGATAGAAGTTTTGAAGGCAAACCAATTAAATCTAACAAAACAACAAAGTGAAGAATTAAAAGAAACAGATATCGATAGTGATACATTAGTGCTTGCAATGACGGAAAGTGAAAAAAATCATATAAAGGAACACTTTAAGGCCAATCCAAATTTGTTTGCATTAAGAGAATTTGCAGGAGAAGCTGGAGATATTGCGATGCCACACGGTGGTACGATTCAAGAGTATGGTGTTTTATATGAGCATATCGATTTGTTAGTAAAACTTGTTGCAGAAAAACTTGTTGCATTGTAAACTTATAAAAAAGAGAAGCAAATCATTCATAGTTGCTTAAAAAGGAGGATGGATAATGATAGCGTTAGGTTGTGACCATGGTGGCTATGCCTTAAAGGAAAAAATCAAGGAGTATTTAAAGGGACAACGGATGGAATTTAAGGATTTCGGTTGTTATAGTCGTGATTCAGTAGACTATCCAGAGTTTGCAAAGGATGTGGCGGAGGCTGTTCAAAGTGGTGAATACAAAAGAGGAATTCTAATTTGTAGCACAGGAATTGGTATTTCTATTGCAGCAAACCGTTTCAAAGGAATTCGTGCTGCTGTTTGTACGGAAACGTATTCAGCGAAAATGACACGTCTTCATAATGACGCAAACATTCTTTGTCTAGGCGGTATGATTACAGGTGAAAATATGGCGTATGAAATTATCGATACATTTTTGACAACACCATTTTCAAAAGAAGAGAAGCATTCACGCAGAATTAGCACAATAGAACTTAGTACAACAGAAAAGTAAGGAGAGACCATGCCAAAGCGATTAGACTATATTTCATGGGACGAATACTTTATGGGAGTGGCGAAGCTGGCTGGATTTCGCTCAAAGGACCCGTCAACCCAGGTAGGAGCTTGTATTGTCAATGATGAAAATAAAATTTTATCAGTGGGATATAACGGTTTTCCAAAGGATTGTTCAGATGATGAATTTCCTTGGGAAAGAGAAGGGGATGATCCATACGAACTAAAATATTTTTATGTAACACATAGTGAGATGAATGCCATTTTGAATTTTAGAGGTGGTTCCTTACAAGGAAGCAAGCTGTATGTTACCTTATTTCCTTGCAATGAGTGCGCCAAAGCGATTATTCAAGCAGGTATTAAAACGGTTATTTACGAAAGCGATAAATATGCGCATTTGCCAGCATATCGCGCAAGCAAGCGCATGCTTCATTCAGCAGGTGTGCGGTTTGTACCATTTGAACCATCAGGAAAAAAACTAGAGATTGATCTATAATAAAACGGTTGTTGACAGCATGTAAAATGTCATGTGTCAACAACCGTTTTATATTTATTGGTTTTGCTTATATTCTTCTAGTAATTTATTGATACGTGCCGTTGGGCTAAGTAAATCGTGAATGCTAACATTGTGATTTAGGTGATCAATTAGTAGAGCAATGTATTTGCTTAGATCTACGCTAACATAATAAGGGCGGCTAAGTAAATCTGGCGTTTGATAAATCAGATTAGTTGTCAAAACGCGATCAATAACACCTTTTTCGTAGGCTTCGTCAAATTTAGCAAGTCCTGCTGTGAATAGTCCAAATGTCGCAACGGCAAACACCTTGCGTGCTTTGCGGCGTTTTAACTCTCGTGCAACATCTAAAATGCTATCGCCAGAAGAAATCATATCATCAATAATAATAACATCTTGATTTTCTAAATCTGTTCCTAAATATTCATGAGAAACAATAGGGTTTTTGCCATCCACAATACGTGTATAATCACGTCTCTTGTAGAACATACCCATATCTACACCAAGGTAGTTTGCACAATGAATCGCACGAGCTGTACCACCTTCATCGGGACTAATAACGGTCATATGGTCTTTGTCAATGGTGAGATTTGTTTCGGTACGCAATAGCGCCTTGATAAATTGATAAATACATGAAACATTCTCAAAACTTTTTAGAGGGATGGCATTTTGAACCTTTGGTTCGTGAGCATCAAATGTAATAAAGTTTTCAACGCCCATACGCGCCAATTCTTGTAGAGCAAGAGCACAATCTAGTGATTCTCTGCCGCAACGCATATCCTGTCTACTCTCATAGAGATAAGGCATAATAACGGTAATACGACGCGCTTTTCCGCTAACAGCGGCAATTAGGCGCTTTAAATCTTGAAAATAATCATCGGGAGACATATGGTTCATGGCGCCACTTAATGAATACGTCAAGCTATAATTAATCACGTCAAGTAAAATAAAAATATCATCACCACGAACAGATTCATGAATAACCGCTTTTGCTTCACCAGAGCCAAATCGAGGCGTTGATGCCTTGATAATATAAGAATCCTTTTGGTATTCTGCAAATGCATCAGGGATTACGCCTTCATCCATGCGAGCCTTGCGCCATGAGGAAAGATAAGAATCAACATCCTTTCCTAATTGAGCACTGCTTTTGTGTGGAATAAGACCTAACGGCCCTACGGGAATGTTATTCAGCTTTACTTCATAATTGGATTGCATAATGTCCTCCTGATGTTATAATGACTGTTTTAGTTTGGCAATTCGTATATCGCGACCGAGGAAGGTGACTGGTTTGTAATTTCCAATAATTCTAGAATACACACGATCACTATAACGGTCTCGAATTTCTGTAGAACTTAAATTGGTTGAAATAATCGTGCCCTTTTGTCGATTAAGTCGCTCACTAATTACATAAAATAGCTTTGTATTCGTAAAACGATTATCCACTTCGCTACCTAAATCATCAATGATTAGTAAGTCGCAAGATAGAAGGTGCGAGATAGCTTCTTCGTACTGTTTGCCGTCATCGCCAAAGTCGTACTGAGAAAATATATCGAATAATTGTAAGGCTGTCAAGTAAACAACGCTATAAAGTTGGTTTATAAGCTCTGAAGCAATGCAATTGGATAAAAACGTTTTCCCAAGACCAGCCTTTCCACGAAAAAGCATATTGCCCTTAAAGCGAGGGAAATCCTTGATATACGTTTTGCACTGTGCAACCACTTCATTCATAAAGTCGCGCGCTGATTTCCCGTCTGGTGTAACCACTAAGTCATCAGGATAATAACGGTCGGTAAATGTATTAAAGTTCTCGTGTTGTATCGTATCAATAATGCCCGATTGGTCATATAAAACTTTGATAATGATTTGGCTTAAACAGCGACATTTTACGGCGCGCGAAGAACCTTCTGTTTTTATGTAGCCAGTATCCTTACAAAACTCGCATGTGTATGTAAGGGATAAAAAATCATCTGGGTAGTCATGTTGGCGTAAAAGAGATTGTTTTTCCTGTTCAAGAGCAGCTAATTGCTGTTGATAGGATTCCTTTTCACTCGCCGTAATTTCCTCCGCATTCGTAATTTGTTTTTTTGATTGCAAAACACACAAGGAATGAATTTCGTCATCAATTTCTTTGAAACGAGGAACGGATGCAGACACTTCTTCGTAACGATTTTTAAGTTCCTGCTCGGCAAGATAGCGTCGTTTATCATAATCATTTAGAATGGCCGTAATTTTTGCATTGGTAAGTCCCATAAAGAATCTCCTTATTTGGTGTTGTGGATATCTGCCTCTAATAACGCATCAATCTCATCAAAATCATAATCGTGTTGCTCAAATTGGTTAAAACGGTTTACATAGGTTGATTTTTTAGTTGTGGCTGACTTTGTTTTTTTGGATGAATAATTTTTTGAATTTGCCGCACGGAAGGCTTCATCACTTTTTTTTGCATCCTCTAGGGTATGGATGCCTTGCTCGTGCCATTTTTTTAAAATGCCATCTGCGTAAGAAAAACTAGGTCCCTTATCTGCTGCAATGGTTTTTTCGCATGCGTAAGCAATCAAATCTTCTGGCATGTTCCAATCCTGTGTCCATACGCGAATAATCTCTCGCTCGTTAGTGGTAGCCGTTCGATTAATAATTCCAAATGAGCGTAAAACCGTTATGATGGTGGAGTTTTTTGACTCTAAATAATATTTGATGGAAGCTAAGTCGTGCAAATTTTGAGCGTGACAGTCATGTGCAACGCTTTTTATGTAGCCAATACTTGTTTTTTTGCGTTCGACTGCATACTCAACGATATATTCAAGTATCGAACTATCCTTATCAAAAAGATGGTATAGATGCTTGAAATCATTATGAAAGGCAGACGATAGAGGCGTACCGATATATTTTTCAGTAACATGCGCAAGCAAGGTGTAATTCTCATCATCGGCTAAATCATCACTAAAAGAAGCAGGGAGATTTCTAACCAAAACGGGAGCAGCCTCACGAAGAGGAGGCTTCACAACAGAAGACTCACTAGGTGCTTTCGTTTTCTCCATCGGTAAAAATGTAATGTTGACTAACTCTCCACTTTCATACAAAAGGTCAAGAAGACCTTCGTCCTTCCAGTAATTACAGGCGCGCAAAATATCGTTTTCTGTAAAATGAAATGTATCAGCGAGCAATGAAATAGACATAATGCTATCGTGGTCGGATGGAGCAGACATGGCCATATAAAGAAACAAAAAGATTTTCACATATTCACCATTTGCGTGGGGCATATAATTCGTGAAGAAGCTTTTTGGAATGGATACGATTGGAGTATGAATTTGGTTGGATAAACGAATAATGCTCATAACTAACTCCCCTTTTGGTTTGCTCATTTTACAAAAAGTATAACACAGCTATTTTCGTTTTGAAATAGAAGTCATCCACAACTTTGCGAAAAAAGCTGTGGATGGAATGTGGACAAACCATATGACAGAGAAGATATTATGGTTGATTCATTTGAATTAATTTATGAGCGAGAATTTTAATGTCGCCAGCACCCATGACGATAATCATGTCGCCAGGCTGCCCTTTTTCTTGAATAAAATCAATAATTTCATCAAAGGTAGGGAAGGTATAGCTTGTGTGGTTCTCACGAGTAAGTGCATTCGTTAATAAAGAAGAATGCATGCCCAACGTATCTGTTTCGCGCGCAGGAAAAATGTCAGCGACAATGGAAATATCACATTTGGATAATTCGATTACGAACTCGTCAAACAATGCTTTCGTGCGTGAATAGGTATGAGGTTGGAAAATGCACCATAATCGATTATGTGGATAATGTGATGCCGTTTTTAAGGTGGCTCTTATTTCGCGTGGATGGTGTGCATAATCATCAATTACCGTCATTCCTTTAAAAGTACCTAAGCGTTGGAAACGCCTTTCAACTCCCGTATAAGAAAGAAGTCCGTTTTGAATCGTCGAAAGTTCAATTCCAAGTTGAATAGAAGCGGTAATAGCCGCTAGGGCATTTGAAATATTATGGCGCCCCGGAACACGAAGCTCAAAGGTCGTCAAAAATACACCGTTTTGATACAAATCAAAAGAAGGGTAGTTGTCATCGTTAAATTGAATCGCATCGGCAAAAAAATCAGCAGTTGAATCCTTGTAGCTAAAGGTGATAACTTGACAAGAAAGGTCATCAGTTAGTTGCTTGTAATCGTCAATATCTGCATTGATAAGGACGTAGCCATCGGATGAAACTTGTGACATATAGGTATGGAAGGAAGATCTAATTTCTTCGATATCACTAAAAAAATCGAGATGGTCGGCTTCAATATTTAAAATAAGAGCCATCGTCGGATAAAGTGATAAGAAGCTATTGGTATATTCGCATGCTTCGGCCAAGAAAATATCGCTATGCCCAATTTGAATGTTGCTACCTATGGCAGGCAAAATACCCCCAATAGAAATCGTCGCATCATTTTTTGCTTCTAAGAAAATATGGGTAAGCATAGAAGTTGTGGATGTTTTGCCATGCGTTCCAGACACCCCGATGGAAGTGGAATATTGCTTCATAATAAGACCAAGCAATTCGCCTCTTGTAATAAGAGGAAGATTTTTTGATAAGGCAAGTTGATATTCTAAATTAGTAGGGCTAACGGCTGCCGTATAGACAACTAATTGCGTATCTTCAGGCAAAAAATCAGTAGATGGTCCATAAGCAATGGGAATACCTGTTTTTTCGAGTTCTTTCGTAACAAAAGAAGGGCTCCAATCGGAACCAGAAATTTTAAAGTTGTGACTGCGTAAAAGCATCGCTAGTCCACTCATGCCGATTCCACCAATTCCAATAAAGTGAATGGAAATGGGGCATTTAAAATCTATCATATACATAAAAACCTCCATTGTTGTGCGGTTTTGATTTTGAACTCCCAGCGAAGCTGCTGGGAGATCACGAGAAAGTAGCGAAGCGGATTTCGAGTATCCGAATTTACAAATTGTTTCTGCGTTTCTTCAATAGTATACATAAAATCAACGAAAAAGAAAAGTATTTGACCATTTTTTGTGAAAAGGTAACAAAAAAAACGATAAATTATCTTGCGTTATGAAAGGTGCTTAAGTTCGCGACTTTTTTTTGTTGATTATTTCTAAGAAAAATGCACGAAAAAGTGAAAACGCTTCTTCAGATTTGGGCAATATGTGCTATAATATAACTATCTTAAAAAACGGGGTGTGATTTATGATAAAAAAAGAAATGATTGCTATGTTATTAGCAGGCGGGCAAGGCAGCCGTTTAGGTGTTCTAACTGCCAAGGTAGCGAAGCCAGCAGTGGCTTTTGGAGGAAAATATCGTATTATTGATTTTCCATTAAGCAATTGTATCAACTCAGGTGTTGATACAGTCGGTGTCCTTACACAATATCAACCATTGCGTTTGAATACACATATTGGCATTGGTATACCATGGGATTTGGACCGAAATATCGGTGGTGTTGCCGTATTGCCACCATATGAGAAGAGTTCAGATAGCGAGTGGTATACAGGAACAGCGAATGCCATCTATCAAAATATCGAGTATATCGATTCGTTTAATCCAGAGTATGTTCTTATATTATCAGGAGACCATATTTATAAGATGGATTATGAAGTGATGCTTGATTTCCATAAGAGCAACAATGCAGACATGACCATTGCAGCGATGCCAGTTCCACTAGAGGAAGCAAAGCGTTTTGGTGTTGTTATCACAGATGATACAAGTCGCATTGTGGAGTTTGAAGAGAAACCAGAACATCCAAGAAGCAATTTAGCTTCGATGGGTATTTATATTTTTACCTGGTCCGTTTTGCGTGAAGCATTGATTGCAAAATCAAGCGAGCCAAATTGCGACTTCGGAAAGCATATCATTCCATATTGTCATGGACGAGGCGATCGCATTTTTGCCTACGAATATAGTGGCTATTGGAAAGACGTTGGTACATTAGGCTCATATTGGGAAGCCAATATGGAATTGATCGATATCATTCCGGTATTCAATTTGTACGAAGAATTCTGGAAGATTTACACGAAGAGCGATGTGTTGCCACCACAATTTATTGCCAAGGATGCTGTGATTAACAAGAGTCTTATTAGTGAAGGGTGCGAGATTTATGGAGAGGTCCATAACTCGATTATTGGTACAGGCGTTATTATTGGTGAGGGGACAGTTGTTCGCGACTCCATTATTATGCAAAACTCGACCATTGCCGACCATAGTACCATTACAAAAGCAATCATTGCAGAAAACACAACGGTTGGAAAGAATGTTACGATAGGAGCATTTGAGTATGCTGAAAGTAAGCTAGATCCAAAAGTATATGCCTTTGATCTTGTGACAGTTGGAGAAAATTCAGCGATTCCAGATGATGTGACAATCGGAAAAAATTCAGCGATTGCTGGAGTGACAGCGATTGATGACTACGAGGACGGAATTCTTCCAAGTGGTGGTTACATTATTAAGACAGGAGGCAGCCTATGAGAGCAATTGGAATTATCCTAGCGGGTGGAAATAACAAAAAAATGAAAGAGCTTTCAAATAAGCGTGCCATTGCGGCGATGCCTATTGCAGGAAGCTATCGAAGCATCGATTTTACACTTAGTAATTTTTCAAATTCCCATATACAAAAAGTAGCGGTATTGACACAATACAATTCAAAATCACTAAATGAGCATTTGAATTCATCAAAATGGTGGGATTTTGGACGTAAGCAAGGCGGACTTTTTGTATTTACGCCAACCATTACAACAAATAACAACGACTGGTTTAGAGGAACTGCGGATTCGATTTATCAAAATCTACATTTTTTAAAAAGCTCACATGAGCCATATGTGGTGATTACATCGGGTGATGCCGTTTACAAGCTAGACTTTAACAAGGTGCTTGAGCAGCACATTAGCAAGCAATCGGATATTACGATCGTATGCAAGCAAATGGAACCAGATGCGGATTTAACACGATTTGGACAAATCGAAGTGGATGAAGATGGACGCGTGACACAAATTTATGAAAAACCAGTTGTGAACACCACGAACCTTATTTCGTGCGGTATTTATATTATCCGAAGAAGACAGTTGATTGAATTGATTGAAAAATGCGCAGAAGAAGGTCGTTACGATTTTGTAAATGATATTTTGGTGCGTTATCTAAAGCTAAAAAGAATATTTGCCTATAAGTATGATGGATATTGGAACAATATTTCAACCGTAGATGCTTATTTTAAGACCAATATGGATTTCTTAAAACCACAAATTAGACAACATTTCTTTAAGGAGCATCCAGATGTATACTCAAAGGTAGAGGATTTGCCACCAGCAAAATATAATCCTGGTTCAAAGGTTGAAAACAGCCTAGTATCAAGTGGTTGTATTATTGATGGAAACGTTGAAAATTCCATCTTATTTAAGCAAGTATACGTTGGAAACAACTGCGTAATCAAAAACTCCGTCATTTTAAATGACGTTTATATTGGTGACAACACATACATTGAAAATTGTATTGTTGAAAGCAGAAATACGATTCGTCCTAATACGACATATATCGGTGAAGGAAATGATATCAAAATTGTGATTGATAAAAATGAGCGATATGTTTTGTAAAGGTTGAAAAATGATTGAACATTTTAAAATAATAAGTTAAAATAAACTTAAGGTGCTTTGCCTTAAGTTTATTTTTTCTCAAAGAATATGAGAATAGACGAAAAAGACGGTGAAGAGAAAGAGGTATATAGTTGGGAACATACGGGAGTTTTGATGATAGCTTTCGCTTTCGATCAGCGAAGCGTTCTAGAAGACGTAGAAAAAAAAGAATACAACAAATAGTATTATTGATTGTCTTGCTTGCCTTGCTTGCAGGAGGAATTTTTGCCATTAAAAAATTATTTTTCGATAAAAAAACACCGAAAGAAAAACCACAAGAAACAACAGAATCATCAACTGGGACAGAAGTATCGACGATTGATGAGGAAGCTACATTCAAAAAGGAAGTCGAGGAATTGATTGCACAAGCAGATCGTTTGGCGTTAGGTGTTAATCATGATGAGGCGATTGAATTACTTTCTAGTCATCCAAAGTTCAATGATTCATTAGAACTACTTGAAGCAGTTGAAAAGTATAAAACCCAAAAAAGAGAATTAGTCAAATGGCCAGACAATACGCAAATTACGCATATTTTCTACCATTCATTGATTGTTGATACGGACAAAGCATTTGATGGAGATTCCGACGAGGTAGGTTATAACCAAGTTATGACAACGATCGAAGAGTTTAATGCCGTCATGGAATCAATGTATGAAAAGGGTTATATACTGATTAGTATTCATGATATTGCTGAGCAGGTTGAAGTAGAAGGCGTGATGAAGTATCGTCAAAAACCGATCTATTTGCCAAAAGGTAAAATTCCATTTGTGTTATCACAAGATGACGTGTGCTATTATGAATATATGGATGGTGATGGATTTGCTATTCGCCTTGATATTGATGAAGATGGAAAGCCAACCGCTGTGTATCGACAGGATGATGGGACGGAGGTAATGGGCGCATATGATATGGTGCCATTGGTAGATGACTTTATTGATGAGCATCCTGATTTCTCTTATAAAGGAGCAAAAGGTCTAGTAGGCTTAACAGGTTATCAAGGTATCTTGGGATACCGTACCTCGCTTTCAAGACATGCCGAATCACCAACATTACAAGAGGATCGAGAAAAGGCAGCTCTCGTTGCGCAAGCATTGCTTGATGATGGATGGGAATTTGCCAGCCATACATGGGGACATCGACAGATGGGAGCGATTGAGCTAGAATCCGTCATTGCCGATACAGACTTATGGGCAAATGAAGTACTACCACTACTTGGTGGGCCATGCGATGTTTTATTGTATCCATTTGGTGCAGATATTCATAGCTGGCATGATTATGAAGGACCGAAATACGAATATTTATTAGGCGCTGGATTTAGATTTTTCTGTACCGTTGATTCCACACCATATTGGGTGCAAATACGACAAAATTATGTACGCATGGGAAGACGAAATATTGATGGTGTCAGAATGTATGAGGCGCTATCGACAGAGAAAAATCGCGTATCGGATTTGTTTGATGTAGAAAAAGTATTTGATAAACGTCGACCAATTCCCGTTCCGATGCTATAATAGTATACATAAATGCCGTTATCATTGCGATGGCGGCTTTTATCATGAAAAAGCTATAAGGAGATCAAAATGTTTGTTATTGTTGGACTCGGAAATCCAGGGACGAAATATGTTGGAACCAGGCATAATATTGGATTTGATACAATTGAACGCATTGGATTGGAATACAAAATTGACGTAACCACTAAAAAACATAAAGCACTCATTGGAAAAGGGAGAATCAGTGGTATCCCTGTTGTTTTGGCGAAGCCACAAACCTTTATGAATTTGAGCGGTGAGAGTGTTCGCGCGCTATTGGATTATTATAAAGTAGATGCAAGCCAATTAATTGTGATTTATGATGATGTATCGCTTCATACAGGGCAATTACGTATCCGTGGAAAAGGAAGCGCTGGTGGGCACAATGGCATTAAAAATATTATTCAGCATTTAGGACATGATGAATTTTTGCGTATCCGCATTGGTGTAGGTGAGAAGCCTCCTCGCATGGATTTGGCCGATTATGTATTGTCGCATTTTCCAAAAGAGGAATGGGATGATGTAAAAAGTGGTGTCATTAATGCGCAAAAAGCGACAGAATGTTTATTAACAGAGGGTCTTGATCAGGCGATGAATATATATAATGGTCTGAAACCTTAAGGAAGGAACGTGATGATTTTCGAACTAACGAATCCCTTAAACAATGACAGCAATTATTCCAAGGCAAAGGAAACATTGCAAAAAGGAAAAGGGCCTGTTCATATTTATGGTGTATCTGCATCGCAATCAGTTCATATGTTATCAGAATTAGGTGATACATTTGAATTTATTTTGATTGTTACTAATACAGTTAAGCGAGCAAAAGCGATGCAAGCCGACTTTAAAAATTTTGTGGCGAAAACCTTTTATGTACCAGCGAAGGATTTGATTTTTTATCAAGCGGATTTGCAAGGGAAAATTCAATTGCAACAACGCATGCGTGCTTATCATGCCATTTTGGAGCAAACGAACGAGCCAAATACTGCGCCATGCATTGTCATTACAACGATTGACGCATTGATGAATCCAATGGCGCCAATTCATTCTTTAGAAAAGGGAAAAATCCTCTTAGAAGAAGGTGCTAGTGTTTCTAGTGAACAGTTGCAAAAACAATTAACACAATTAGGCTATCAGCGAGTGAATCAAATTACGGATGTGGGGCAATTTAGTGTTCGTGGTGGTATTATCGATATTTTTTCGCTGATAGAAGAAGCGCCCTATCGTATTGAGCTTTGGGGCGATGAAATTGATACGATACGAAGCTTTGATGTGGAATCGCAAAGGTCAATTGAGCGTATTGAGCGCGTGGAGATTTTTTCGGCTACGGAGCTGATTGTTCCAGAGGAACGTATCACAGAAGGTATTGAAAAAATCGAACAAGAATACCAAGCGCATTATCAATTGCTACGCGATGAGATGCTAACAGAGGAAGCAGCGAGATTAAAGCGATCAATTAATGAATTTATAGACAACGCAAAATGGGGAATAGCGGGAACAAAAATGGAGTCATTTATGAATTATTTTGTAGATGAAACCGTTTCATTGTTAGATTATTTTCCACTAGAGCGTACCTTGATTGTTGTAGAGGAATCGCTTAATTTGGAGTCGAAAGCGCTTGTAGTAGAGAAAGAATTTCAAGAAAGTATGATGCATCGACTTGAGAAGGGGTATTTATTGCCAAGACAAGTCGATATGCTGTTTAGTGCAGAGACAGTCCTTGTAAGATTACTGACAAGCCAAACGGTATTGCTTAGCAATTTTGACCAACTCATTGAGCCATATTACGATAAAAAGCGAGAGAGTCTTTTTATTAAGTCAACGCCAATTCAATCTTATAAAATGGATTTCAAATTGTTAATTCATGATTTGCAAGATTACCATAAGAAACAATACAAAGTTGTGTTATTGTGTGCCTCAAGAACGCGCGCCGAGCGTCTTGCAAAGGAATTGCTTGACTATGATTTGCACTCCTATTACAAGGAGGAGGCGAAAGGCGATGTGATGCCAGGTGAAATCATGGTCACACAAGGCAGCCTAACAAATGGGTTTATTTATCCTGATTTAAAATACGTTATGATGACGGATGATGATATGTTTGGAGATAAAAAATCCAAAAAGAAGGCACACAAGAAGCATAATAAAAAGGGATATGTTAATGATGTATCGGAGCTTTCATTTGGCGACTATGTGATACATGAGAAACATGGACTCGGTATTTATCAGGGTATTGTCAAACAAGAAGTAAATCATATCATTAAAGATTATATTCAAATTGTCTATGCGGATAATGGGAAATTATTTATCCCCATTTCGCAAGTTAATTATGTTCAAAAATATGCCGATTCGGATGCGAAAAAGCCAAAATTAAATCGAATTGGTTCACCTGAGTGGACAAAAACAAAGGAGCGAGTTAAAAAAGAAATTGGAAAGCTTGCGCAAGAGCTTGTCGATTTGTATGCGCTTCGTCAACAGGATAATGGATTTGCTTTTTCACCAGATACAGTGTGGCAAAGGGAATTTGAAGAGCTATTTCCATATGATGAAACACAAGACCAGCTAGTAGCCATTAAAGAGGCAAAGCAGGACATGGAAAGTGCGAAAATCATGGATCGTCTGATATGTGGTGATGTTGGCTATGGAAAAACAGAAATTGCGATTCGCCTTGCCTTTAAAGCGGTTCAAGACAATAAGCAGGTTGCATATCTTGTGCCAACAACCATACTAGCGCAGCAACATTACAATACATTTGTTCAACGCATGAAGGATTTTCCGATTCAAATCGAGATGCTATCACGTTTTCGAACAACAACGCAAATTAATCATACTATTCGAGAACTAAAAAAGGGAATGGTTGATATTGTTGTGGGGACACATAGAGTATTATCAAAGGACGTTGAGTTTAAGGATTTAGGATTGTTAATTGTTGATGAGGAGCAGCGCTTTGGCGTTGCGCAAAAAGAGCAAATTAAGCACTTGAAAAAGTCAGTGGACGTATTGACATTAACAGCGACGCCTATTCCTAGAACATTACATATGGGGTTAACAGGTATTCGTGGTATGAGTTCGTTGCAAGAGGCGCCGAGCGAGCGTGTGCCAATTCAAACCTTTGTAATGGAGTATAACGAGGCGGTAGTACATGAAGCAATTAATCGTGAGATGAATCGAGATGGACAAGTATACTATGTGTATAATCGTGTAAATGATATTGCCGATGTAGCGGGGAAAGTTCAAAAATTGAATCCCGATGCAGTTGTTGCTTATGCACATGGAAAAATGCCAAAACGCCAGCTCGAAAAAATCATGTTAGACTTTATTAATCATGAAATCGATGTGCTTGTTTCAACTACCATTATCGAAACAGGGTTAGACATTTCCAATGTCAACACGATTATTATTCATGATGCTGACCGATATGGATTGTCACAATTGTACCAATTGCGTGGTCGTGTGGGGCGTTCAAATCGTGTGGCATATGCATTCATTTTATACAAGAAGGACAAAATGCTAACAGAAGAAGCGCAAAAGCGGCTTGAAGCGATTCGAGATTTTACGGAATTGGGTTCGGGTATACGTATTGCCCTAAAAGATTTAGAAATAAGAGGCGCCGGCAATTTGCTAGGCGAAGATCAGTCAGGGCATATGGAGGCCATTGGCTATGATTTGTATTGCAAAATGCTAAATGAGGCATTGGAAACTCTAAAGGGCGAGAAATCGGAAATAGAGGAATTTGAGACGGTGATCGACATGAATATTGATGCCTATATTCCAGCAACGTATATTAAAAGCGAAATTATCAAGCTACAGGTGTACAAAAAAATTGCAACAATTACAAATGAAGAAGAGTTTCATGACTTGCAAGACGAATTGGTGGATCGCTTCTCAGATATGCCAAAGGTTGTTGAGCAACTATTAGAGGTGGCATTGCTAAAAGCCATGGCTCATGAATTATGGGTGACGGAAATCAAAAAAACGGATGATAAAATCCGCATTACAATGCACCCTAAGGCACCAGTGGATGTTTCAAAAATACCAGAGATTTTGAAAAAAAATCAGAATTGTTTGAAATTTAATGCAGTTAATCAGCCATATTTTCTCTATAAAGCACCGCAGAAAATGGCAAATGTGCCAAAAAACGTTACAAATGATGCGAAAAATGCGCTGAAAATCATAAAATTGTTGCTACTTTAAATAAAAAGATATATAATAATTCGTGGCATGTAGTATTCGGAGTTGAATGATAAAATATTGAAATGCCAAATGACCTATAAATAGGAGGATATAATGAAACAACTTAAAAAATATTTTTTAACATTTCTTGTATTATGCTTGCTGTTGACTTCATTAGCAGGTTGCAAAAAGAGTGTTAAAGAAAGCGAATATTCAAAGACGGTTGTTGCGACGTATGGAACAGAGAAAATTTATTTAGATGAAGTAAATTTTATTCTCAAGAGAAACCAAATGGCATATGATATGTATGCAAATTATTATTTATCCGCAGGCAATATCTCATCTCTTTCAGAGTTTTATGAATTGGACTTATACGGTACAGGAATTCCAATTGGTGATACGATTCGTGAAGATGTGATGGCTGGAATTTTGCAAACACGTATTTTAGGTGGTTTAGCATCGGAGTTTAAAATTTCTCTTGATGATAGTGACAAAGAATTAATCGCTAACAGTGTCAAAGAGTACATGGAAGAATCCGATCCAGGCGTTATCAAAGCAACAGGAGCTACAGAGGATCTTTTGACTTCAATTTATGAGCGCAATCTACTTGCCAATAAAGTATATGATTACTTGGTAGCGGATATTGACAAAAAAGTAGAGCGTGATGATTTCCGTCAACGCAAACTCTCTTATATTTATATCAAAGAAGATAAGGTAGAAGAGGGCAAAGACGACACTACAGATGAGAAGAAATTTGCAGAAGAGATTTTAGAAGAAGTTAAGGATCTATATGCAAAAGAAAAAGACGTTAAAAAAGTTGATTTGAGTAAGCTAGTGACATCCTATAAAGAAAATGATGATTACAAGGATTTCAAAGATTCTATATCAGCAAGCTCACGTGTGATTGGTGATAAGATCAATGCAGACAAGAGTGCTTTTGGAACAGAAGGCTTGAAGTTAAAAACAGGTGAAGCAGCAATTGCTCACGTAGAATCTTCAGGATATTATGTTATCTTTTGTGTGGATGATTATAACGATGAAGAAACAGATAAGCAAATCGAAGCGGAATATGACGATCGTCGTGCAGTTATGTTTAAATCAAAATACAAAGAATATCAAGAAGCGGCACCTGAATTTGAAGTGTTAAAAAAAGTGTATGAACAACTAAAATTCAATGAAATTAAATACGAAAACGTGCCTGAGACAACCGAAGAAAAAACCACAGAAAAAAGCACAGAAGCTGGTACAACTAAGGCTGGCTCTATGGAAGCTTCTACAGAAAAAACAACAGAAGAAGCAACAACAGAAAATCCTGAAGCAACAACGGAAGAATCAAAATCATGATATACAAAACCCTATCCATCCTAAGCGGGTGGAGAGGGTTTTTCTTGTTTTAGGTATAAAATAGATATAAAACACGCTAAATGCGTAAAAAAAGCATGAAAAACTTGCTCAAAATGGCTTTATGCCTTGACAAATGATCAAAAAAACTATATAAATAAACAAGAGTTCAAAACGAATTCAAAAATCAAATCTATAGTTTAAAGTGGAGGATTTCAGAAATGAACAAAAAAGAATTAATCGCAGCAATGGCTGAAAAAGCAGAACTTACACAAAAGGACGCAGGAAAAGCATTAGATGCATTCCTTGCTACTGTAACAGAAGAATTAGTTAAGGGTGAGAAAATCCAATTAACAGGTTTCGGAAACTTCGAAGTTACTGAAAGAGCTGAAAGAGAAGGACGTAATCCTAAGACTGGCGAAACTATGAAAATTGCAGCTACAAAGGCTCCAAAATTCAAAGCTGGAAAAAGCCTTAAGGATGCTGTTAACGCATAATGAGACTTGACAAATTCTTGAAAGTATCACGTTTGATTAAAAGGCGAACCGTAGCGAATGAAGCTTGTGACGCTGGGCGTGTACTTGTAAATGGTAAAGTTGCAAAAGCGTTTTTGGCGGTGAATGCTGGCGATATAATAGAAATTGCATTTGGCAATAATACTGTTAAGGTAGAGGTTTTAGATGTAGTGGAAACAACGAAGAAGGAAGCTGCAAAAGAGCTTTATCGTTATTTGTAAAAGAATTTAGGAGCTGCTATTTTCATTTCTTGTGAAAATAGCAGCTTTTTAACCTCCTAAGGAAGTCCCCGCCTCTTAGGCGGTGGGTGGAACTTCCTTGTTTCAGTGGGAGTTCAAGCTC